>CALVKT010000001.1 GCA_944333055.1 uncultured Clostridia bacterium
ACCTTCCAGAACATCCGCCTCTTTGGCAACATGAGCGTGGAGGACAATGTGCGCATCGGCCTTCACAACCAGGTGCCCTACGGCATGTTCTCCGGCATCTTCCGCCTGCCGCGCTACTGGAAGCAGGAGAAAAAGCAGCACGAGCGCGCGCTGGAACTTCTCTCCATTTTCGACATGCAGGACATGGCCGCCGCCAAGGCCGGCTCCCTGCCCTACGGCGCGCAGCGGCGGCTGGAGATCGTGCGCGCGCTGGCCACGAACCCCTCGCTGCTCCTGCTCGACGAGCCCGCCGCCGGCATGAACCCCCACGAGACGGAAGAATTGATGGACAGCATCATCGCCATCCGCGATCAGTTCCAGATCGCCGTGATGCTCATCGAGCACGATATGAAACTGGTCATGGGCATCTGCGAGGGCATCTGCGTGCTCAACTACGGCCGCGTCATCGCCAAGGGCACGGCGCAGGAGATTCAGAACAACCCGGTCGTCATCGAGGCGTATCTGGGCAAGCGCAAGGAGGGCTGATCGATGAGCATGCTGAAAGTGGAAGACCTGCACGTGTACTACGGCAGCATTCATGCCATCAAAGGCGTGTCCTTCGAGGTCAACGAGGGCGAGATCGTCACGCTCATCGGCGCTAACGGCGCGGGCAAATCGACGACGCTCAACACGGTCGCGGGCCTGCTCAAGCCGCGCTCCGGCGCCATCACCTTTGAGGATCAGCCCACGGCGGGCGTGCCGGCGAGCAAGATCGTCGCGCGCGGCATGGCGCTGTGCCCGGAGGGCCGCCGCGTTTTCCAGCAGATGACCGTGCGCGAAAATCTGGAGATGGGCGGCTACACCCGCCCCGCCGGCGAGATCGCCGCGTCGCTGGAGGACGTGTTCACGCGCTTCCCGCGCCTCAAGGAGCGCCACAGGCAGATCGCCGGCACGCTCTCCGGCGGCGAGCAGCAGATGCTGGCCATGGGCCGCGCGCTCATGAGCAAGCCGCGCCTGCTGATGCTCGACGAGCCGTCCATGGGTCTGGCGCCGCTGCTGGTCGAGCAGATCTTCTCCATCATCGGCGAGCTCAACCGCGCCGGAACGACCATCCTGCTCGTCGAGCAGAACGCGCAGATGGCGCTGTCCATCGCCAACCGCGCCTACGTGCTGGAGACGGGCAAGATCGTCAAGGAGGGCGACGCCGTCGCGCTCATGCACGACGACGACGTGCGCAAGGCGTACCTCGGCTGACGCGTCCGCCGCGCCGCAACCGCATCCATTCGGGCATCCATCCGGATGCCCTTTTGCCTTCATCGCTCCGGGAGCATGGCCTCCGGGTCCTGCGGCTCGCCGTCGCGCGTGACCTCCATGTGCAGGTGCGCCGGGAGCTCCGCCTCGCAGGGCACCTGCGCGAGCAGCGTGCCGATCGTCTGCCCGCGCGTCACGCGCTCGCCGACGGCGACGACGGCGCTCTCCAGCCCCGCATACGCCGTCTGCCGCCCGTCGCTCTGATCGACCGTCACGCGCCAGCCCCACAGCTCGTCCCACGTCACGCCGGTCACGCGGCCCTCCGCCGCGCAGTCGACGCGCTGCCCCGCCTCGCCCGCGATGTCCAGCCCGGCGTGCACGCGCCAGCTCTGCAAGCGCGCCCAGTACACGCTCGTCTGCGCGTCAAACGAGCGCAGCACATCGCCGTCCACAGGCCACTGCGCGCTGCCGGTGAGCAGCACGGGCCGCACGGCGAGCGGCGCAATCGTGGGCAGGGGCGTCACGGCGGGCGTCGGCGTGGCCGTCTGCTCGATCTCCGGCGCGTGGGCCGCCGCCTGCACGCCCGCCTCGCGCTCCCGGCGCACCTGCTGCGTGTAGAGGGCGCTGCCCACCACCACGGCGATGAGCGCGCCCAGCGTGACCAGATACGCGTAGTCCATCATCCACGCCTTCATCCGCGCGTACATCCGCTTCATACATATTCCCCCATTCGCGCATAGCCTGCCCCGGCGCGCGCCAGATTATGCCAACGCGTCGATCCGTGCGCACAAAGCGCATTGGGAATGGGTTTGCGGCCCAAACGCCCGCCCTTCGTCTCCCATGGCGCAGGGCGCGCCGCGCCGAGTCCCTTGAATCCTGATTTCTGCTCAAAAGGTCAAATGCAGCGCGATGCGAAGAAGGGCGTCTGAGGGATGAAATCCCGGTTTCAGGGCGGCATGTCTTCGATGATCACGGCGTAAGCGGCGGGAACCGCAGCGATTGTTGCGGTTCCGATTGGCCGTTTTCGTCAAGAATTCGTGTCGATCACACACAGAAACAGGAGCAGACATGTGCATCTGCTCCTGTTTTCATATGCGTATGATCAAAGGCCTTGTCACGCAGCTCAGCGCCGGGCGAGCTCCTCCTGCGTGAACTGCGGCGCAAAGCGCTTCTTCCAGATCACGGCAAAGATGACGACCAGCACGGCGAACGTCAGCGCCCACGAGACCGGGTAGGAGAACATCAGGCACTCGATCGTGGGCACCGCCTCAAAGATCGTCCACACCCAGACGATGCGGAACACGCACGCGCCGAGGATGGACACGATCATCGGCAGCATGGAGTAGCCGATGCCGCGCAGCACGCCGGTCATCACGTCCATCATGCCGCACAGGAAGTACGGCCCACAGACGATGAGCATGCGCTCCATGCCCGCCGCGATGACGGCCGGATCGGTGGAATACAGCGTGAGCAGCGTCCCGCCGAACACGCAGGAGAGCACGCCCAGCACCAGACCAAACGAAACCGCCCAGAACATGCACACGTGCATCGCGCGGATGATGCGGTGCGGCTTGCGTGCGCCCACGTTCTGTCCGGCGAAGCAGGTGATCGCCTGCTGGAACGTGTTCATCGCCTGATAGACGAAGTTGCCCACGTTCGCCGCCGCCGCGTTGCCCGCGATCACGACGGCCCCGAAGCTGTTGACTGAGGACTGGATGACCACGTTGGAGAGCGAAAACACCGAGGACTGGATGCCCGCCGGCAGGCCGATGCGGATGATCTCGCGCAGCTTGCCGGAATGGATGCGCAGCCGGTTGAGGTGCAGCTTCGTCGGCCCGTCCATGTGCATCAGCGAGCGGGTGATCAGGCAGGCGGAGACCGCCTGCGAGATGATCGTCGCCAGCGCGACGCCCGCCACGCTCATGTGGAAGACGATGACGAACACGAGGTTGAGCACCACGTTGATCACGCCCGCCACGGTCAGGAAGTAGAGCGGGCGCTTCGTATCGCCCACGGCGCGCAGCACGGCGGCGCAGAAGTTATAGAGCATCTGCACCGGCATGCCGATGAAGATGATGCGCACGTAGAGCACGGCCAGGTCGATGACGTCCTCCGGCGAGCCCATGAGCGTGAGCAGCGGGTGCGCCAGCGCGATGCCCGCGACAGACAGCAGCGCGCCGCCCACGAGGGCCAGCAGCACGGCGGTGTGCACGGTCTCGGAGACGGCGCGGTTGTTGCCCGCGCCCGTGTAGCGGGCCACGAGCACGTTCGCGCCGACGGACAGGCCGATGAACAGGCTGATGATCATGTTGTTGAGCGAGCCGACGGAGCCGACGGCCGCCAGCGCTTCGTTGCCAGAAAAGCGGCCCACGACGATGGTATCCGCCGCATTGAACAGGAGCTGCAAGATGCCTGAGAGCATGATCGGCAGCGCGAAGAGCAGCACCTGCGTGAGCAGGCGGCCCTGCGTCATGTCCATCGTGCGGTGCGCATGCGTTCTGAACATGGATGACCTCCGAATATGATGTGTGCATTCATCATACCACAATTTTAAATTTTGTTAAGGGCAAAACGTGACAAAATACGCCTCCCGAAAACGGAAGGCGCACACAGCCGCGCGGATCAGACGATGAAACCAGGGATGAACAGCGGGCCGTAGACGATGAACAGAAACACGGCGATCAAGCCCAGCAGGTAGGGCACGACGGCCCTGGAGATGCGCGTGAGCGGCAGGCCCGTGATGCCCGAAGCCACGAACAGGTTGATGGCGACCGGCGGGGTGATCATGCCGATGGCGATGCCCACGACGAACAGGATGCCAAAGTGCAGCGTGGAAATGCCCAGCGCGCGCACCAGCGGCAGGAAGACCGGGGTGAGCAGGATGATCGCCGAGGAGGTCTCCATGAACACGCCCGCAATCAGGATGATGATGGAGATCAGGAAGAGGATGATGTACTTGTTGGTGGAGACGCTCAGCACGGCGGCGGAGATGGTCTCCGGGATCTTCCAGTTGGCCAGCGCCCAGCCGAACGGGCCGGAGCAGGCGATGATGATCATGATGACGGCGCTGGTCTTCGCAGAGCCAAGCATGGTGGCATAGAGCTTTTTGAGCGTCATGTCCTTGTAGATGAACGCGGAGACGAACAGCGCGTAGATGACGGCGACGGCGGCGGCCTCCGATGGCGTGAAGTAGCCGGAGAAGATGCCGCCCAGGATGATCAGCGGCATCATGATGCCGGGGATCGCTTTGAGGAACGTGCGCCAGACGTTTTTGAGGTTGAACGGCGCGCCCTTGGGATAGTCGTACTTGTAGGCCTGCACCAGCGCGATGGCGATGAGAATGCCGCCCATGATGAAGCCCGGCACGAAGCCCGCCTGGAACAGGTTGTTGACGCTCTCCTCCGCGATGACGGCGTAGAGCACCATCGGCACGGACGGCGGGATGACGACGCCGATGGTGCCGGCGGCCGCCACGAGCGCCGCAGCGGAGTCCTCCTGATAGCCGCGCTTCTTGAGCTCCGGGATGAGCGTCGCGCCCACGGCGGCGGTGGTCGCCGCGCCGGAGCCGGAGATGGCCGCGAAGAACATGCCGGCCAGCACGGAGACGACGGACAATCCGCCCTTGATCATGCCCAACAGGGACTCGCAGAACTCGACGAGCACCTTGGAGATCTTGCCGCCGGCGAGCAGATCGCCCGCGAAGATGAAGAACGGCACGGCGATCAGGCTGAATGAATCGCAGCTGGCGAACATGCGCTGGGCGATGATCATCATCTTCGCGTCACCATACCCGGCAAACATGGTCACCGCCGCGGCGGAGCAGATCGAAAAGCCGACCGGCACGCCGATGAGCAGCAGCAAAATGAATACGCCAAAGAGAATCAGTGTCATCAGCCCTTGACCTCCTTCGTTGCCTCGTCAATGGCCATGAGCAGCGCGTGCACCATCATGATCGCCATGCTGATGGGGATGCACAGGTAGATGTACTTCATCTTGATGGGCAGGGCCGTGGCCGTCTTGCTCAGCTTCATGCAGTAGCGGCTGGAATAGAACAGCAGCACGGTGAACAGCACGAAGCAGACCACGTGCACCAGCACGCGCATGGCCTTGCCCGCCTTGGGCGGCACCATGTTCTGCACGAGGTCGATGGAGATGTGGCCGCTGTGGCGATAGACCACGGACGCGCCCAGGAACGTGGACCAGATGAGCAGATATCGTGTCACCTCGTCGCTCCAGGTCAGCGCCGTGAACCACGTGCGGCAGACGATCTGCATGCCGGTGATCACCACCATCGCGCCGAGCATCAGCACGATGAGCACCGAGCAGACCTTGCAAAGCGCGTCGCTGACGGGCGCAAGTGCTTTCTTGAGTGTCATCATCATTCCTCCGATCAAAGACGGCGCTCCCGGCGGAGCGCCGCTTCGCTTCATCCGATGCGGGCTTTACTGGGCGAGGACCGCCTGAATCCGCGCGATGTAATCGGCGAACTGCGGATAGGCGTCGTACACCGGCTGCACGGCAGCGCGGAAGGACTCCACGTCCGGATTCTCCACGATCTCCATGCCGTTGTCCTTGAGCGCCTGAATCTGCGCGGCCTCCTGCTCGGCCACCCACGCGCGCTCATACTCGGCGGCGTCCTGCGCGGCCTGCACGAAGATCGCCTGCGTGGCCTCATCCAGCGTGTTGAACACGTCCAGGCTCATCGTGATGATCGCCGTGGCGTAGGAGTGGCGGTCAAACGTCGCATACTTCTGGCCATAGTCCCACAGCCCGTAGGAATACATGACGTTGATCGGGTTCTCCTGCCCCTCGATGGTGCCCTGCTGCATGGCGGTGAGCGCCTCGGCCCACGCCATCGGCACGGCGTTGACGCCCAGCGCCTTGAACGTGGCGGTGTAGACTTCGTTCTCCATGACGCGCAGCTTGAGGCCCTTGAGGTCCTCGGCGCAGGTCACGGGGCGCACGGAGTTGGTCACGTTGCGGAAGCCGCGCTCGGCGTAGGCCAGACCCTTGAGGCCGGTCTCCTCCAGCGTGGCAAGCAGCTCCTTGCCGATCTCGCCGTCGAGAATCTCATACGCTTCCTCGTTCGTGGCGAACAGATACGGCATATCCAGCACGCCCATCATCTCGGAGAAGTTGACGAACGGGCCGCTGGTGATGATGCCCATGTCCAGCATGCCCATGGTCATGGAATCGAGCATCGTGCTCTCGTCGCCCAGGGTGCCGTTGGGATAGATCTCAATCCTGTATTCGCCGTTCGTGCGTTCGGCCACCAGCTCCGCGAACTTCTCCGCGGCGATCTGGAAGGAATCCTGCTCGTTGACGGTGGTGCCCAGCTGGAACACGGTCTCCGCCATCGCAGGCACGGTCAGGCACAGCGCAAGCGCCAGGACAAGGATGGTCGTCAGTTTCTTCATGCTCTCTTCCTCCTGTATTCAGGCCGGGCCGTCAAGCCATGGCGGCATGGCCAAATAAAGTGCGCAGACAACATTTTACTCCGATTTGCCGGTTTGTCAATATTTTTCACGGTCAACATGAAAAACATTCATCATTTGCCCGCAAAAATGGAAAAAATGTGCACGTTGACCGCCCGCATCCTGCAAATTGCGCCCAAACACACAGGAACCGCACGGCGGCGGCCATGCGGTTCCCGGTTCAAAAGAGGAGGTGTGCGTGCGTTTGTGCGCGCATCCACCCGGCTCAAAGCGCGGGCAGATGCGCAATCCTGACGATGGCGAATCCGTCGGCACTTTGTTTCGGGTCTCGGACAGTTCCGAGCTCCTCGCAGCCTATCATGCCCGAAATCAACCGGCGCATGCGCGGCGGCGCGCAGGGATTTTCTGCCAGATTTCAGCGCGCCTTCACCCCCGCATGACCACGCGCGCAAAGTCCGCATCCGAGAGCGTCGCGCCGTCGGTGCCCACCACCGCGGCGGACACGCCGTTGGCGAAGGCCAGCGCGTCCGGCATCGCCATGCCCCGGCTGAGGCCCAGCAGCACCGCGCCCGCGTGCGCGTCGCCCGCGCCGATGGTATCGGCCACCCGTTCGCAGGGCGCGCCCGGCACGGTGCGCAGGCCGCTTTCATCCAGATAACACGCGCCGCGCGCGCCCATCGTCGCAATGACGGTGTTGCCCGTGCGCGCATGCAGCGCGCGCATCGCGTCCGGGAGCGCTGCCTCTCCGGAGAGCGCCGACGCCTCCCCGGCGTTCAGGTGCAGCACGGGATGCAGCGCGAACAGGCGCGCCGTCAGTTCGGGCCGCACGCGCGCGCCGCGCGGGCCGGGCGCGTAGACGAGCGTGCCGATGTCCGCCTGCTCCAGCCAGGAGACGAGCGCCTCGCCGGTCGCTTCCTCCACCTCCAGCCCGCAGACGTAGGCGAAGTCAAAGCGCCGCCCCGCGTAGGGCGCCATCCAGTCCGGCGAAAACGTGTATTCCGCGCCGTGGATGGAGCAGAACGTGCGCTCGCCCGTCGCCTCCACGAAGCAGTAGCAGCAGCCGTTCTGCGCGTCCGGCAGATCGATGGCCGTCGCAAAGCCCAGCGCGTTCAGCTTCTCGCGCACGAACGGGCCGAACACGCCCTGCCGCCCGACCGGCGTGACGAACGTCAGCGGCGCGCCCGCACGGCCCAGGATGTTGGCGACGTTGTACGCGCAGCCGCCGATGGCAAAGCGCTGGGACTGCGGGTGCAGGTTTTCCTCCGTTCTGGGCAGGTGATCCACACGGATGATCACGTCCACGCAGGTGGAGCCGATCACGAGCACGTTCTTCATAGGCGTTCCCTCATTTTTGATCATATCGTTGGATTCCAGTATACGACGCTTGAACGCCCGCGTCAATTATGCTATCATCAAATCATGACAACGGATACGGGAGAGGATTGCAGATGACACACGTGGAGCAGATGATCGCGCGCAGCGAAGCGCTCGCGCCGTGGATGACGGCCATCCGCCGCAGCATCCACCGCTTCCCCGAAACGGGCTGGCTGGAGATGCGCACCAGCGCGCTGATCGCCAGCGAGCTTGACGCGCTGGGCTACGAGGTGATCACCGGCCGCGCGGCGTGCGCCGAGGCCGCGCGCATGGGCGTGCCCGGCGAAAAGGAGACGCGCGCCCACCTCGCCCGCGCGCTGGCGCACGGCTGCGAGGAGGCGTATCTCACGCAGGAGATGCGCGAGGGCTTCACCGGCGTGGTCGGCGTGCTGCGCTGCGGCGAGGGGCCCGTGCTCGCCCTGCGTTTTGACATCGACGCGCTGGGCATGCAGGAAGCCGCGGACGCGGCGCACCGGCCCGCGCGCGAGGGGTTTGCAAGCGAAAACCCCGGCGTGATGCACGCCTGCGGCCACGACGCGCACGCGGCCATCGGCCTGGGCGTGGCAAAGATGCTCAGCGAGATGAAGGACGCGCTGCACGGCACGCTCAAGCTGCTGTTCCAGCCGGGCGAGGAAGGCGCGCGCGGCGCGAAGGCGATGGTCGCCGCAGGGCATCTTGACGACGTGGACGTGTTCATCGGCTCGCACGTGGCGCCCACGCAGAGCCTCGACGACGGCGACGTGACGCCGGGCACATACGGCTCGCTGGCGACCACGAAGTACGACGTGACGTTCACCGGGCTGGCGGCGCACGCGGGCGGCTATCCGGAAAAGGGCAAAAATGCGCTGCTGGCGGCGGCTTCCGCCGCGCTGGCGCTGCACGCCATCCCCCGCCACAGTGCGGGCGAGAGCCGGGTGAACGTGGGCACGCTGCACGCGGGCACGGGCCGCAACGTCATCCCGGACAGGGCGGTCTTGCAGCTGGAGGTGCGCGGGGAGACGACGCAGATCAACGCCTTCATGGCCGAGGCCGCCGAGGCCGCCTGCCGGGGCGCGGCGGCGATGTACGGCTGCGAGGTGACGCTCGCCAGAATGGGCGAGGCCGAGGGCCAGCACAGCGACGAGGCGCTGCTCGCGCGCATCGCGCAGATCGTGCGCCGCGACCTGCCGCACCTTTGCGTGAGCAGCGTGGAGAACGCCAGAAACTGGGGCAGCGAGGACATCTCCGTGATGATGAACCGCGTGCAGGCGCACGGCGGGCAGGCCACGTACATGCGCGTAATGACGCCGATGGCCGGAGCGCAGCACACGGTGCGCTTTGACCTGGACGAAAGCGTGCTCCCCCGCAGCGCGCAGGTCTTCTGCGCGGCGGCTCTGGACATCCTGAAAGGCGGCGCGGCATGACGACGCTCTTTGAACACGCGTGGGTGCTGACGATGGACGACGCTTTCACCGAGCACCGCGACGGCTACGTGCTGGTGCAGGGCGAGCGCATCGCCGCGCTGGGCGAAGGCGCTTACGACGGCGACGCGTCCGTCGGCACGCGCATCGACTGCCGGGGCGGCATCCTGCTGCCGGGCTTTGTGAACACGCACTGCCACGCCGCCATGATCCCCTTCCGCACGATGGGCGACGACTGCCCCGACCGGCTGCGCCGCTTCCTCTTCCCGCTGGAAAACGAGGCGATGACGGCGGAGCTGGTCTATCTGGGCGCGTGCTACGGCATCGCCGAGATGCTGCTGGCCGGCGTGACGACGTTCGTGGACATGTACTACTTTGAGGAAGAGGTCGCGCGCGCGTGCATCGAGACGGGCATGCGCGGCTATCTGGGCGAGACGGTCATCGGCCAGAGCACCTGCGACGCGCAGGCGCCCTACGGCGGCCTGACGCGCGCGGCGCGGATGCTGGAGGCATACAGGGGCTGCGACCTCGTGCGCCCCATCCTCGCGCCGCACGGCACGACCACCTGCGACGCGCAGGCGCTCATCCGCTGCCACGAGCTGGCGCACAAGCACGGCGCGCTCATGACGCTGCACGCCGGCGAGATGGACTATGAGATGGCGCACTTCGCCGAAAGGGGCACGACGCCCATCGGCTTTCTTGACGAGATCGGCGTGCTGGACGCGCGCCTGCTGGCCGCGCACTGCATCCACCTGAGCGAAGCGGACATCGCGCTGCTCGCCCGGCGCGGCGCGCGCGTGGCGCATTGCATCGCCAGCAACACGAAGGCGGGCAAGGGCGTGGCCCCCGTGCGCGCGCTGCGCGAGGCGGGCGTGCCCGTGTCGCTGGGCACGGACGGCCCGTCCTCCGGCAACACGCTGAGCCTGTTTGACCAGATGCGCCTGTTCGCCAACGCCCACAAGACGGTCAACCGCGACCGCAGCCTCTTCCCCGCCCGCCAGATCGTCGCCCTCGCCACGCGCGGCGGCGCGGCCGCGCTGGGCGCACAGCACGAATTCGGCATGCTCGCTCCCGGCATGCGCGCGGATATCGCGCTGGTGGAGACGCAGAGCGTGAACATGTTCCCCGTCTACAACCCCTACTCCGCGCTGGTGTACAGCGCCAACGCCATGAACGTGCGCGCCGTGATGGCAAACGGCGTGCTGCGCGTGATGGACGGCGCGCTCACGGGCATCGACCTGCCCGCATTGCGCGCGCGCCTGACGCGCGCGATGGGGCCGTTCACATCCAGCGCGGCGCGCTACGCCGACTGCATCTAAAAAACCGAACAATCCGCCGGCAATCGATTGTTTTCCCGAACAATCGGCCGGATTGATTGACTTTGCACGGCGGGCGTGCTACAATAAATTGTCATTTTCCCGAACGTTTTCATGTGGAAAGGAATGAACTGCCGGTGAAGCAAAAGAAGAACCGCATCTGGCTGCTGCTGATTCTGCCGGGCACGCTGTTTATCACCGTGTTCATGCTGATTCCGTTGTTCTCCCTGTGTCTGACTTCGTTTTTTCCGGATCAGTCCTTTTCATTCTCCTCGTATTTGAAGCTCTTTGGCGACGTGTACTTCCAGCAGACGTTCCTGCGCTCCATTCGCCTGAGCCTGCTCTCCACGCTGCTGTGCGCGCTGCTGGGCTATCCCACGGCGTACTACATCAGCAAGCACTCCCGCCACAAGGGCGTGATGATGGCGCTGGCCGTCTTTCCGATGTTCACCAGCCCCGTCGTGCGCTCGTTTTCGTGGATGGTCATCCTGGGCAAGCGCGGCATCGTCAACAACTTCCTCGTCTGGAGCGGCCTGTTTGCCAAGCCGCAGGATCTGCTCTACAACGAGTTCTCCATGACGGTGGGCTTCGTGCAGCTCTTCCTGCCCCAGATGATCCTCTCGCTCATCGGCGTGATGGACAACATCTCCGACGACCTGACGCTCGCCGCCGGGAACCTGGGCGCCACGCGGCTGGGCTCGTTCTTCCACGTGGTGCTCCCGCTGAGCGTCTCCGGCCTGGTGACAGGCAGTGTGCTCGTGTTCACCGGCTGCATGACGGCCTATACCACGCCGCAGCTTCTGGGCGGCGCGGACACCCGCGTGCTCTCCACGATGGTCTATCAGTACGCCATGAGCCTGCGCGACTGGACGCAGGCCTCGGTCGTCGCGGTGGTGATGATCGCGGTGACCATGCTGATCTCCAGCCTGTTCAGCCGCATCAGCCGCAAGATCAACCCCGTCGCATAAGGAGGATCCACAGATGGCACTGCTTGAACTGAGGAACATCACCGCCGGTTACGGCCAGAACATCATCCTCAAGGACTTCGACCTGAGCGTCGAGAAGGGCGAGTTCGTCTCGCTGCTGGGCTCCTCCGGCTGCGGCAAGACCACCTGCCTGCGCATGATCGCAGGCTTCTCCGAGCCGATGGCCGGCAGCATTCTCTTTGACGGCAAGGATTACACGCACGTGCCGCTGCACAAGCGCAATTTCGGCTTCGTCTTCCAGAGCTACGCGCTCTTCCCGCATCTGACCGTCTTTGACAACGTGGCCTTCGGCCTCAAGATGCGAAAGCTGGATAAGGCGATCATCCGCAAGGAGGTCATGCACATGCTCAAGGTCGTCGATCTGGAGGGCTTTGAGCAGCGCTTCCCGCGCGAGATGAGCGGCGGCCAGCGCCAGCGCGTGGCGCTCGCGCGCGCGCTGGTCATCAAGCCGGACCTGCTGATGTTCGACGAGCCGCTCTCCAACCTGGACGCCAAGCTGCGCGTCAAGATGCGCGTGGAGATCCGCCGTTTGCAGCAGGAGATGGGCTTCACCGCCATCTACGTCACCCACGATCAGGAGGAGTGCTTCGCCATCAGCGACAAGGTCGCCATCATGAACGGCGGCGTCATCGAGCAGATGGACAGCCCCAGCGAGATCTACAACCACCCGAAGACCGAGTTCATCGCGCGCTTCGTCGGCTTTGAAAACTTCTTTGACCTCACGCGCACCGGCGAGCGTGCCTTCACGCTGCCCAGCGGCGCGCAGGTGAATACGCGCTTTGACCACGCCGGCGCATGCAAGGGCTGCATCCGACCGGGCGACATCGCCGTGTACCCCGCCGGGGCCGATGTGCCCAACGCCATCGCGGGCCGCGTGCAGGTCTGTACGTTCCTGGGGCAGCGCAAGCAGCTCAACGTCGCCACCGACATCGGCGAATTCGTGGTCAGCACGGACCAGAGTCAGGTGTTCTCCGCGGGCGAGGCGGTCACGCTCTCGCTGGCGGCCAACAAGATCATTCCCATCGACTGAAACCCATGAGGAGGAAATCACCATGAAGAAGCTCGTTTCCATGCTCATCGCGCTCGTGCTGGTGCTCAGCCTGTCCTGCGCCGCGGCCGAGGCCAGGCCCTACGAGGGGCAGACGCTGACCATCTCCACCTTCAGCTTCAACGCGGAGCTGCTGCAAAAGAACATCTACGACCCGTTCATGGAGATGACCGGCTGCACCATCGTCGCCGACGGCGCGAGCAACGCGCAGCGCGTGACCAAGATCGTCGAGTCCCCGGAGGATTACGACGTGGTCATCATCGGCGACATGTTCGTGCGCCAGCTGATGGACGAGGGCGTCATCGACACGATCGACGGCTCCAAGCTGACCAACCTCGCGAGCATCTATGAGACGGCGCGCGCGCCGATGGGCGAGCAGTACGGCCCGGCCTACACGTTCAACCGCCTGGGCATCGTCTACGACAGCGCCTATTGCGACGTGGAGATCAAGAGCTTTGCCGACCTGTGGAACCCGGCGCTGGAAAACAGCATCGCCATCCCGGACATGACCGCGACCACGGGCCCGATGTTCTACTGCGCCGTCGCCGAGACGTTCGGCTACACCCCCGGCGTGGATGACGAGGCGATCTTCGCCAAGCTCGCCGAGCTCAAGCCCAACGTCGTGAACACCTACACCTCCGCCAACAACACCATCACCATGCTCAACCAGGGCGAGGTCTCCGTAGCCGTGCTGCTGGATTACAGCTACACCACCGCCAGGAACGCCAACCCGGACTACATCTGGGTCGATCCCGTCGAGGGCTCCTACGCGGGCTACAACATGCTCAACATCATCAAGGGCACCGAGGTCAAGGATCTGGCGACCGCGTTCATCGACTACTACCTGAGCTACGACGTGCAGCTGGCCGAGGCGCTTGACGGCGTGGACAGCCCGGTGCGCACCGACGTGGAGCTGACGGCCGAGCAGTCCGCCAACTTCACCTACGGCGCGGAGATGGTCAACAGCCTCAAGCTGCTGGATTGGGACGTCGTCATGACCAATCTGGCGAAGTGGATTGAGATGTGGAACGCCACCTTCTCCGTGCAGTGAGCCACAGCGATCAATGGGAGGAGTACGCATGAGAAAGAAGAACGGCGCGCTGATGTGCGTGACGGCCCTGGTCTATTTTTTCCTGATCGGCCCGCTGCTGGTCATCGCCGCGGCTTCTTTCAGCGAGACGAAGGCGCTCAAGTTTCCCGGCGAGGGCTTTACGCTCGACTGGTACAAGCAGGTGCTGACGATGCGCTCCTTCATCGACGCGGCCAAGCTGAGCCTGATCATCGCGCTGGCTGCCACCGCCATCGCGCTGGTGCTGGGCCTGCCCGCCGCCTACGCGCTCAACCGCTTCTCTTTCAAGGGGAAGGAAGGGATCAAGACGCTCTTCCTCTCCCCCGTGCTCATCCCGTGCATCGTGCTGGGCTTCATCATGCTGCGCTACGTCGTCAACCAGTACGACCTGGCCGTCATCCCCAGCCTCCTGATCGGCCACACGCTGCTCTCCATTCCCTACGTGATGCGCGTGGTCACCTCCAGCCTCGCCAACTTTGACTTTGCGGTCGAGGAGGCGGCGTGCAGCCTGGGCGCGACGCGG
Source organism: uncultured Clostridia bacterium (assembly GCA_944333055.1). Classification (GTDB taxonomy): domain Bacteria; phylum Bacillota; class Clostridia; order Christensenellales; family Aristaeellaceae; genus Ventricola. The sequence continues at coordinate 14,382 of CALVKT010000001.1, forward strand.
CTGTACACGTTCTTCTGCGTCGTGCTGCCCAACATCAAGTCCGGCATCGCCTCCGCGTGCATCATGTCCGTGATCAACTCATTCAACAACGTGGCACTCTCCGCGTTCCTCACGGGGCCGGGCGTCAACATGCTGCCCATCGAGATCATGAGCTACGTCGAGTATCACTTCGATCCGACGATCGCCGCGCTGGCGACGCTGCTGATGGCCGCGACGCTGGGCGTGATGCTGCTCATCGAGAAGACGCTGGGCCTGCAGAGCGTGGTCTGATCCGACTACAGACGCCTTAAACCGCCGCGATCGGGTTGGGCGGCAGCCCAACGTTTCCCTTTTTTTCCAATACCAGGCAGGATTCCGGCAACGGACGCCGAATTCCCTCATACGCTAAGGTGGCCTGCGCAAGCGCGCAGGCGCCTGTTTTTATATCGCATGCCGCCCCGGCGGGCGGCGACGGAAGGAAGGATGTTATGCTGGAGAAGTGGATGGCGCGCCTGGGCGACGCGCAGACGCCCCGCGCGCGCAGCGCATACGGCAAGGCCGCAAGCCTGATCGGCATCGGCGCCAACGCGCTGTTCTTCGCGCTCAAGCTGCTGGTGGGCACGCTCAGCGGCTCGGTCTCCATCACGGCGGACGCGGTCAACAACCTGTCGGATGCCTCTTCGAGCATCGTCAGCCTGCTGGGCTTCAAGCTCGCCGACAAGCCGGCGGATGAGGACCACCCCTACGGCCACGGCCGCTACGAATACCTCTCCGGGCTGATGGTCGCGGTGATGATTCTGGTCATCGGCGTGGAGCTGATGAAGAGCAGCATCGCCAAGATCCTCGCGCCCGCGCCGGTGACGATGAGCGCGCCGCTGTGCATCGTGCTCGTCGGCTCCATCCTCATCAAGCTCTGGCTCTCCGCCTTCAACCGGCGCATCGGCAAAATGATCGACTCCCAGACGCTCATCGCCGCCGCCGACGACAGCCGCAACGACGTGATCGCCACATCCGCCGTGCTGCTGACCACCATCCTCGGCCACTTCACCGGCTGGATGCTCGACGGCTACGTGGGCGTGTGCGTCGCGGCGTTCATTCTGGTGAGCGGCTTCTCGCTCGTGCGCGACACGATCGACCCGATGCTGGGCAAGTCCCCCTCCGCCGAGCAGGTGGAGGCCATCCGCCAGAAGCTGCTGGGCTACCCGAACGTGCTGGGCACGCATGACCTGATGGTGCACGACTACGGGCCGGGCCGCCAGTTCGCCAGCGTGCATCTGGAGATGGACGCCGCGCTCGATCCGCTGGTCAGCCACGAAATCATCGACAACATCGAGCGCGACTTTCTGACGCAGGAACGGCTGCATCTGGTCATCCACTACGACCCCGTGACGCTCAACGACCCGCACCTGGCCCCGCTGCGCGCGCTGGCCGCGCAGGCCGCCGCCGCCATCGATCCGCGCATGACCATCCACGACCTGCGCATCATCCGCGGCGTCTCCCAATCGAAGGTGGTCTTCGACTGCGTGGTGCCCTACGGCCTTGAGATGAGCGCGCGGGAGATCCGCAAGCGGATGGATCAGGCCGTGCGCGACGTCTACCCGGACTTCTACTGCGTGATCACGCTGGAGCACGGCTACACGCACGGCTGACGCGCCCGCCCCGCCTTGAAGACAGGGCGGGGTTTGTGCTATAATAGCGGCATCTCACAAGAGCAGGAAGTGTTTGCATGAAAGACAAGCTGCACGAGCGCCTGCACATGCGCGCGCTGACCACGGACGACACGGCACAGTACAATGCGCTGCTTCGCTACGCCTTTCAGGTGACGGACAGCGAGCTCGCCTCGCTGGGCTGGAACCAGAAGGAGATGGAGCGCAGCAAGAAGCCGGTGCTGCGCAAGACGCAGTCCTTCGGCTGGTTTGACGGGGAGAAGCTCGCCTCGCAGATCAGCATCTATCCCATGCAGGTGAACATCTTCGGCCAGATGTACAAGATGGGCGGCGTGACCGGCGTGGCCACCTACCCGGAATACACGGGCCGCGGCCTGATGAGCCGCCTGATCAAGGAGGCGCTCGTCTGCATGCGTGAAAACCACCAGTGCGTCTCCATGCTCGTCCCCTACATGATCCCCTACTACCGCAAGAAGGGCTGGGAGATCGTCACGGACAAGATGACCTTCACCATCAAGGACACGCAGCTGCCCAAGCGGCACAAGGTCTCCGGCATGGTCGAGCGCGTCACCATCGACAGCGAAGACCTGCGCACCGTGCACAACGCCTTCACCCGCATGCGCCACGGCGCGCTCAAGCGCAACGAGCTGGAGTGGGAGGAATACTGGCGCTGGGAGGCGGACGACGTGCTCGTCGCCGTCTATTACACCGAGGAGGGCGAGCCCAGGGGCTATCTGGTCTACTACATCGCCAACGACATCTTCCGCATCAAGGAGCTCGTCTACATCAATCAGGAGGCGCGCCACGGCCTGTGGAACTACATCTCCGCGCACTTCTCGATGATCGAAAAGGTCGTGGGCACGAACTACACGAACGAGCCGATGGCCTTCCTGCTGGAAGACAGCGAGATTCAGGAGGAGATCGAGCCCAACGTGATGGCGCGCATCGTCGATTTCGAGGCGTTCATCCGCAAGTATCCCTTTGACATCATCTCCATCCACGACGACCTGCACTTCGTCATCGACGACCCGGTGATGGAGTGCAACTGCGGCGATTTCGGCCTGCGCTGGGACGAGGAGGGGCGCACGATCATCGAGCGCGGCAGCACGCGGGGCGAGCTGGTGCGCTGCGACATCCAGACGCTGACGGCCATGTTCTACGGCTACAAGCGCCCGACCTACCTGCGCCGCGTGGAACGGCTGGCGGCCAGCGACGACGCCGTGCGCATTCTGGAGGACATCATCCCCATCGAGCAGCCGTACTTTTCGGATTACTTCTGAGCGAAAGGGGAACACGCCATGCTCTCGGCCATCGTGCCCCTGCTGCGCTGTCCGCTGTGCGGCGGCGCATTTTCCCGGCAGGCGGGCAGCCTCGTCTGCCCCAACCGCCACACCTACGACATCGCGCGCCAGGGCTACGTCAACTTCGTGCCGGGCAAGCGCGATCCATTCTACACGAAGGCGCTGTTTGAAAGCCGCGCGAAGGTCTTTGAAGCCGGCGTCTACGCGCCGGTCGTGCAGCGCCTCGGCCACGCCATCGACCGCTTCGTCACGGCCCCCGCGCCCGTGCTGCTGGACGCGGGCTGCGGCGAGGGCTATTACACGCGCAGCGTCTGCCCGGATCGCGCTATGACGCGCATCGGGTTTGACCTCTCCAAGGACGCCGTGCGCCTGGCCGCGCGCAGCGCGCCCGACGCGGCGTTCTTTGCCGCCGATCTCGCGCGCATCCCCTTGCAGGGCGGCGTCGCCGACGTGCTGCTGGACATCTTCACCCCGGCGAATTACGCGGAGTTTGCGCGCGTGCTCGCGCCCGGCGGCGTCATCATGAAGCTCGCGCCGCGCAGCGGCTATCTGCGCGAGCTGCGCGCGCTGGCGGGCGATCAACTCCGCCACAGGGACTACGGCGGCGGGGACGACGTGTCGCGCTGGGCGCATGAGAAGATGAACGTCGTCGCCGAGGAGGCCATCGCCTACACGCTGCGCGTGACGCCGGAGATCGCCGCGCACCTGGCGCGCATGACGCCCATGCTCGCGGGCGTGGACGTCGGGCGGCTCGACCTGTCCGCGCTGCGCGAGATCACCATCGACGAGACGCTCTACATCGGAACCGTCAAATGACCGGAGGACTGAGACGATGAACAAGCTGTTTTTCAGAAACGACTACGGCGAGGGTGCGCACCCGCTGGTGCTCGATGCGCTCACGCGCACCAACATGGCGCACACCTGCGGCTACGGGCTGGACGATTACAGCCTGCGCGCCGCCGATCTGATCCGCGAAAAATGCGGCTGTCCCCACGCCGCCGTGCACATGATGACCGGCGGCACGAGCGCCAACCTGATCGCGCTCAGCGCGTTCCTGCGCCCGTACGAGGCGGCCATCGCGGCGCAGACGGGCCACATCTGCGTGCACGAGACGGGCGCCATCGAGGGCAGCGGCCACAAGGTGCTGATCGCCGGCGACCGGGACGGCAAGGTGCTGCCCGATGGCGTGGAGGCCGTCGTGCGCGCGCACACGGACGAGCACATGGTGCACCCGCGCGTGGTGTACATCTCCCAGCCGACGGAAATCGGCACGGTGTACAGCCTGAGCGAACTGCGCGCGCTGCGCGCGGTCTGCGACGCGCACGGCCTGCTGCTCTACATCGACGGCGCGCGGCTGGGCAGCGCGCTCACGTGCAGCGAGGCGACGGCGACGCTGCGCGACATCGCAGCGCTGGCCGATGCGTTCTACATCGGCGGCACGAAGAACGGCCTGCTCTTCGGCGAGGCGATGGTGATCACGAATCCCGCGCTGCACAAGGACTTCCGATTCATGATCAAGAACCGCGGCGGCATGCTCGCCAAGGGCCGGCTCTGCGGCGTGATGTTCCTGGCCGCGCTTGAGCACGACGACTACTTCGCCTGGGCGCGCCACGCCAACGAGACGGCGGACATCCTGCGCGCGGGCATGGCGCGCGCAGGCATCGGGCAGCTGATCGCCACGACGACCAACCAGGTCTTCCCCATCCTCACGCGCGCGCAGGCGCAGGCGCTTGGCGAACGGGTCGAGTTTGAGCACTGGGCCGACGTGGACGAGGCGCACGTGGCCATCCGCCTGGTGACGAGCTGGGCCACGACGCACGCGGACGCGCAGGCGCTCGCCGCGCTGATGGAGGCACTGTGACGCCATGGGACGATCGCACGTCAAAAAGCGCAGGCACGGCTGCCTGACAGGCTGTCTTTTGAAGATCGTGCTGCTGCTGGGGCTGACGGCGCTGCTGTTCGTGGGCGCGTGCGTGCTGGGCTTCGTGCAGAACGACCCCGTGACCGGCGCGCCGAGCCTGACGCTTGACGGCCTTGAGCAGCTTGACCTCTCGCAGCTGCCGGACATCGGCGCATTCGTGCAAAGCGTGGAGCTGCCCACATGGGCCTACGGCGTGAGCCGCACCGGCCTGACGGTCAAGACGCTGCGCGCGGGCAGCGGCGAGGCGGTGCTCGTCTGCGCGGACGGCTACACGATGCTGCTGGGCGGCGGCAGCGGCATGGGCGTGACGCTCGTCGGGCAGCTGCTGCTCAGCGGCGTGCGCCACCTCAACGCCGTGGTCGCCATGAGCAGCAGCGCCAGCCAGATCGGCGGCTTGCCGCTGGCCATCACGCTGATGCCGCCACAGTACCTGCTCTTTCAGGACTCGCAGACGAAGGGCGCGGCCTACAACCGGCTCATGGCGCAGGCGGAGAAGAGCGGCAGCATCCAGCGCATCGTGCCCGAACAGGGGCTCTCCTTCGCGCTGGGCCGCGCGCAGGTGACGATCATCGGCCCGGCGCACACGCCGCACACCGACGAGCGCGACGACAGCCTCTCCGTGCGCGTGGACTATGGGCAGACGTCCGTGCTGATCATGGGCGAGATCACGCAAGCCGGCGAGCAGGAGCTGATCACCTCGCGCGCGCCGCTGGATGCCGACGCGCTCATCTGCGCGCAGGGCGGCGGCGAGGACGCCACGTGCGCGGCATTCGTGCAGGCGGTCTCCCCCTCGATCGCGCTGATGACCGCCAGGGAGGCGGAAAACACCACCCGCATCCGCCTGACGCGCGCGGGCGCGCAGGTGTACACGGCGCAGGAGCACGGCGTGATGACGCTCGTGAGCGACGGCACGACGATGCAGGTCAGAGAATGACGGAGGCACCCCATGAAGAACATCCTCTGCTTCGGCGATTCCAACACGTGGGGCTCACGCCCGGCACGTGCGCGCGCTATGCGCCGCAGGTGCGCTATACGGGCGTCCTGCAGGCGGCGCTGGGTGCCGACTATCACGTCATCGAGGACGGCGCAAACGGGCGCACGTCGGTCTACGAGGACCCGCGCATCCCGTGGCGGCTGGGCAAGGACGCGCTGCCCATCGCGCTGATCGCCAACAAGCCGCTCGACCTGCTGATCCTTCACCTGGGCACCAACGACTTGCAGTTCACGGATGCATGCGGCGCGGCGCAGGGCGCGGAATCGCTCATCGCGCTGACCGGCATGGTGCAGGGCTACAGGGAGAGCAGCAAGGTCTTTCCAAACGGCGTCAAGATCCTGCTCGTCTCGCCCATCCGCATCGACCCCGTGGCGGCCAACGATCCCTTCGCCCCGCTGCGCGGCTGCGATGCGCAGAGCGCGCGCTTTGCCGAATTCTACCGGCACACGGCGCAGGAAAACGGCGTCTTCTTCTTTGACGCCGCGTCGGTCGCTTCCCCGTCGAAGATCGACGGCGCGCACATGGACCCGCAGGCGCATCGCGCGCTGGGCCTCGCGCTGGACGATGCGGTGCGAAAGATTCTGGGATAAACGCGCCAGACCGTCGGCAAGCCTTTGCCGGCGGCCTGAAAGGTGGCAGACTGTCTCCGCGAGACAATCCGCCGCCTTTTTTATTACACCGGCATGGCGCAGCGCAGGCGGATCACGGATGTTGTCGTTTGAGATTCGCATCCATCCGGCGTGGAGGGCAGAAAAGGGATCCATCGGTTGCACGCGTGCGCGCACTTCTGCACGCGCTCTGGGCACGTGCGCAAGCGGTCGCGCTTGTGAAGCTGTGGGAAACGATGCCTGCGGCCGTGGGAAAGGCGGCGGCTCTTCCTCCGAATGTCCGTTTTTCACCGGCGGAGCGGCCGTTTTCCGCATTTTCATCGTGCAAAGCCGCATAAAAGGCTCATCTGTGACTTGCATTTTGCATGCTGTGGGTGTATAGTAAAGTAGTTAATTAGTTATGACTAACACACGTGGTGAGCATCGGGGACTCGTCTGCCGGGCCTTGATATTTTGACCCGCTTGCCCACCGCATGCCCCTGCCGATGCTGCCGCGGCGCAAGGACAGGGCCTTGCCATGGATACGGCGGTTTGTACCTTGTAAAAATGTCGCCCGGTCAAAGGAAGCGAACAGCCAGAAGCGGAGGTGTCCTTCATGTTGAAAATCGAAAAAAACACGGTGCAGGAAACCCTGATCGTCCCCTTGTACGGCAGAAAAATGTGCGCGGAAAAGTTCCCCGATCTATATGCGGATCGCTCCGCAAAACTGCTCTGCGAGAGCCTGGACTACGATTTCTCCGCGCAGGAAGCGAAGAAGGACACCTTCTTCTATGAGTTCGGCGCGCTGGAGGCCGCCATGCGGCAGCTTGACATGATGTGGGAGATCAACGATTACCTGAAGCGTCATCCAAATGCCGCCGTTGTCAATCTTGGGTGCGGACTGGACCAGACAGGCAGGGCCTGCGACAATGGCGCCTGCAAAATCGTCAACATCGACTTCCCGGACATCATGGCCATCCGGGAGCAGCTCATCCCCGCCGGCGAACGGGAGGCAAACATCGCCGCCGATCTGAAAGACCACGCCTGGATGGACAAAGTGGACGGCACGCAGGGCGCCATATTCTTTGCCGCGGGGGTTTTTCACTATTTCAAGACGGAGGAAGTGAAGGAGCTGGTATTGACGTTGTCGGAGCGGTTTGTCGGGGGACGGCTGATTTTTGACACCGTAGGGAAACTCGGCTTGAAACTGATGATGTCCAAGACCCTGAAACACATGGGGATCGAGGACATCGACGGCTTTTTCTATGTGCAGAACCCGGCTCAGGCATTGAATTGGTCCGAAAAAATCCAGGTATCCAGCAGGGGGTATATGCTCGGTTATTTTGATATGAAGCGCAAGGGGATCCGTCCGGCGCATCGCATATTGGCCAAAGTGGGAGATCGGTGGATGAAAATGGCCGTCAATCGAATGGAATTCTGATTTCCGTCACAGCGTGATCAGCGTTTGCAAAGCCCATGCGGACGCTGCGAGAGCGGGTGCGTCTGCGCTCCATGACGAAAGCCGGCTGGTTCATCCCAGCCGGCTTTGACCGTCTAGACACCCATCTCCCATGCAGGGAGCCGCAGCCCCTTCATGTGCAGGCCGCTTCTGCCATCATGTGTGCGCATCGCGCGCAGGCGCATGATGTGCTCTTTGCTGCTGCGCAGTCAGTCCCGTTCCCACTCGATGAGCTCGCCGGTCACGGTCATCTCGAACTCGTAGCGCGCGCTGTCCAGCTCCGCCTCGCCGTCGTAGACGAGCGTGCCGTCGTCCCAATCCAGCTCCAGCGCCGTGACCGTCAGCGCGCCCTTCGCCTCGCGGAGCTTCGCCATGGCCTCGGCCGCCGTCAGCCCGCCCTCCGGCATCGCGTACATCTGCGCGCGCCGCATCTCGTTTGACTCCTCGTTCACCTCGCACACGCCGATCAGGTCGCCCTGGGTGAAGAAGACCGACCACATCCAGCGCCCGTCGTCGCGCTCGCGCACGGCGTAGTCGATCACTGCCTCCGGCAGCCGCGCCAGCACCGCGTCCTTCGCAAGCTGCATGTCCGTTTCCTGCGCCACGCCCGGCTGCACGCCCAGCATCATCGTCATCATCAGCAGCAGCGACGTCATCAAAACCTTCATCACATTGTCCTCCTTGTTTTTGGGATGGCTTCATGATACGCGCCGAACATGAATCCCGGATGAAAAGCATCAGCTTTCGCGCAAGATTTCTTCCGGCAGCCGGATCGTAAACCGGCTGCCCTCGCCCGGCGCGCTGCTTGCCTGCACGCTGCCGCCGTGCGCGCGCGCCGCCGCCGCCACGATGGACAGCCCGATGCCCGTGCCGGACGTGCCGCGCGCGCTGTCGCCCCGCCAGAAGCGCTCAAAAGCGTGCGAGAGCGCCTCGGTCGTCATGCCCACGCCGTCGTCCTGCACGCAGATGGACGCGCCCTGCGCGTCGCGCGCAAGCGTGATGAGCACATGCCCGCCCTCGCGGCCATAGCGAATGGCGTTGTCCAGCAGGTTGACCGCCGCGCGCGTGAGCATCGCCCGATTGCCGCGCACGTGCACGTCCGTGAGCGCCGTCTCCACGGAGACGCCACGCTCCAGCGCGACGGGCTCCATGTCCTGCGCCACGCTCGAAAGCAGCGGCGCGAGCGCGACGTCGTCCTCCATGGGCATCTGCCCTGCGTCCAGCCGCGCGATGAGCAGCAGCTGATCGACCAGCGCGCGCATCTCCTCGTTTTTCTCCAGCATGCGCGCGATGGCCTCGTCCTTCTCCTGCGCCTGCGTGCGGCTGAGCGCGTATTCCCCCTGCGCGCGCATGGCGCTCAGCGGCGTGCGCAGCTCGTGCGCGGCGTCGGAGGTGAACTGCCGCTCCCGTGCGAAGGCGGCATCCAGCCGTTCGAGCATGCCCAGCAGCGCCGCGGCCAGCGCGTGCAGCTCATCCCGGCCCTGCGCGTAGCGCGAGAGCGCCGCCCTGTCCGAGAGCGAACCGCCCTGCGCGATGCGCTGCGCCACGCGCGTCATCTCGCCCACGGGCCGCAGCGCGCGGGCCGTCAGGAACGCGCCGCCGCCCAGCGCCACGGCCGCCAGCGCGGGCAGCAGCCAGAGCCCGTAGCCAAGGGCCGCGTGCGCCGCATCCAGCGGCAGCCCGGCGGTCATCATCGTGCGCAGCCAGACGGTCTCCCCCTCTTTCAGCGCGATGCGCGTGTCCAGCACGTACCAGCCGTGCCCTTCGCCCTGCGCGCGGCGCACGCCGCCCGCCGAAAGGGGCAGCGTCACGCGCTTGCGCCCGTAGATCAGCGTCCCGTCCGCCTCAAAGAGCGCGGCGTACACATTGGGCACATCGTCGATGTCCGCGTCGATCTCCAGCTCGCCGTCCGCAAGCTCGCCCTGAATGACCGCCGCGGCGCTCTCCAGCGTGCGCTGGGCGTGCGCCGTCTGCGCATAGCCCGCCAGCGCCGCCAGCGAGAGCAGCGCCGCCGCGCAGATGGCCAGAATCAGCGCCGCATACCAGAGCGTGATGCGCGTGCGGACGCTCCACAGCCGCCTCATGCGTCCTCCCGGAGCGCGTAGCCCACGTAGCGCACCGTGTGGATGAGCCGCACGGCGTGCCCCTCGTCGATCTTGCGGCGCAGGCTGCGGATGTACACGTCGATCATGTTGGACGCCCCCTCGTAGTCATAGCTCCAGACGTGCTCGGTGATCTGCGCGCGGGAGAGCACGCGGCCGGCGTTTCTGATCATGTATTCCAGCAGCGCGAACTCGCGGCTGGTCAGCGCGATGGGCGCGCCCGCGCGCGTGACGCGGCGGCTGTCGCAATCGACCGTCAGGTCGGCGAGCGTAAAGACGTTGCTCGTCTGCCGGTTGCGGCGGGTGAGCACGCGCAGCCGCGCGGAGAGCTCCTCGTAGGCGAAGGGCTTGACCATGTAGTCGTCCGCGCCCGCGTTGAGCCCGCCGACGCGGTCGGAGAGCGCATCGCGCGCGGTCAGCAGCAGCACGGGCGTGTGCCGCCCCGCCGCGCGCGCCCGCGAGAGCACCGTCAGCCCGTCCAGTCCGGGCATCATGATATCCAGCACGGCCACGTCATAATCGGTCGTCATCAGCGCGCAGAGCGCCTCCTCGCCATCCGCAAACACATCCACGGCGTAGTGCTCCTCGCGCAGCCTTTTGGCCAGCGTGTCCGCCGTCAGGCGGTCGTCCTCGGCGATCAACAGCCGCATCGTCATGCCCCCTCTCTGCGCCTATTATACCATCATTTTCCCGCCGAAACATGAAGCGCAGATGAAAAAGCGGCGCGGCAGGTTTTTCGCCTGCCGCGCCGCGGGGTTCATGGGTTCTACACAGCCGTCATTCCTTCTTGCGCTTGCGCATCACCAGCACGCCGCCGATGCTCGCAATCGCGATGAGGCCCAGCGCCGTCCAGAGGATCGGGTTGGAATCATCGCCGGTCAGCGGGAACGGGGTCTCCCTCGCGTTGAGGAACGTGACCTGCGCGCTCTCGAAGAAGCCGATGGTGCCGTTGGGCGTCGTGCTGCTGGAGATGTAGCCGATGACCTCGTAGCCATCCTCGCGCACGGCGTATTCCAGCCCCTGCGGCAGGTTGCAGAGCATCACGCTGTCATGATGGCCAAGCTTGAACCTGACCTCGCCCTTTTCCGTGGGCTTGAGCGTGAGCGTCGTCGTCTCGCCGCTGCCGTTCACGCGAACAGCCTGAATGACCTGCGTGTACGGCGCGCCGTCCTTGGTCATGCGGACGGTGAACTCGAAGCTGTCGTTGTAGTCGGCGTAGAGGCCGCCCAGCGCCTTGCTGACCGTCAGCGAGCCGTTGCCGTTGAGATCCGTGGTGGTCTCATTGGTCTTCACATCGATCGCCGGATCGTTGTCGCCGACCTTGTAGCTGACGTTCGCCTGGTTCTTGATGCCTTCCGGTGCGCTCTCCGCTTCCTCGGTCACCTCGACGGTCATCTTCACCGTGCCCTGCGCGTCCGGCGCGGCATTTGCGATCGTCCAGGTGACCGTGTTGGTCGCCTGGTCGTAGACGCCGCCGTTCTCCGCGCTCACGAACTTGGTGCCCGTGGGGATCTTGTCGGTGATGGTGATGGTGGCCGCCTGGTCGTAGGCATTCTTGTAGCCGATGGTGTAGATCAGCTTCTGGCCGAGGCCCACGTCGCCCGTCTGGCCGCCCTCAATCACCTGAGTCTTGCCCGGAACATAGGTTTCCGTCTCGTTCGTGGTCTCCGTGCGCGGGGCGTTGTCGCCGATCTGCGAAGACACGGTCGCGGTGTTGGTCACGACATTGTGCTCGGTCTTCACCGCCGCTTCGGTGACGCGCACCTCGAATTGCACCGTGCCAAACGCATAGGCCGTCTGTTCGCCCAGATTCCACGTCACGATGCCGTTTTCGCACGTACCGCCGTTGCTCGCGCTGACGAACTCCGTGCCCTCCGGCACCTTATCGGTCACCGTCACGGTCGCAGCCACGTAGTCGTTGTCGCTGTCGCTGTCCACGGCCTCGTTGATCCAGTTGATGGTGTAGGTGAGGATGTCGCCCACGCCGGCCGTCTTGCCTTCCGCGTCCTTCGTGCTGCCGTCCGAACCGGAGGTGGAGACGGTCTTGAGGATCGAATCGCCC
>CALVKT010000002.1 GCA_944333055.1 uncultured Clostridia bacterium
CTCAAAGAGCAGCCCTTCGGCCATGCGCAGGCCGTTTTCCCGCAGGAACGCGCGCCGGTAGACGCACTGCCAGACCATCGGCTCGTACACATTCGCGCGGCACTGCGCGGCAAAGAGCGCGCCGCCGTCCGTCACGCCCGCGGCGGGCATCGCGGGGCCGGGCGTCTGATGCCCGGTCTCATCGTCGAAGTAGACAAAGCGCGCCTTGGCCACGTCCAGCGCCGCCTCTTTGGCCGCACAGACCAGCCGCCAGAGCGCGTCCGGCTCGACCAGGTCGTCGCTGTCCAGAAAGTAGACGTACTCGCCCGCCGCCTGATCAAGCCCCGTGTTGCGCGCGGCGGACAGCCCGCCGTTGTGCGCCCGGCGGATGACGCGCATGTTCGCATGGCGCGCGCAGAAGTCCGCCGCAATCGCCGCCGAGCCGTCCGTGCCGCAGTCGTCCACCAGCAGGATCTCGCAGTCCGCCTGCGGCAGCCGCGCCGCGCGATCCAGGCATGCGCCGATGTACGCTTCCACCTGATAAAACGGGATTACAACGCTCAGCAGCATGGCTCCTCCTTCGCCGTGGCTCTTGCGCGGCGTGTCGTTTTGTGCGATAATAGAGCTATCTATTGGATATTATACCATATTGCGCATCGGGAGGGAAGCGGGATGATCAGCGTGGTGGTGATCGGCAGGAACGAGGCCGCGCGCCTGCACGGCTGCATGGAGAGCATCCATGACGCGCTGCGCGTGCTCGCCCACGAGATCCTCTACGTCGATTCCCGCTCCACGGACGAGAGCGTGGCCATCGCGCTTTCGCACGGCGCGCGCTGCTATCGCCTTGGCGAGCCGCAGACGACGGCGGGCCTGGGCCGCCTCGCCGGCGCGAAGGAGGCCAGGGGCGAATACCTGCTGTTCCTCGACGGGGACATGCAGCTGCAGCCGGGCTTCTGCGAGCGGGCGATGATGAAGATGGCCGCCTGCGGCTACGCCGGGTGCACCGGCATCCGCGAGGACATCTACATGAAGGACGGCAGGGCCGTCGGCCGCAACGAAAACTACTTCGGCTGCACGCGGGAGCGCGTCGCGCCCGAATTCGGCGGCGCGCTGTTCATCGCCCGCGAAGCCCTGGAAAAGGCAGGCGGCTGGGCGGCGGACACCATCGCCTGCGAGGAGGCCGAGCTGCACGCGCGCCTCACGGCCGCGGGCTGCACGATCGCCGAGCTGCCCATCCCCATGATCGTGCACACGGACGCCGTGCGCGACGGGCGCGGCGTGTGGGGCGTCGCCTTCTCCCGCCGCCGCCTGGGCGAGGGGCAGGCGCTGCGCTGCGCCATGGCCAGCGGCCATGCGCGCGCCTATCTGCGCCGCGAGCGCGGCAAATTCCTGCTCTATGCGCTCGACTGGCTCTGCGCGCTGGCGCTCGCCTTCGGCCTGCCCGGTCTGCTCTTCGCGCTGTTCATGCAGGCCGCACAGCTGGGCGCATGCCTCTCGCGCGGCCGCGCGCGGGCGTTTGTCTCCCAGAAGCTGTTCTTCTTCGCCTTTCCGGCGGGGCTCCTCACCTATCGCGTGCGCAGCCGGGACTACGCGCAGGTCACTCACACTTGATGGAAGCGGTGCAAACCATGACGAAAATCAGCCTGATCATCGTGGCGTACAACGCGGCGGACTGCCTGGACGCGCTGCTTGGCGACCTGTGCGCGCAGAATGTGCCGCCCGCGCAGCTGGAGGTGCTGCTGGTGGACAGCGCGTCCACGGACGGCACGCGCGCGCAGATGCTCGACTTTGCGCAGCGCGCGCCGTTTGCCGTGCAGGTGCTGGATAACCCGAAGCGCTGGCTGGCCGCCGGCATCAACGTCGCGCTGCGCGCCGCCACCGGCGACGCCGTCATCCGCCTGGACGCGCACGCCCGCATCCCCGTGGACTTCCTGCAAAACAACCTGCGCGCAATGGCCCGCGGCGAGGACATCGTCGGCGGCTGCGTCGTGGGCGTCACGCCCAGGGGCGCGTGGGCGAGCGTGCTGCGCACGCTGGATACCTCCCGCTTCTGCGGCGGGGCCGCGCCGTTTCGCAACGGCGGGCAGGCGCGCTACGTCGACACGCTGGCCTACGCGCTCTATCGCCGCGAAGTCTACGACCGCGTCGGCCTCTACGACGAGCGCCTGCGCCGCACCGAGGACAACGACATGCACTATCGCATGCGCCGCGCCGGGTATCGCTTCTTCTTCTCCCCGGACATCGTCTCCTACCACGCCGCGCGCACGACGCTGCGCGGCCAGCTCCGGCAAAAGTGGGGCAACGGCTACTGGATCGGGCGCACGCTGCGCATCCAGCCGCGCTGCTTCGCGCCGCGCCATCTGATCCCCGCGGCCTTCGTGCTCGCGCTGGCGGGCGGTCTGCTGCTGCTGCCGCTCGCCCGTTGGCCGCTCTTTGCGCTGCTGGCGTGCTATCTGCTGTGCGATCTGCTCTTCACCGTGCAGGGCGCGGCCGCCCAGGCGCAGGGCAGTCTGCTCGCGCTCCTCACCCTGCCCTTCCTCTTTCCTGCCGTGCACGTGGTCTACGGCGCGGGCACGATTGCGGGTCTTCTGCAAAAGGACTGATGCGATGCTTCCCTGGATGCAGGATGTGGCCGATTTCATCTTCCTTGCGGACGCGCCCGCGCCCGCGGACGTGATCTTCATCCCCGGCAACGGCCACGCGCTCCCCGCCGAGCTGGCCGCGCGGCTCTACGCCGACGGCCTCGCGCCCTATGTGCTGCCCTCCGGCCGATATGCCATCGGCGCGAGCGGCTTTGTCGGGCAGCGTTCCGGCGCGCGCCAGTACGCAGGCGCATTTGACACGGAATGGGCGTTTATGCGCCATGTGCTCATGGAGAACGGCGTGCCCGAACGCGCCATCCTGCGCGAGGACGAGGCGACCTACACGTATCAAAACGCCATCTTCTCCCGCCGCCGCACGGACGCCATGAAGCTGCGCGTCTCTCGCGCGCTGCTGTGCTGCATGCCGGTGCACGCGCGCCGCGCGAAGATGTACTATCAGACGCTCTTCCCGGAGGCCGAGCTGCGCGTGTGCCCGTGCGAAGGCGCTGCCGTCACGGCCGAAAACTGGCTGCGCAGCGAGGCGGGCATCGATGCCGTGCTCGGCGAGCTCGCGCGCTGCGGCGAGCAGTTTCACGACATCCTCAAGGGACTCGTGCTCTAAAGGCTGCAACGCCGTCAAAAAAAGACGTTTTCTGTTGCTTTTGGCCGGTCAAGCCCGTATAATAGAACCGTCACATGCGATTCGTGAGGATGACAGGGCGTCGCGAAGCGTGCGGCGACGAAGAAGATGCGTTAAGTGCTCATGTACGGGAATAACATGGGACGAAGAAGGCCCGGCCTTCGCGGTATCTCTCCGGCCCCGACTGTCTCTTTACCAGAAGATGAAATTGTCATCTCTGCGAATCTTCCCCGCCCTCCTGGGCTCGATTGGCGGAGGTGGTTTTTTATGCTGTCCGTCTGCGTCTTTGTGCGCGACCAGTTCGCCCATTCGCTGCGCGCGCTCACGCGCACGCGCACGATCACCACGTGCGGTATCCTGCTCGCGCTGCAGATCGTGCTCTCCTCCTACGGCGTCGTCGAGCTGGGCGACAGCCTCAAGATTTCGCTCAAGCATCTGGCCGTCGCGCCCACGGCGATCCTCTTCGGGCCGGTGGCCGCCGGCATCCAGAGCGGCCTGAGCGACATCGTCGGCTTTCTGATCAAGCCCACGGGCCCGTATTTCCCCGGCTTTACGCTCTCCGCCGCGCTGCTCGGTCTGATCTACGGCCTGCTGCTCTACAGGACGGAGCGCGCGCTCTGGCAGGTCGTGCTCGCGCGCGTGCTGGTCTGCGTGCTGGTGAACATCGGCCTCAACACGCTGTTTCTCACGATGCTCTACGGCCCCTCGCGCCTGGCGACGCTGCCGCTGCGCGCCGCCAAGAACCTCATCCAGCTCCCGATTGACTGCCTGCTGCTCAACGCCGTCTGCCGCATGATGCGCCGCCTGCCTGTGCCGGACCGGTGAGCGGCTTCGCACGCACGCCCATGACGAGACCGCCGGAATCATCTTCCGGCGGTCTCGTTTTCCGTTCATGCCGCGCCGCGCGGCGGCGTCCGGCGCACCGCCGGCAAGAGGCATACGATCAGCGGCATGCCTTCTTTTCCCAATTCTCCCCCCCGCATCGCGGCGGATCGTCTGTGTGTTTCGCCAGATTCAGCGCCACTGCGAGAGCAAATCCCGCATCCAGGCATACACGTCCATATCGTAAACCCGCGCAAGGTTGTCCTGTGTGAGCACCGCACCGGTCTCCCCCTGTGAAACGCAGCGCCCCTTGTCCAGCAGCACCGCATGGGTGCCGTATTTCTTCGCCAGGCTCAGGTCGTGCACGACGCTGAGCACCGCGCGCCCCGGCTGCCGGAGCCAGTCCCGAATCAGGGAAAAGATGTGCTTCTGATAGATCAGGTCGAGGTGATTGGCCGGTTCGTCCAGGATGAGCAGCTGAGGATTCTGCGCAAACACCTGCGCCAGAAAGGTGCGCTGCAATTCGCCTCCGGAGAGCGTCAGCACGCTGGCATGGCGCAGCTTCGTCATGCCCGTCGCGGCAAGCGCCTGTTCCACACGCGCTTTTCCTTCTCCGTCTCCGGCAGAAAGGAAGCCGGACGTATGCGCATATCGGCCCAAGCCGACGACTTCCTCCACAGAATACGCATAACCGACGGCGTTTTTCTGCGCCAGCACGCCTACCTTTCGGGCCCGCTGCGCCGCCTTCAGCGTGCGAATGTCCCGGCCCTCCAGCAGGAACGTCCCCGCGTAGGGCACGCCCTGCGCGATGGCCTCGATCAGCGTGGATTTGCCCGCGCCATTGGGACCGACAAGCATCAGCCACTGACCTTCCTCCAGGCGGAAGGAGAGATCCTCCACGACGGTGTGCTCGCCGTATCGAACGGTAATGTGTTCCGCGCGCAGCATGCGCTCACCTCGCCTTTCTCGTCCGGTAGAAGATGGCCACGAAAGCCACCGCGCCCACCAGCGAAGTCACCACGCCGATGTTCAGCTCGACGGGGCTGAGAACGGTTCTGGCAACGAGGTCCGCCAGCAGCAGGAAAATCGCGCCGGAAAACAGCGATGCGGGAAGCAGCTTTCGGTGATTGGGGCCGACGATCATCCTGGTCATGTGCGGGGTGACGAGGCCCACAAAGCTGATCGTGCCGCCGATGGATACGCATACGCCGATCATCACGGACCCCACGATCAGGATGATCAGCTTCACCCGCCTGACGTTCACGCCGATGTGGCGGGCGTTGTCCTCGCCGATGGCAAAAGCATTCAGCTCCCTCGCGTAGCGAAGGAGGACGCTTCCGCAGATCAGCAGCGCGGCGGCCGACAGGGCGGCCTGCTTGAAATTCGTGCCCGACAGCGATCCCATCGTCCAGAACGCGATGGATCGCACATGTTCGTCCGCCATGGAGATGAGCAGCGACATGGCGCTGGAGACGAACATGGAGAAGATCACGCCGATGAGGATGATGCTGTTGGTGGAAAGGGAGCGGTCCAGCGCATAGGCGAGCGTCAAGATGAGCACCAGCGAGCCAAAGGCGAAGGCCATGGCCATGAGCATCACGCCGCCATAGTCCGTGCCGGGGATGGTGATGCCGAACACCAGCGCGATCACCGCGCCCAGGGATGCGCCGGAGGACACGCCCAGCGTGGAGCCGTCCGCGAGCGGGTTGCGCAAAAGCCCCTGCATGGCTGCGCCGCACAGGGAAAGCGACGCGCCCACCAGCGCCACGTTGAGCACCCTGGGCAGGCGGACATGGACGATGATATTGGCGGAAACGCCTTGCGGCATGGGCAGCCTCCAGAGCGTGTTCCACAGCGCCGTCAGTGTGTTGGAGAGCGGGATGGACACGCTGCCCACGCAGATGCACAGCAGCATGGCCGCCAGCAGTGCCAGCACGAACAGCGCATATCCGCGCCGGGAAAACCGATCTGTTGTCTTCATAGTTCCTCTTTGATGAAAAGGGGGCGCCCCCAAAGCGTTCCCCCCTTGTCTCAGACGGCTTACGCAGCCGGTTCTTCCTGCGCGTCGGTATCGTTGATGAAGCGATACAGGCTTTCGGCCGCATCCTTCAGCCGGGGGCCGGGACGGGAGAAGGCGTCGGCATCGGCGTTGAACACGTCGCCGTTCACGACGGCTTTGACTTCGCCCCAGCCCTCGCGCTCCATGATCTCCATGTCGGCATCCGGCATGCCGGAGACGCTGACGATGTAATCGGGATTGCGCTCAAGCACCTGCTCTTCAGAGATGAACGCCCAGCCTTCCATGTCGGCAAAGGCGTTGGTCAGGCCGCACATTTGGGCGATCTCATCCATGAATGTGCCCGTTCCGGCGGTATACAGCCCCCATTCCGGCGGCGACACCTCGAAGTAGACGGTCTTGCCGGCATGCTCGGAATTGGCCTTGATCGCCTCAAACGCCGCGCGCATGCCGGCGACCATCGCTTCCGCCTCTGCATCCCTGCCCAGCAGCGCGCCGATCATTTCGATGGCGTCGTAAGCGCCTTCGATGTCGGTGTTCCGGGTCATCACGACCTTCACGCCGTTGTCTTCCAGCAGCTTCACCTGTTCTTCGCTCTGCGCCATGTCGCTCATGATGACGATCTGCGGCTCCAGCGCGAGGATCTCCTCGATGTTGGTCTCGGAGCCGGACTGCACGGCTGGCACATCGGCGATGGATTCGGGGTAATCGCAATACATGCCGCGGCCGGCCAGCGCATCCTCACAGCCCAGCGCGCAGATGATCTCGCAATCGGCAGCGGACAGCGCCACAACGCGCGTGGCAGGCTCTTCCAGCGTGATCTCTCTTTCGTACATGTCGGTGACGGTGATCGGTGTTCCTTCCGCCATCACGGTGGTCATGCTGCACGCCATCAGCAGGACGAGCAGCGGGGAAACGAGCTTTCTGAACATGGATGTCCCTCCTGCAATGAGATCAAATGAATGGCGAGAGAAGCCCTTTCAAACAAAAAGTGCCCCTCCCTGAGGAACACTAAACAAACCGGGCGCGTTTGACGCCTGATCCAATAGCCATTCCCACCCCCAGGGGAAAGAAGATTCACGGTGTAAACAAGTCTCCCGGCTTGGCCTCATCCTACTCGCACGCCTTCCCGCTTTCGCAGTGGCTTCCTGACGCTTTCGTCCGCTTCACGGTTACTGGGATAGCCCGGAAATTTCATCCGCATTCCTGTGACGAACGGCGATTGCTCGCCGCCCGCCGCGCGTTGCCGCGCAGATACACCGGCTATTCATCTGTCGTCTCTATTATAGCCGCGCATCACCGGGCCGTCAATGTGTTTTTCCCGGATCGCGCAGCGCGCCTTGTACCGCCTCTCTTGCGTTCATCGTTCCTCCCCGTCCACAGCCGCGACCACGTCCGCAATCTCCCGATAGCGCGACACGATTCGGTCGTAATTCTCCTTGCGATGCGGAAAGACACAATGCTGGCAGGATTTATACCCCTGCTCCGTGTAGCGGAAATCGCCGCCGCAGCGCTTGCCCAGCGCGTAAAGCGGGCAATAGCAGAACAGACAGTTGAACGCCTCCGGCTCGACGCCCGGATGGCAGGGAAAGTATTCGCAGGCGGTGTTTTGAAAAAAGGCGAAATGCTTCATGTCGATCTCCTTCCAAAGTCGCTCCGATGAAGATGGGCAGCGCCGCATCCACGCGCTTGCGGCAGGCAGAATGGCAATGGACTTGTTTCAGTATACCTTATCCAACCATCATCCTGTCCATTGCATGCGCGTAGATTGTCGGGATCGAAGTTGGAATACTGATATTCGAGCGCCCTTACGTGTCATGACGGCAAACCGGAAAAGCCCCGCAGAATCAAGGGCTTTGAGGTGTTCAATTTGGGAATAAAGAAAAACCCCGAAAGCATCGTACTTTCAAGGTTTTTTCACTGGTGCGGGAAACAGGACTTGAACCTGCATGAAATTGCTTTCACTAGAACCTGAATCTAGCGCGTCTGCCAATTCCGCCATTCCCGCAGAAGGTGGTGGGCAGGGATGGATTCGAACCATCGAAGTCGGTGACGGCAGATTTACAGTCTGCTCCCTTTGGCCACTCGGGAACCTACCCATATGAAATTGGAGCTGGTGAAGGGAATCGAACCCGCAACCTGCTGATTACAAATCAGCTGCTCTGCCAATTGAGCTACACCAGCACGGACTCAATGGTGTGAGCGAAAGAGAAAAAAGATGGCGACGCGGAAGGGGCTCGAACCCTCGACCTCCAGCGTGACAGGCTGGCATTCTAACCGGCTGAACTACCGCGCCGTATGATGGTGGGCCTTCAGGGTTTCGAACCCCGGACCGAGCGGTTATGAGCCGCCTGCTCTGACCACTGAGCTAAAGGCCCACGGAATTCCTTTCGTCCCCCTGAAGAACCAGTAAAGAAAATGGTGACCCCGAGGGGAATCGAACCCCTGTTATCGCCGTGAAAGGGCGGTGTCTTGACCTCTTGACCACGGGGCCGAACAGCACCGGGCTTAAGAAAACTGGTCGGAGTGAAGGGATTCGAACCCCCGACCCCATGCTCCCAAAGCACGTGCGCTACCAAGCTGCGCTACACTCCGATGGAAGTTCCTTTTCTCAAGCACGAAGTTTATTATACACGAGGCGCTTCGTTCTGTCAACCACTTTTTTCACTTTTTCTGTTGACACCGCCCGCGCGTTTTGCTATGCTGTAGCCCGTGCAAATCATTTCCTATTATAGGAGACAACGACGGGAGAGCAATCATGACCGATACCATGCAGATGTACGCCCGGCTGGGCATTTCCGAGCCGGTCTACCGCTTCGGGGAGACCACCCTTTCCGGCCTGCGCGCGCGCTTTGACGCCATCGACCG
>CALVKT010000003.1 GCA_944333055.1 uncultured Clostridia bacterium
GGAAGCCAAGAGAGGCAGCGCCTTTTTCTGCGTCATTTTGAGGCAAACCAAACCAGAGTGCCAAAAAACGACACTCAAGGTATGGCTTACAAAAGGAGTGGCTTCTTAATTACCGGTTCTTGATTAACACGGCTAATCAGAACCGCAATTGTCGCTACGCTCCGCTGCGGTTCCCGCCGCTTACGCCGTGATCGTAGAAGACGTGAGGGCTGCCGCCCTAAAACCTGCCTGAGGGATTTCAGACTCCCTTCTTCGCTTCGCGCTGTATTTGACCTTTTGATCAGAAATCAGTATTAGTGAGACAATCCCCCTTTGCCGACGGGCGGAAATGCGCGCTGTTTGCAAAAGCGCGCAGATGGTCTGGCGACCGAAACCCAAAGATCTCGATCCTGCGCGCGGCTTGACTTGAGCCCTGATTTCGCCGCGTCATCGTCAGACAAATCAAGGGGCATCTGCCGTCAACGCTGAAACGGGTTGCTCCACGCTTCCTATCGTCCATCGAGTTTTTCGATTCAGGCGGCGGATTGCCGCGCGCACACCCCGCGCCTTGTGAAGCGGCGCGGCGGCACAGGTCGTTCAGGCGATCAAAGTGCAGGGGCGGCATCCTGGTCGATCACGCGCACCTGCAGCTCCGAGATGTGCTCGGACATGTTCGACGCGGTATGAATGTCGATGAGCAGCCACTCGTAAACCTCGCCCACCGGGCGAAGGCGATGCGCTTTGGCGTATTCCATCAGCATGGGCAGGTAGATGGCGTTCTGCTCACAGCTGCCCTTATAGGCCACGGAGATATACCGGCCGGCGGGAATCTCGCAGTCGCCCTGCTCTGCCATGATGAATACCGCCTCATAGGCGCGGTAACGCTGCTCGTAGACCGATTGCAGGCTGAGCCTGGAACCAATGCGGTTGTTGCCAATGATAAAGTGGTGCGAAGCGTCGATGTTCAAAAGCCGCTTGATCAGCACGTCCATCTCTTCGTCCGTGCGATAACCCTCGTGGATCTCATAGCAATACCGCGTGTCATAATCCTGTTCTTCCACGACGCCGATTGGCTGATGAATCATGGTATGGATGATCTCCAGGCGTTCACGAACGTTGCTGCGCAGCCGCTCAAAATAGGAAAGGCGCTCTTCGATCAGCCGCATTTCCTCTTCGAGAATTTCGATGGTCGAATTCACCGTGCGGTTGTTGAGGTAGGCGCGGATGCGGTCCATCGGGAATCCCAGCGCGCGCAAATCGCGGATGACGTTCAGGCACCACATGTCATTGACGCTGAATATCCGATAGCCGTTTTCCCCGCGCGCAGGCGAGATGATTCCCAGTTCTTCATAATACCGAATCGAGTCTGCCGATACGCCGTAAAGCTTGGCAATATCCCCGATTTTGTAGTATTCCTTCATACCGACGCTCACTCCTCAGAACATTTAACATTGTGAATGTTTTTTATTAAAAGCCCTTGACCTTGGGACAATCCCAAGGTTTATAGTGATCATGCACAGATTAATTTACTGTATTTCGATTAGAATTGAGAGAAATGAATCACTTGTATAGCGAATTGTGGAGAAATCATCCATATGTGAGGGGAAGGTTTCAACATCATGTCCAATAAGAAAAAAGGATTATTCAGAAAGTTTCTCTCTTTTGCAATTCCTTCGATGATTGCCCAATGGGTGTTCGCGCTGTATTCCA
Source organism: uncultured Clostridia bacterium (assembly GCA_944333055.1). Classification (GTDB taxonomy): domain Bacteria; phylum Bacillota; class Clostridia; order Christensenellales; family Aristaeellaceae; genus Ventricola. Next base: position 1,690 of record CALVKT010000003.1, read on the forward strand.
TGGTAGACGGCATGTTCGTCGCCAGAGGCGTATCCGAGGTCGCGCTCTCCGCCGTAAATATCTCCACCCCGTTCAATACGATGCTCTTTTCCATCTCGCTGATGTTTGCGGTGGGCTGCTCCACCATCGTCTCCATCTGCTTTGGCCGCAGCGACCGGGAGAAGGCGAATCGTGTGTACACGCAGAATATTCTGGTCGTCTTTTTGCTGTCGGTGGTCATCACAGTCGCAGTGCTGCTGAATCTGGAGCGGGTCGCGCTGTTCCTGGGCGCGACGCCTGCGACGCTGGGATACGTGAAGCAATACGTGGGCACCATCGCAGTCTTCAGCAGCTGCTTCATGGTCTCCTATTCCTTCGAGATTCTCATCAAGGCCGACGGTTATCCCACGCTAGCCACGCTCTTTGTCACCATGGGCGCCGTCACGAATCTGGTGCTGGATGCGCTCTTTGTTCTGGTCTTTCACTGGGGCGTCTGGGGCGCCGCCTTCGCCACGGGCATCTCGCAGCTGGTGGTTGTGCTGCTGTATCTGACGCACTTCCTCAGCCGCCGCGCGCAGCTCAGGTTCACGCGCTTCCGCTTTGATCCTGCGACGCTGTGGCGCACCGTTCGCCTTGGCACTTCATCGGGCATCACGGAGCTGTCCGCAGGCATCATCACCTTCCTGATGAACCACGCGATTGTGCGCTACCTTCAGGACGATGCGCTGATCAGCTTCAGCGTGATCTCCTATGCCAATACCATCGTCGTCATGTCCATGACGGGCATCGCGCAGGGCATGCAGCCGCTGGTAAGCTTCTATCACGGGCAGCAGGACACTCAAAAGTGCCGACAGCTGCTGCGCTACGGCTTTGGCATGAGCGCCGTGTTCTCCCTGGCGATCTTCGCCATCGTCTGGCTGGGCGCCGCACCGATCGTCGGGTGCTTCATCTCCCGGGAACTGGAAGCGCTCTTCGCCTATTCCGTCAAGGCGTTCCATGTGTATAGTATATCCTTTTTGATCCTCGGATACAACATTTTGCTGAGTGGATATTTCACTTCCATCGAGCGGGAGATGTCCTCCGTGGCCATTTCGCTCGGTCGCGGCTTCGTGTTCCTGTATCTGAGCATACAGGTGCTGCCCAGGCTGCTGGGCGGTGAGGGCGTGTGGTGGTGCGCAACATGCAGCGAGATTCTGTGCCTGATCATGGCCTGCGTGCTCTGGCGCACGGGGACGCGCACGTCCAACAGAGCGCTTGTGGATTAAACCGGGCAGTTCCCCATCGCCGGCGTCTTTGCGATATGCGGGCGGGGATGGGATGCAATACAAATATCTATTTAGTGAGGAGGAACCCATCATGATCGTCACGACGTTGGCAGAAAGCGCACGCTACAATGTGCTGGGAGAGAACATCCAGAAGGCTCTGGACTGGCTCAAGGCGCACGACATCACCAAGATGGAAGAGGGCCGCTACGCGCTGGACGGCACCATGCTCTCCAAGACCAGCCTGCTGGATATGAGCGCCAAGGAAAAGCTGGGCGTCTTCATCCTCGTTCAGCGCTACACGACCCGCACCATCGACGAGTGCTGGTTCGAAGGCCACAAGAAGTTCATCGACATCCATTACGTTGCGGAAGGCACGGAATACTTCTGCTACACGCCGCTGGCCCGCGCCGGCGCGCCCGTCACCGAGTATGACAACGTGGAAGACGACTTCCTCTACAACCGCGATTACGAGTCCGCCGTTCTGATGAAGCCCGGCGACGTGGTGATCGTCTATCCGGAAGACGTTCACATGCCGCAGCGCCGCGCGCTGGTGCCGTCCAACGTGGTCAAGGCCTGCGTCAAGATCGTGCTGTAATCGCCACATCGCAGCGCCGTTTAACCGGCAGCACTGTATCCTCAATACATTTCAAGCATCAGGAGGGATATCATCTATGAAACGCAATCGGATTATCGCGCTGGCCATGACCGTGTGCATGCTGCTCGTGTGCAGCTTTGCTGTTGCTCAGGCGGAAACCAGCGAGACGTTCGTCATGAAGATCGGCCATGCGCAGGCCGAGTCCTCTCCGCGCCATGTGTCGCTGCTTTCCTTTGAGAAGGCCGTCGAAGAGCAGACCAACGGCGGCATTCAGGTCGAGATCTTCCCCGCCGGCCAGCTCGGCGACGAGACGGAAATGACCGAAGCCGTTGCCATGGGCATCCTCCAGGGCGTGCGCGGCGGCGATCTGGAGTATCTGCCGCAAATCACCATGCTCTCCTTGCCGCTGCTGTTTGACACCATCGAAGAGGTGCACACCGTGTTCTACAGCGATTTTGTCACCAACATGCTCAGCACCGTCGAGACCGAGCACGGCATGAAGGTGCTCGCCGTGGGCGACGACAGCGGTTTCCGCCAGATCACCAACAACAAACGCCGCATCACTTCCCCCGATGACATGAAGGGCCTGAAGATGCGCACCGTGCTGGACATCATGACGCTGTCCATGCAGGCCTACGGCGCCTCTGCGGTGTCCGTGCCGTTCACCGATCTGTACATGGCCTTGAAGACCGGCGTGTGCGACGGACAGGAGAACCCGCTCGCGCTGATTGACAACCAGAAGTTCTACGAGGTGCAGCCCTACGTCTCCATCATCGACTACATGGTGTGCGCCGAGGTCATGTATGTGAATCTGGAATGGTTCAACGCGCTGCCCGCCGAGTATCAGACCATCCTCACCACCTGCGCCCGCGACATGATGGACGAGACGAGCGCCATCGTGGAGGCGGAGAACGAGAAGTACATCAAGACCATTCAGGATTACGGCTGCGAGGTCTACACGCTCACGGCTGAGGAGCGCGAGTCCTTCCGCCCGGCTTCCGAGGAAGTCTGGAAGAAGTACATCGAGCAGGGCAGCATGACCCGCGAGGATCTGGACGCGATGCTCGCCATCATGGGCAAGTCCGTGTCCTGGTAAGCGTACAACAACACATCTCCATGTGGGTCTCCTCACGGAGACCCACAACTGGAATGAAAAGGTGGGTCTTTGCATGGATAAAATGAAAAAGGCCGGCTTGGCGCTGTATAAGGTTTATGTCGGCATCGGCATGCTCGCCATCGCCATCATCACAGTCTGCGTGATCGCCACGGTCATCATGCGCTACTTCTTCAACATCTCGTTCATCTTCCTGGAAGAATTCGTCACGGTTCTCTTTGCGTTCAGCACGTTCTGGGGAATCGGCATGTGCACGCTGGAAGACGAGCACGTCGCCATCAACGTGTTGTTCGATCTGTTTCCCGCAAAGGTACAGCATGCGCTCAAGCTCTTCAATTACACGCTGATGACCGTCGTCAACCTGCTCATGACGTACCTGGCCATCGGCTGGATCGAGAAGGCAGGCAAGACGCTCACCAACGCGATGCGGATTCAGCTCAAATACATTTACGTCTTTTTGCCCATCGGTTTCATCATCGGCGCGGTGTGCTGCTGCATCAAGCTGTATCTCATCTTCACCGGCAAGGAGAAGGACGTGCAATTCAAGCCTGAAATCGATGAGGATGATGTGATTGCACAGATGGAAAGGGAGCTCTCCGGTTCCTGATCCCGGCACACGAATACGTAAAGAAAATGGGTGACACTTATGGTAATGCTCTATCTGATGATCGGGCTGATCGGCATCACGCTCATCGGCATGCCGCTGGCGTATGCCATCGGCATGTCCAGCATACTGGCAATGCTGATCGAATCGCCCTCTTTCCTGAGCATGATTCCCCAGCGAATCTGGTCGGGTACGTTTGATTACGTCATGGTGTGCATGCCCCTGTTCATGCTGATGGGCGAATTGGCAAACAAGAGCGGCATCACCGACAACATGATGGATCTTCTGCTCTACATCGTCAAGCCCATCAAAGGCGGTCTGGCCGAGGTGAACGTGCTGGACTCCCTCGTCTTTGGCGGCATTTCCGGCTCCTCCGTGGCGGACGTGGCCGCAACCGGCAGCGTCATGATCCCCGCCATGGAGAAGCAGGGCTATCCGCCGGAGTTTGCGGCAGGCCTCACGGTGGCGACCTCCACGATGGGCATCATCGTGCCGCCCAGCATTCCGCTGATCATGTTCTCCATGATCTCCGGCGCGTCCATCAGCACGCTGTTCGTCGCGGGCATCATACCGGGCGTGCTGGTCGCGCTCACGCAGCTGGTGATGGTCTACGCCATCTCCAAGGTGAAGGGCTATCATCCCCAGCCGATTCCCTTCAACATGCAGCACTTCCTGCGCACGCTGGCCAAGGGCCTGCCCACACTGGTCATGCCGATGGTCATCATCCTGTCCATCTCGCTGGGCATCGCCACGCCCAGCGAATCCGCCGCCATCGCGGTGCTCTACGTGCTGATTCTGGGCGGCCTGATCTATCGCAAGCTGTCCTTCAAGGACATCTGCAGCGCGCTGCGACGCACGCTGATGTCCTCCAGCTCCATCGTGATCATCATCGGCTTCTCGATGGTCTTCTCCTGGCTGATGACCATGCATCAGGTTCCTCAGACCGTGGCGAGCTGGTTTGTGGCGATGAACCTCTCCAAGAACGTGCTGCTGTTCGTCCTGATCATCATCATTCTCATTCTGGGCTGCTTCCTGGATGTCTCCCCGGCGATCCTGATGCTCACGCCCATCCTGCTGCCCATCACCCAGCAGGCCGGCATCAGCGACGTGCAGTTCGGCCTGATCTTCATCTCCGGTCTGGCGATCGGCCTGGCCACACCGCCGGTAGGCATGTGCCTGAATGCGTGCAGCAAGATCAACAGGATGCCCATCCTCAAGATCGCCAAGGGCGCGCTGCCCTTCATCGCCTGCAACGTCATCGTTCTGTTCATGATGGCCTATATCCCGGCCATCACCGAGTGGCTGCCGACCATCTTCAGCTATTGATCGACCGCCGCGCACAAATCAGAAAACGCATGCGGGCGTCAGGCCACAATCTGCCGCCCGCATGATGCCGCAACCGATGCACAGAAACGGAGGAATACGGATGCACGGAACGGCCAGATGGCTGCAAATCAGCGTGATGTTCGCCCTGATGTCGCTCACCATGTGGGGCGTCGTCTTCGGCTGGAAGGGTTTCTTCGGGGCGTTGGTTCTGCTCTTTGCGCTGCTGTGCCTGTTCAGTGCCTGTCTGGTGAACTGCATCGCGGTGCGCAAAGGCGGCCTGACGGGACGCGTGGGCCTCTGGCATGCGCCGAACGCCGAAAAGCAGAAGCAGATGCACAGCTACATGACAGCTTACAAAAAGAAGCTGAACCAGTTGGGCGCACAGGCCGTATCCCTCGTCACCGCGGACGGGCTGACGTGCAAGGCGTATTCCATCCCCGGCCAGGCAGGCGAAACGCGCGCGATGTTGTTATTGCACGGCTATGGCGCGAGCGCCGGGCAGATGCTCTCGTGGGCAGCGCATTATCATGAGCGCTACGGCATGGCCGTGCTGATGCCGGATGCACGCGCGCACGGCGAAAGCGAGGGCCGCGCGACGGGGCTGGGCTGGCTGGAGCGGGCGGATGGTCAGCTCTGGCTGGACTGGCTCGTCCACACGCTGGGCAGCGATGCGCGCATCGGCCTGCACGGCTATTCCACGGGCGGCATGCAAGCGCTGATGATGGGCGACCGCCTGCCGGAGCAAGTTCGCGTTCTGATCTGTGAGCGCGTCTGCGCCTCGGCGTCGGATTTCGCCGCCTGCCTGCTGCGCGAGGCGCTTCACCTGCCCGTCAACCCCTTCCTTCCGCTGATGAAGCAGCTCTCCAGGCCCATGACCGGCTGTGACTGGAGGCAGGCCAGTGCATTGGCGGGCGCATCCGCGCTGCGCGTGCCCTGCCTGCTCATAGCGCACGAGGAGGATCCCCTGGCGCCTGAGGCGCAGGCCGCGGCGATCTATGACGCGCTTCCCCCGCAAAGCCGGGCGCGTCTGACGCTGACCGCCGCGCAGCAGGCCGGCCACAACACGGTCAACGACGAGACCGCGCGCGCCATCGAGCAGATGATACAGACGCACTTGTCTGCATGAAACGAATCCCACGACCCTGGATCAATAAGGAGAAAGACGATGAAGGTACTCCTGGTCAACGGCAGCCCGCATGCGAATGGCTGCACCTATACCGCGCTGCATGAGGTCGCCGAAGCGCTCCACGACTGCGGCGTGGATACGGAGATTTTTCACATCGGCGCGGGCCCGATGCGCGGCTGTATCGGCTGCGGGGCATGCGCCAACACGGGCCGGTGCACATTTGACGATGACAGCCTGAACCAGCTTGTTCAGAAGGCAAAGACGGCGGACGGCTTCATCTTCGGCGCGCCCGTCCACTATGCCGGCCCGGCTGGCGCGCTGCACAGCGCGCTGGATCGGCTCTTCACGATCATGCCGGGCGAGATGGCCGGCAAGCCTGGCGCTGCGGTCACCAGCGCGCGGCGCGCCGGCACGACGGCCACGCTGGACGTTCTCAACAAGTATTTCATGATCAACAACATGCCCGTCGTTTCCTCCCAGTATTGGAACATGGTGCACGGCAGCACGCCCGATGAGGTGCGCCAAGACAAGGAAGGGCTCCAAATCATGCGCCAGCTCGGACGGAACATGGCCTGGATGCTCAAGTGCATCGAGGCGGGCCGCGCTTTGGGCATCACATTTACCACATTGGAAAAGCGCATCTATACCAGTTTCATCCGTTGATCGCGGACCTTCTGCACGCGGAAGCGCCGCCTGCGGTGCGTTTTCAGGACGACTTTTTGCATACAGGCGGGGAATCTCCTCTCCCTGTCATGTCAAAAGGGCATCCATTCCAAAGACGACGGGAGAGCAATCATGACCGATACCATGCAGATGTACGCCCGGCTGGGCATTTCCGAGCCGGTCTACCGCTTCGGGGAGACCACCCTTTCCGGCCTGCGCGCGCGCTTTGACGCCATCGACCG
>CALVKT010000004.1 GCA_944333055.1 uncultured Clostridia bacterium
GCCAACCAGTGGACTTTCATCGAAAACTCCGAAAAACGCCCGGATGTCATTCTCTTCATCAATGGTCTGCCCCTTGTCGTAGTGGAGCTGAAATCTCCCTCCCGCGAAGAGACAGATGCTTCCGACGCATATCGCCAGCTCCGCAATTATATGTACGAGATCCCCTCCATGTTTATTTACAATGAGGTCTGCGTCATGAGCGATATGACTACCTCAAAGGCCGGAACCATCACCTCCGGTGAAGACCGCTTCATGGAGTGGAAAACAACGGACGGCAGCTACGAGAACACACAGTACGCAGCCTTTGACACCTTCTTTGAGGGACTGTTTGAGAAGGACCGTTTCCTCGACATCCTGAAAAACTTCATCTGCTTCAATGTGGACGGCGAGAAGACATTTATACCGCGCCGTCCAAGCTGACGGTCGAGCAATGGCTGAACACCTGGTTGAATGATTACTGCGTGGGTGTCAAGCCGCGCACGCTGGACAAGTACCGTTCCACGGTGCGCGTTCGCCTTGTGCCGCACATCGGCAGAATCAAGCTGACCGATTTGAGCACGCATCATATCCAGCATATGTACAATGGATTCCTGCGCGGGGATGAGGGATTCACGCAGCTCTCGACCAAGTCCATCAGGGATACGCACGGCACGCTGCATCGCGCCCTCCAGCAGGCCGTCGAGCTGGACTATATCAAGATCAATCCTTCTGACCGCTGCAAGCTGCCGCGCATCGAGAAGACGGATATCAAGCCTATGGAATCGCAGCAGATCGGCGCATTTCTGCAGGCAATCAAGGGTAGCCGATACGAGCGCCTGTTCACGGTTGATCTGTTCACCGGCCTGCGCATGGGTGAAATCCTCGCGCTTTCGTGGGACTGCATCGACTTTGACCGGGGCATGATCCGTATCTATCGCCAACTTCACCAGGTCAAGGGGCAGTATATCTTCGGCACACTCAAGAACGACAAGCCGCGCGCGCTGGCCGTTGCGCCGTCCGTGCTGGAGGTACTGAAGGAGCAGCGCGCACAGCAGCGCCTTTGGAAGCTGGCGGCCGGGCCGGTCTGGGAGAATGGGGAAGACCTGGTCTTCACGGACGAGATCGGGCGTCACCTGTCTCCAAACAGTATCCGTGTAGCGCTGCACCGGATCACGGAGCCGTTGGGTATTGAAGGCTTCCGCTTTCATGATTTGCGGCACAGCTACGCTGTTGCTTCGCTGCAAGCAGGGGACGACTTGAAGACGTTACAGAGCAACCTCGGCCACCATACGGCGGCGTTCACCATGGAGGTCTACGGGCATTGCACAGAGGAGATGCAGCAGGCCAGCGCTGGACGCATGGAGCGCTTTATCGGCGCCGTGGCGGGCGTGAAAAACGCCCAATAAAAATCTGTAAAGGGTAAATTAAAGGGTAAATGCCACAAAACGATAAAAAGAAAAGGCCCGTTTTCCTAGTTATTACTAGAAAAACGGGACTAATTCTGCTGGTCGGAGTGGCGAGATTCGAACTCGCGGCCTCTTGAACCCCATTCAAGCACGCTACCAAGCTGCGCTACACCCCGGATGACGGCCTCACGCCGTCAAGCAAAGGATATTATAGCACAAAGGCAGGAAATGTCAAGGGCTTTTTGAAAAGAAGAAAAATATGACATTTTTGAAAAGAAGAAAAATATGACAAAACGATGAACTGGTTCACAATTGACAAGCGTTTTGCGCTTCTATATAATGGAGAGCGACAATGGATCACTGATCGATGCCCAGCACGATGGAGGCGACCGTCAGGGTTTCCGGGTCGATGGTGTAGACGCAGTAGACGTGCTCGTAGGAACCGTAGCTGTCCTTCGTGCCGGCGGGGTAGGCGCTGGTGGGCGCGAGCAGCGTGACGATGATGTCGCCGTTGTCCACGTTGAGCAGGCCGCGCGGGGGCAGGGCGGTCATCCGGCCGTTCTGGTTTTCAAAGTAGTCCGCGCAGTAGAGGATCATCTCCTCGTCGGATTGCAGGCCGGTCTGCGTGCCCGTGTTCTGCATGTCCAGATACGTCTGGCAGTAGAGCGCGAGCTCTTCCTCGGTCTGTGAAACGTCCGACTGCGCGGATTGCTCCGAAGCGCCCGTGCCGCTGGGCAGGCGCGCGATCAGCTTTTCCAGCGGGTCGCCGACGCTCACGCCGCGCGGGCCGTCGCTGACGGTCATGCGGCCGTCCCGGCGAATTTGCTGGATCTGCGCCGAGGTCAGGTCGTTCAGGGAGAAGGGCTCGGACGCGCTGTAGGGCAGCGCCGTGGCGACGGGCGTCGAGACGCTTTCGCCCGAGGAGAACGGATCGAATATCAGGATGCAGATCGCAAAGCTGAGCAATACGGCGCCCAGCCCGCCTGCGACGCACAGCGATGTGATGATGCGCTGGCGCCGCTTCATTTGCTGTTTTTTTCTGCGTTGTTGGGCCATGGAAAATCCTCCTTTGCTCAAAGACCCCACTATTATAGCATACTTTGCATGCCGCGCGCTACTGCGCGCATGAATACGGAGCGTGAAAACGATGGAATGGCTCACGAAGGTCAGTCAGATGGCTGCGCAGGTGGACGCGCAGCAGGCGATGCTGGCGCTGTGTCTTTTGCTGGTGGTGCTGATGCTCGTCGCGCTGGCGCTGCTGCACCGGCGCACCCGGCAGGCGGAGCAAAGCGTGCGCGAGATGACCCGCGAGATTGCGCAGCAGCTCGCCACGGCGGACGCGCGCACGCGGGAATCGAGGGAACAGGCGCAGCGCGAGGCCAATGAGGCCATGCAGGCGGTCAACGACAGCGTCGTGCGGATGATGGGCGAGATGACGCGCACGCAGCAGGGGCAGATGGACTCGCTGGGCGGGCAGATGCGCGCGGCGGGCCGCCAGGAGGAAGAGCGCATGGAGCGCATCCGCCAGACGATGGATCGCAGGCTCAGCGCGTATGAAGAACGCCTGAGCGGTGTGAGCCGGATGCTCGACGACAAGCTCAGCGGCAACGAGGCGCGCATGGAGCGCATGCGCGAGACGCTGGAGGGCGGCTTGACGCGCATGAACGAGGACAACCGGCGCGAGCTGGAGCAGATGCGCCTGACCGTCGACGAGAAGCTGAGCGCGACGGTCGATCAGCGGCTGGAGGCGTCCTTCGCGCAGGTGACGCGGCGGCTGGAGCAGGTGACCAGCAGCCTGAGCGCCATGCAGTCCCTGGCGGGCAGCGTCGATGAGCTCAGCCGCACGCTGGGCGGCGCGCAGCCGCTGGGCGTCTGGGGTGAAATGCAGCTGGGCGCGCTGCTCGCGCAGATGCTCGCGCCGGATCAGTACGCGCAGCATGCGCCTGTGCGTCCGGGCGGCGAGAGCGTGGCGGACTACGTCGTGGTGATGCCCGGACAGGGGCATGGGCACACGGTCTATCTGCCCATCGACGCGAGCCTGCCGATGCGCGAATACACGGAGCTGCGCGCGGCGCTTGAAAGCGGCACGCGCGAGGAGGTGGACGGCGCGCGCGGGCTGCTGGAGTCCGCCGTGCGCATGCACGCGCGCCGCATGAGCGAGAAGCTGATCGCGCCGCCGTATACGACGGATTACGCCGTGCTCTTCCTGCAAAACGAGGGGCTGTACGCCGAGGTGCTGCGCATCGCCGGGCTGGCCGAGCGCATCCAGAGCGAGAGCCGCATGGTCATCGCCGGGCCGACGACGCTGGCCGCGCTGCTGCAAAGCCTGCAAATGGGCTTCCGCTCGCTGGCCATCGAGCAGCGCACGGAGGAGATCATGGCGCTGCTGGGGGCGGTGCGCGCGGATTTCTCCGGCTTTGCGGGCCTGCTCAGCCGCACGCAGAAGCGGCTGCGCCAGGCGAGCGAGACGATCGAGACGGCGCAGCGCCACAGCGAGAGCATCGCGCGCCGGCTCAGCGACGTGAGCGAGCTGCCGGGCGAGCAGGCGAAGGCGCTGACGGACGCGGACAGCGTGCAGGATGCCGATCCGTTTGACGACGACGATGCGGATTGGGATTGAATACGATGAGAAAAGCGTGTCGAGCGCTTTTCTTTTTTTGCGCGCGAAAGCGACAGGGGCGGCGCGTGAAACCGTATACAATGAAGCCATCTTCTTGTGACAAAGGCGGGAATGTATATGGCACAGCGCGCGGTGATGGCGCATGAAACTCAACAGGAGGACGCGCAGGGGCTGCTCGCGGGAATTGAGCGCACGCTTGCACACCGGGGGACGATGCCGCAGCGGACGCTCTGCCTGCTGCTCATGGCGCTGCTGTCTCCGGCGGCGCTGCCGGGCGGCGGCTATGCCTGCCAGGCGGCGATGTTCGCGGCGCTGCTGCGGCAGGGCTTTTGCGTGCTGCCTGCTTTTTTCGGCGTGGCGGTCGGGTTTGGCGTGCACGTGGCGCGCGGGCAGCTCGCGGCCTGCTGGCAGCTGGCGGTCTGCGCGCTGCTGTGGCTGTGCAGCGGGCTGTGGGTCAGGCCGGGCGGCCGGATGCGCATGGCCGTCGCGGTGTTTCTGGCGCAGCTGACGGCGGGCGCGGTCACGGGCGTGGGCAACGCGCTGGCCGCGCTGACGCTTTTGCTCACAGCGCTGGCGGGCGCGGGCCTGAGCGTGCTTTACGACGGCGCAGCGCTGAGCGTCAGCCGCCGCGACGAGCTGGACGGGGAGACGAGGCCGCTGTGCGTGATGGCGGTGTGCGCGTCCATCGCGGCGGGCTTGCTGCATCTGCCGCAGGGCGACGTGCTCGCCAGCGCCATGGCGATGTACCTGACGCTGGAACACGCGTACGCCGGCGGCGCGTCGCAGGCGCTGCTGTGCGCGGGCGTGCTGGGCGGCGCGGTGTCCGTGGGGATTGGCAGCGTGCACACGTGTGCGATGCTCGTGTGCGGCGGCTTTCTGGCGGGCGAGATCAAGACGCGCCACAGGAGCCTGTGCCTGCTGCTCATGCTCAGCGGCATGGCGGCGGCGTGCGCGCTGCTGCGCGGCGACGTGCAGGACGTGCGGCTGCTGGTGATCTGCCTGCCGGGCGCGGCGCCGTTTCTGCTGCTCTCCAGCGCGCGGCGCGCCGCGGTGACCGCGCTCGTGGAGCGCACGGCGTCCGAGGAGATGACGCAGTCCGAGGCGGTGGCGATCCGCTGCGCCTCGATGATCCACGCGTGGGCGCGGCTCTACGAGGACACGGCGCAGATGATGCGGGGGCTCAGCGCACCGCAGGAGGAGAGCCCGATCATTCGCCAGTGCGTCGAGCTGTTGGAGAAGACGAGCGCCGCGGCGCATCAGGTCTGCGAGCGCACGCTCAGCGAGATCCGCCCGGACGACGAGGCGTACCGGCGTATCCGCTATGCGCTGGTGCGCGCGGGCGCGGAGCAGGTGCGCGTGGCCTACGCGCTGCGCATGGGCGAGCGGATGGAAGCGCTGCTGCTCAAGCCCGAACACATCGCGCCGGTTTCGCTGGAAAAGCTGGTCTCTTCCGCCTGCGGCGTGCCGATGCGCGCGTGCGCGCGCGAGGGCTTGCTCTGCACGCAGGCCGTCTTTGAGCAAGCGCCCGCGCTGGCGCTGGAGATCGGCGCGGCGGCGCGCAGCCGTTCGGGCGAGGAGGTGGCGGGCGACAGCTACGTCTCCCGCGCGATGCCCGGCGGGCGGCACGTGCTGTCGCTCTCCGACGGCATGGGCAGCGGGCGCTGCGCCATGCAGGAGAGCCACGCGGCGCTGCGGCTGATGGTGGAGAGCCTGCGGGCGGGCTACACGCGCGCGCAGGCGCTGGACGTGGTCAACGCGCTGATGCTCATGTGCACGGGGCGGGAGATGTACGCGACGATGGACTTGTGCGTGTGCGACCTGCACACCGGCGAGACGGCGTTTGAAAAGCTCGGTGCGTGCGCGTCCTACGTCGTGCGCGAGGGCGAGGTGCGCGCCATCGGGGCGGACACGCTGCCGGTGGGCGTGCTGCCGGATGTGGAATCGAGGTCGCTGCGCATGACGCTGCGCGCGGGCGACGTGGTCGTGCTGCTCACCGACGGCGTGGCGGACGCATACCCCGGCGGGGAGGACGCGCTGCGCGAGGCGATTGGAAAGCTCCACTGGCTGCACCCGCAGGCCGTGGGCGAAAAGCTGATCGCGCAGTGCCTGACGGCGGGCGAGGCCAGGGACGACATGACCGTGCTCTGCGCGCGCGTGAGCCGCGCGATGTTGGAATGAGGAACAAACGGGGCGAAGCGTGTTTGACTGACCGCCCACGCTTCGCTTTGCGCGCCGGAGAGACTCCGGCGCTTTTTTTGTCCAATCACCTTGCCATTTTGGGCGGGACAGGGTACAATAGAATTTGTATGGACAGGAGTAGACGGATCATGACGGCGAACGCTTTTTATGACGGCTTTTGCCTGCGCTTATCGCATGCGTGCGCGCTGCCGCCCGGCAGCCATGTGCTCGCCGCCGTGAGCGGCGGCGCGGATTCCGTGGCGCTCCTGCGCCTGCTTTTGCACGCGCGCGAGCGCTATCCGCTCACGCTCTCCTGCGCCCATGTGGAACACGGGATTCGCGGGGAGGACGCGCGCGCGGACATGGCGTTTGTACAGGCGCTGTGCGCGCGCTTTGACGTGCCGTTTTACGCAGCGCATGTCGATGCGCCGGCGTATGCCGGGGCGCACGGCTGCGGGCTGGAGGACGCCGCCCGGACGCTGCGCTATGGTGTTTTGCATCGCACCGCGAATGCCGTCGGCGCGGACGCCATCGCGCTGGCGCATCACGCGGGCGATCAGGCGGAGACGGTGTTGCTGCACGCCATGCGCGGCTGCGACGTGCGCGGGCTGTGCGCCATGCGCATGCGAAGCGGGCGGCTGATTCGCCCGCTGCTCGTCGAGCGGCCGGAAACGCTGCGCGCGTATCTGGCGGAAATCGGACAGGACTTTCGGGAGGACGCGAGCAACGCGGACAGGGCGTATGCGCGCAACCGCGTGCGCCACGACGTGCTGCCCGCCATGGAGCGGGCGGTCTGCGGCGCGGGCGACGCGCTGTGCCGGCTGGCCGCCGCGGCGCAGCGGGACGAGGACTACTTTGCGGCGCAGCTCGATGCGCTTCACGTGCCCGTCACGCCGCTGATCGACGGCATCGCCGTGGAAAAGCGCGCGCTGAGCGGGCTGCATCCGGCGCTGTGCTCGCGCTTGCTCATGCGCCTGACGGCGCAGGCGGGCCTTGCTGCGCAGCGCGCGGAGGCGGTTGGACGGATCATGGACGCGCTGACGCTTTGCGATGCGACGGTGAACCTGACGGGCGGCGCGCACGCGGTGATCGGGCGGCGGTATCTGTGCCTGGTGCGCCGGGACGCGCCCGCGCCGGATGTGCCGCTAGCCGTGCCGGGCGTGACGGATACGCCGTTTGGCCGGTTTGATGTGCGGCCCGCGCCGGCGGGCGAGACGGGCGACGGCAAGACGGCCCAGCGCATCCCGCTCAGGCTTTTGCGGGGCGCGCGCGTGGGCGAGCGGCGGGAAGGCGAGGCGATGGTGCCCTTCGGGCGGCATTCGCCGGTGAAACTCAAGAAGCTGATGATCGATGCGGGCATTGAGCGCGCGCTGCGAAGGAGCGTGCCGGTGCTGCGTCAGGACGATACGGTGCTCTTCGCCGTGGGCCTGCGGGCGGCGGAGGTTTGCCGGGGCGCGGCGGACGAGGCGCAGATGATCGTGCGCTTCCTCGGACATGCTAGCCCCGCGCAGGCAGAAGGAAGAAAGCGGGAGGAATGAATCGATGAAGCAAGAGAAGAAGGACAGGCTGAGCTATGCCGACCTCAAGGACGAACTGCTGCTCACGGAAGAGCAGATTCAAAAGCGCGTCAAGGAGATGGGCAGGCAGATTACGGAGGACTTCAGGGGCAAGGACGTGACGGCGATCTGCATCCTCAAGGGCGCGGTGATGTTCTTTGTGGATCTGGTGCGCGAGATCGATCTGCCCATGAGCATGGACTTCATGGCGATCTCCAGCTACGGCAGCGCGACGAAGTCGTCGGGCGTCGTGCGCATCCTCAAGGATCTGGACAAGCCGATCAACGGCAAGGACGTGCTGGTCATCGAGGACATCGTCGATTCCGGCATGACGCTCTCCTTCCTGCGGGAAAATCTGCTCAGCCGCGGCGCGGCGAGCCTCAAGATCGCCACGCTGCTGGATAAGCCGGAGCGCCGCCGCGTGCCGCTGCACGTGGACTACTACGGATTCACGATTCCCGACGAGTTCGTCGTGGGCTACGGGCTTGACTACGACGAGAAGTACCGCAATCTGCCGGATATCGGCGTGCTCAAACCCGAAATCTATGAGAAGTAATCACATGCGGCCGCGCCGCAGGGCTGGAGGTTTCCATTGAAGAAGTCATACAAGGGCTTTCCGCTGTATTTGCTGATCATCATGGTGGTGTTTGCCGTCGCGCAGATGTTCTCCGCCTCCATGAGCAGTCAGACGGGCATCCGCATCGAGTACAGCGAGCTGCTTTCGCACATCGAACAGGGTGTGATCGAGCAGGTGGCCGTGCAGGAGAACAACGTTTATGCGCGCATGAGCGGCAGCAGGATCCCGAAGGAGGCGTTTTCCGCCGAGGCGTACGACTATGTCGCCTATGCCGACGGGGACACGTTTGTGGACACCTGCCGCCAACTTGCCGCGCGCCGCACGGGCGAGCCGGCGGAAAACATCACCGAGCTGGACCTGGGCTTTGAGCTGACCTATCTGCCCGAACCCGGCACGCCCTGGTTCCTGGAGATGCTGCCCTATCTGCTGATGACGTTCGCGATGATGCTCTTCTGGATGATGATGATGCGTCAGCAGGGCGGCGGCAAGATGATGAACTTCGGCCACAGCACGGCGCGCGTCTTTGAGCCGGACGGCAACCGCATCACGTTTGCGGACGTGGCCGGCGCCGTCGAGGAGAAGGAAGAGATGCAGGAGCTCGTCGAGTTCCTCAAGAACCCGCGCCGCTTCACGCGCGTGGGCGCGCGCATTCCCAAGGGCGTGCTGCTGGTGGGCCCGCCCGGCACGGGCAAGACGCTGCTGGCCAAGGCCGTCGCGGGCGAGGCGGGCGTGCCGTTCATGTCCATCTCCGGTTCGGACTTCGTGGAGATGTTCGTAGGCGTGGGCGCCAGCCGCGTGCGCGACACGTTTGATCAGGCCAAGAAGCATGCGCCGTGCATCGTCTTCATCGACGAGATCGACGCCGTGGGCCGCAGGCGCGGCGCGGGCATGGGCGGCGGCCACGACGAGCGCGAGCAGACGCTCAACCAGCTTCTGGTGGAGATGGACGGCTTCGCGGTCAACGAGGGCGTCATCGTGCTGGCGGCGACCAACCGCAAGGACATCCTCGACCCGGCGCTGCTGCGCCCGGGCCGCTTTGACCGCCAGATTTCCGTGGGCTATCCGGACGTGCGCGGGCGCGAGGCCATCCTCAAGGTGCACGCCAAGGACAAGCCGCTGGCCGCCGACGTGGACCTTTCCAACATCGCCAAGCGCACGCCGTACTTTGCCGGCGCGGATTTGGAGAACGTGATGAACGAGGCGGCGATCCTCTGCGCGCGCGAGGGCAAGGACGAGATCACCGCGCGCCACCTGAGCGACGCGATCGAGCGCGTGCAGATGGGCCCGGAGAAGAAGAGCCACATCATCAGCCCGGAGGACAAGCGCCTGGTCGCCGTGCACGAGGCCGGACACGCGATCGTGGGCGAGCTGCTTGCCGGCTGCGACAACGTGCACCTGGTGACGATCATGCCCCGCGGGAGCAGCGGCGGCCACACGCTGTTGCTGCCGGAGCAGGAGAGCGACTTCACCACCCGCACGCAGCTGCTCGACTTTGTGGCGATGGCGCTGGGCGGCTATGCGGCCGAGCGCATCGTGATGGGCGAGATGTCCACCGGCGCCAGCAGCGATTTGCAGCGCGCGACCGACATCTGCCGGCGCATGGTGATGCAGTACGGCATGAGCGACGACATGGGCCCGATCTATCTGGGCGGCGATCACGACGAGGTGTTCCTCGCCCGCGATTACGGCCAGCAGAGCCGCATGTTCTCCGAGCGCGTGGCATCGAGCATCGACGGCGAGGTGCAGCGCAAGATGAACGACGCGCTCGCGCGCGCCGAGGCGCTGCTCAGCGAGCACCGCGAGAAGCTCGACGGCCTGACGGCGCTGCTCATGGAGCGCGAGACGATCGACCGCAAGGAGTTCGAGGCGTTCATGAAGGGCGAGGCCCTGCCCGGACAGCAGGCGGCCGAGGCGCCGGAGCAGGAGACATAATCAGCGCGCCGCGTCGAACACTGGGACGCGGCGTCTGCTTCATCTGCGCGGGACCGCGCGAGGGAGGACGAGATGAAGGCCGATCTGCACATGCATTCCACGGCGTCGGACGGCGTCTGCGCGCCGGATGCGCTCATGGCGCGCGCCGCGCAGGCGGGCCTGACGCACGTGGCGCTGACGGATCACGACAGCATGGCGGGCATCCCCGCCGCGCGCGAGGCGGCGGAGCGCCTTGGCATCGTGCTGATTCCCGGCGTGGAGCTCAGCTGCGGCGCGAGCCGCGAGATTCACGTGCTGGGCTACGGCATGGACGAGGGCGACGCGGCGCTCGGCGCGTTCTGCGCCCGGCGTGTGACCCAGCGCGAGGCGCGGGCCGAGGCCATGGCGGCGCGGCTTGAGGAGCTGGGCATGCCCATCCGCATGGATCGCGTGCGCGCGCTGGCGGGCGGCGCCATCGCCAGGCCGCACATCGCGCGGGCCATGGTGGAAGCCGGCTATGTCTTCACGGTCGCCGAGGCGTTTGACCGCTATTTAAAGCCCGGCAAGCCCGTCTACGTGCCCAAGGAGGACGTGAAGGTCGCCCATGCCGTGAAGCTGATCGAGGGCGCGGGCGGCGTCGCCGTGCTCGCGCATCCCATGGAGCTGGGGCTGGGCGAGACGGCGCTCATCTCGCTGGTGAGCGAGTGGCAGGCGCAGGGCCTGGCGGGCATCGAGGTCTACCATCCCAGCGCGCAGAACAACCACGCCGCGTTCCTGCATCGCATGGCGAACCGGATGGGCCTGCTCGTCACCGGCGGCAGCGATTTCCACGGCGAGGCCGTGCGCAGGACGCAGCTGGGCGAGGGGCTTGCGCGCTGGACGACGGCGGAGCAGGACGTGCAGGCGCTGCGCTCGCGCATACGCCGATGACCAAGCAAACGAGGTGCAACGATGCCGACGATGACCAAGGCGGGCTACACGCCGCCCAAACCGGAGAAGAAGGCCCCCGCGCCGCCTCCGCCGAAGAAGAAAAGGAAGAAGCGCCGCGGCCCCGGCGTCGCGGCGATCGTCTCCATGGCGATCTTCGCCGTGGCCGTGCTGGTGGGCGCGGGCACGCTCTACGTCTACACGCAGACGCAGCCGTATGCGCAGACGTTTGTGCCGGGCACGCTGCTCATGGGCTATCCGCTCGCCAACGCGACGCAGGAGGACGCGCAGAATCTGATCAAGACCATCGAGGCGGAGCACGTGACGCCCTGGCGCTACGAGATCAGCTGCATGGGACAGACCTACGTGCTCACGGCGCAGGACGTGGCGCTTTCCATCGACAGCGAGGCGACGCTCGCGCCGCTGTGGGCGGCGGGGCACGAGGGCGGCATGCTCGCCCGCTATGTGGACATGCTGCGCCTGCGCAGGGAGCCCGTCGCCCAGCAGCCCGTGCTCGCCTACGACATGGACGCGGTGGACGCGCTGCTTGAGACCGTGCGTGCGGATGTGGAATGTGCGCCGGTCGATGCGACGGTGGCGTTCACGCCGGGCCGGGCGGAGCCGTTTTCCTTCACGCAGGAGGAGGTCGGCTATGCGCTCGACCTGACCGGCGTGCGCGAGGCGATCGAGCAGAGCATCAGGACGCTGTCGCCGGGCAGTGAGGCGCTGGAGGCGCAGGTGCTCGAACCGGACGTGTATCAGACGGAGCTGGAGAACGACCTCTGGCTGCGCAGCCGCGTGGTGATGCGGCTTCACGGGGAAGAGGCGACCGTGCACAATGTGACGCTGGCGGCGCAGGCGCTAAACGGCCTGCGCCTGGACGCCGGGCAGACGCTCTCGTTCAACGAAGCCGTCGGCGCGCGCACGGAGGAAAACGGCTATCAGACCGCGCCGGAGCCGGCCTACGGCGCGGATGCGGTGGGCGTGGGCGGCGGTGTGTGCCAGGCGTCCACGGCGCTCTATCGCGCGGCGCTGCTGGGCGGCGTCGAGGTGGCCGAGCGCAGCGCCGCGGCGCGCCCGGTCGATTACTGCGACATGGGGCAGGAGGCGGCCGTCTCCGATCAGGGGCTGGATCTGGTGCTGTGCAACCGGACGGACGCGCCGCTGTTCATCAGCGCGCGCGTGTATGAGGACGGGGATAACGGCGCGACGCTGGAGCTGATGCTCATCGGCGAGACGCTGGGCGCGCGCTATGCGCTGCACTCGCTGATTGAAGAGACGGGCACGATCGAGGAACCCGTCTACATCCGCGACCGGGAGGGCCGCTATGCGACGTACACGGACGAGCGCGTGCCGGTGGGCGAAGCGCTGGAAGGGTACGCGGTCCAGGTGGAGCGCGTGACGATCGACGACGCGGGGCTGGAAACCGCGAGCGAGATCGTCTCTGAAAGCACGTACGACGCCGTTCCGCCGACGATTTACGTGGGCGTGACGGAGCGTGAGGACGAACAGACGAAAGAAAGCGAGGAATGAGAGATGGAAAAGACCTGTTTTAAGACGCAAAAGGGCCCGGCGGCCGTCGGCCCGTACTGCACGGCGACGCTCTGCGGCGACTTCGTGTTCATGTCCGGCATGATCGGCGTCGATCCGGCCACGCAAAAGCCCGTGGAGGGCGGCACGCTCGCCCAGGCGAAGCAGGTGATGGACAACATCGTGACCGTGCTCGGCGAGCTCGGCCTGACGACGGCGGACGTGCTCAAGACCACCGTGTATCTGACCGACATCGGCGACTTCGCCGAGGTCAACAAGCTCTACGCCGAATACTTCGCGCCCGAATTCCCCGCGCGCACCTGCGTGGAAGTCTCCAAGCTCCCGATGGGCCTGTCCGTCGAGATCGAGTGCATCGCGCGCCGCCGCGGATGAGACACATCCGGGCCGCGCCCGGAGAAAGGGAAGAACGTGGAAGCCTACACCGATCAGGATATCCGCTATCTCAAGCTGCTGCGCAAGCAGTACCGCACGATTCAGGAGGCGTCCGCGGAGGTCGCTCACCTGCGCGCCGTGCTGCGATTGCCCAAGGGCACGGAGCACTTCCTCTCGGATCTGCACGGCGAGCATCAGGCGTTTCTGCACATCCTGCACAATGCCAGCGGCGTCATCAAGCGCAAGGTCAACGGCCTGTACGGCAGCATGCTCTCCGCGCACGAGTGCGACATGCTCTCAACGCTCATCTACTACCCGGATGAGAAGCTCGCGCTGCTCAAAAAGCAGGGCATCGTCACGCCGGAATGGTACCGGCTGACGATCTATCAGCTCGTGGAGGTCTGCCGCGAGTGCTCGGTCAAGTACACGCGCAAGCGCGTGCGCGAGGCGATGCCCCGCGAGATGGGCGCGCTGATCGAGGAGCTGATGCTCAGCGACAACACGCCCGACAAGGAAGGGTATTATCAGGAGGTCATGCAGTCCATCCTGGAGACGGGGCAGGCCGACGCGATGATCATCGCGCTCAGCCGCGTGATTCAGGCGCTGGCCATCGACCGCCTGCACATCATCGGCGACATTTTTGACCGCGGCCCGCGCGCCGATCTGATCATGGACGCGCTGGAGAGCTACCATCAGGTGGACGTGCAGTGGGGCAACCACGACATCGTCTGGATGGGCGCGGCGGCGCTGAGCGAAGCCTGCATCGCGCAGGTGATCGTCACCTCCGTCAAGTACGGCAACCTGGAGACGCTGGAGATCGGCTACGGCATCTCGCTGCGGCCGCTGGCCACGCTGGCGCGAAGCTGCTATGCCGACGATCCGTGCGCGGAATTCAGGCCCAAGGAGAACGGCGAGGACATGCACGAGGACGAGATGGATGTCGCGCGCATGCACAAGGCGGCGGCCGTGCTGCAATTCAAGCTCGAAGGGCAGCTCATCGCCCGCCACCCGGAATACGGTATGGAAGACCGCCGCCTGCTCCACCGCATCGACTTTGCGCGCGGCACGGTGGAGGTGGCGGGCAAGACGTATCCGCTGCGAAGCTGCCGCTTCCCGACGGTCGATCCCGGCGACCCGTACGCGCTCACGCCGCAGGAGCGCGATGTGATGGACAGGCTGGTGCTTGAGTTTGCGCACTCCGAAAAGCTCCAGCGCCACGTGCAGTTCCTCTACAGCACCGGCGGCATGTACCTGCGCTGCAACGGCAACCTGCTCTACCACGGCTGCATCCCCATGCTGGAGGACGGCAGTTTCGCGCCGATTCCGGTGACGGGCGGCGAGGGGCTGTGCGGGCGCGCGGGCATCGACGCGGCGGACCTGCTGGCGCGCCAGGGGTACTTCGCCACGCTGGGCGCGCAGGCGCGGCGCGACGGGCAGGATTTTCTCTGGTATCTGGGCTGCGGCCCGTATTCCCCGCTCTTTGGCAAGAGCAAGATGGCGACGTTTGAGCGCTATTTCATCGAGGACAAGGCGACGCACGCCGAGGTCAAGAACGCATATTACCGCTATCAGGACGACGAGCCCACGGCGCTTGGCATCCTCAGCGAGTTTGACCTGCCGCACACGGGCTTCATCATCAACGGTCATGTGCCGGTCAAGCTCAGCCGCGGCGAAAATCCGGTGAAGGCCGGGGGACGCCTGCTGGTCATCGACGGCGGATTGTCCCGCGCGTATCAGCCGGTGACGGGCATCGCGGGCTATACGCTGATCTTCTCCTCGCACGAGCTGAGCCTCGTCGCGCACCAGCCGTTTGAATCCCGGGCCAGCGCGATCTCCGCCGAGCAGGACATCCACAGCGTGCACACGCTGGTCAAGTGCATGCAAAGACGCCTGCTCATCGCCGACACGGACGAGGGAGACATGCTGCGCGGGCGCATCGACGATCTGATGCGGCTCATCGGCGCATACCGCAGCGGCGTGCTCAAGGAATCCCGCGGGGACAACTAGGAGGAAGACATGAACGCAGCGACCCTGCTCGCCTGTGCGCCCGGCCCGTGCGGCGCGGGGCTGCCGGCCGTGAAGCGGCCGGTGCTCATCGTGTTTGACCTGGACGGTACGCTCACAGACAGCGCCGAGCTGGGCCGCGTGCTCTTCAAGCGCGTGTTCGAGCAGATGGGCTTTGGCCGGATCAGCGACGCGCTGGCCGACTCGTTTAACGGGCCGGACGCCGACGAGGTCTGCCGCATCATGGGCGTCGGGCCCGACCGGCGCGCGCAGTACGACCGGCTGCTCGACGAGCTGGAAATCGCGCTGGTTCGGGAGACCGGCAAGGTCTATCCCGGCGTGCACGAGATGCTCGCCGCCCTCGCGCCGCACGCGCATCTGGCCGTCCTGAGCAACGGCTCGCAGTCGTATTGCAGCGCATGCGTGGCGCAATACGGCTTTGCGCCATATATCGGCCGATTCAGCGGCTTCGCGCACGGGGTGACGAAGGCCATGCGCATCGGGCAGTGGGAACGCGAGACGGGCGCGCGGCGCGTGATCGTCGTGGGCGACCGGGCTACGGACATCGAGCAGGCGCGCGCGGCCGGCGCATACGCCGTCGCCGTCACATATGGCATGGGCGCCCGAACGGAATTGCTGGGCGCAGACGACATTTGCGATGCCACGTGGCAGGTGACGGACGCCTGTCTGCGCGTGATCGCAGAAACATAAGGAGGAAGACATCATGGAAACGAAGAACACCGCCGTTGTCACCGTCGTGGGCAACGATACCATCGGCATCATCGCGCGCGTGAGCGCCGTGATCGCGCAACACGAGGCGAACATTCTGGACATCTCTCAGACCGTGCTCTCCGGCATGTTCAACATGATCATGATCGTGGACATCTCGCTCTCCC
>CALVKT010000005.1 GCA_944333055.1 uncultured Clostridia bacterium
TACCGTTATTCACATACTGCGAAATGATATTGCTGACTGTTACATAGTGGTACCCTGTTAATTCAGAGATTTCTTTTAACCCCTTTTTTTCTGCACGCAAAACAAGCGCCCGAAGTTTTCTCTCGATGTTCTTGTTTCGATTCTTCTTCCGTACTTCTTCTATTTCGGTTCGCTGACTTTCTGTAATCTCGTACATCTTTGCCATCTTTCATCACCCAGATTATTATATCACAGATGGCACTTCTTGTTTAGTGTTTTGTTTGAAGATTAGTATTAGAATCAAAAAAGCAGCGCATCCGCAGCCTTTGAAGGGACGTTTCGCGTCAGAGCGGCGCGAAGGCGATTGATAACTTGTTGTCAAGCGGCATGTCACAGACGCGCGACATGAAAACCGCTCCCCTCAGCGGGGAGCGGTTGTGATGCGGTTGTCCGATAGCGGGCGCTCAGTCGTGGGCCAGCAGGCGGCGCATGATCTCGCCGTAGGCCTCCTCCACGCCGCCCAGATCGCGGCGGAAGCGATCCTTGTCGAGCTTCTCGCCCGTCTTCGCGTCCCACAGGCGGCAGGTGTCCGGGCTGATCTCGTCGGCCAGGATGATCGTGCCGTCCGCAAGGCGGCCAAACTCAAGCTTGAAGTCCACCAGTGTCACGCCGCATTCCTTCCAGAATGCCTGGAGGAAGTCGTTCACGGCGAGGGCGTAGCGCTTGATGGTCGCGATCTCCTCACGGGTGGCGAGCTTGAGCGCCAGCGCGTGATCGTCGTTGATCAGCGGATCGCCGAGGTCGTCGTTCTTGTAGGAGAATTCGACCGTCGGCTCCGCGAAGACCACGCCCTCCTCCACGCCGTAGCGCTTGGAAAAGGAGCCCGCGGCGATGTTGCGCACGATGACCTCCAGCGGCACGATCGACACGCGCTTGACCAACGTCTCGTTCGGGCTGAGCTCCTCCACAAAGTGCGTCGGCACGCCGGCCTTGGCCAGCTTGTCCATCAGGCGGTTGCTCATCTGGTTGTTGATGACGCCCTTGCCGGCGATCGTGCCCTTCTTGAGGCCGTTGAACGCCGTCGCATC
Source organism: uncultured Clostridia bacterium (assembly GCA_944333055.1). Taxonomy (GTDB): domain Bacteria; phylum Bacillota; class Clostridia; order Christensenellales; family Aristaeellaceae; genus Ventricola. The sequence goes on from CALVKT010000005.1 coordinate 1,068, forward strand.
ATCCTTGTAGCGAACGACGAGGAGCGCGGGATCGTCGGTGGCAAAGACCTTCTTGGCCTTGCCTTCGTAGAGCTGCTCCATCACTTTCATGGGTATCCCTCCGTTTCTCAGTTGCCGTGTATCGGCTGTTCAAAGCGGTTTTCCCCTGTCCATGGGGTATGCTGACGGGCTCGCGTCCCGTAAAGCATCCAACACAATCCCTGTTTGCCGCGCCGCCTCCACCGACAGCTACGCGATGTCCGCCACCGAATACAGGCGATCAGGTTTTGGGGAATCGGCGTCCGTGCCGAAATGGCACGGGCATCCAAGCGGCGGCGAGGAGATGCGCACGTCCTTCGCCCCGGCATCCCGCAGCGGGCGCACGATGCGCTCCGAGGCGGCGCCGCGCACCGCGCCGGCCGTCACGTCGGGCCTGATGCGCACGGCGTCCTTGAGAAAGCCCACGCCGCTCTCTCGCGCGCAGCCGATGGCCGCGTCAGGCCATGCCGCGTGCACGCTCCCGCCCTCCATCAGCGAATCGCGGCGCGTGAAGCCGCGCCCATCGGTTCCGCCTGTCCGTCGCTCAGCGCCTGCGCCGGGCCGCATCGACGAAGCCGACGAAGAGCGGGTGCGGCCGGTTGGGCCTGCTGCGAAACTCCGGATGATACTGCACGCCGACATAAAAATCCTCCTGCGTCAGCTCGACGGCCTCCACCAGCCGCCCGTTGGGCGAGAGGCCGCTGAGCGTCAGGCCGGCCGCCTGAAGCGCATCGCGGTAGTCGTTGCTCAACTCATAGCGATGGCGGTGCCGCTCGCGGATCTGCCGCGCGCCGTAGCAGCGCGCCATCGTCGTCTCAGGCTTGATCTCGCAGGGATAGCTGCCCAGCCGCAGCGTGCCGCCCTTGTCGATCTCCTCGCTCTGGCCGGACATGAAGTCGATGACCTTGTGCGGCGCGCACTCGTCAAACTCGCGGGAATTGGCCGCCTCCAGACCGGCGGCGTGGCGCGCAAACTCGATGACGGCCGTCTGCATGCCCAGACAGATGCCAAAGTACGGCACATGATGCGTGCGCGCATACTGCGCGGCGGCGATCATGCCCTCCACGCCGCGGTCGCCAAAGCCGCCCGGCACGATGATGCCGTCGACCGGCGAGAGCAGCGCGTCGCAGGTCTGCCCGTTGAGCTGCTCGGAGTCGATCCACTCGATCTCCACCTTCGTATCCAGCGCGTAGCCGGCGTGGCGCAGCGCCTCGGCCACGGAGAGATAGGCGTCGTGCAGCTGCACGTACTTGCCCACCAGGCCGATCTTCACCGCGCCGCTCTGGTGCTTGATGCGGCCCACGAGCGCCTCCCATTCGGACAGATCGGGCCTGGGCGCGTCGATGTGCAGCTCGCGGCAGACGATGGCGGACAGCCCCGATCGCTCCAGCATCAGCGGCGCTTCGTAGAGCACGGGCAGCGTCAGGTTCTCGATCACGCAGTCCGGCTTCACGTTGCAAAAGCCCGCGATCTTGCGGAAGATGCTCCGGTCGGTGATCTTCTCGTCCACGCGCAGCACGATCACGTCCGGCATGATGCCCATGCCCTGCAATTCCTTGACGGAATGCTGCGTGGGCTTCGACTTGTGCTCGCCGGACGCCTTGAGATACGGCACCAGCGTCACGTGGATGTAGAGCGCGTTCTCGCGGCCGGCCTCCAGCCCCACCTGGCGGATCGCCTCGATGAACGGCTGGCTCTCGATGTCGCCGATGGTGCCGCCGATCTCGGTGATGACCACATCCGCGTCCGTCTTGTCGCCCACGCTGTAGATGAAGCGCTTGATCTCGTCGGTGATGTGCGGAATCGTCTGCACGGTGCTGCCCAGATAGCCGCCCTGCCGCTCGCGGCTGATGACATTGGCAAAGACCTTGCCCGTGGTGAGGTTGGAATACCTGTTGAGATCCTCGTCGATGAACCGCTCGTAATGGCCCAGGTCGAGATCCGTCTCCGCGCCGTCCTCCGTCACAAACACCTCGCCGTGCTGATACGGACTCATCGTGCCCGGATCGACGTTGATGTAGGGATCGAATTTCTGCGCGGCCACCTTCAGCCCGCGCGCCTTGAGCAGACGCCCCAGCGAGGCCGCCGTGATGCCCTTGCCCAATCCGGAAACGACGCCGCCCGTCACAAAGATGAACTTTTTCATGCCGTCCTTGCCACTCCTTCTACCCGTTCGTGCCAGGAAAAACAAAAAAAGAGCGAGAGGCACGCCTTGGCACAGCCCCGTTGCTCTGACCTATGCATCATAGCAGAGCGGCGCCCTGTTGTCAAGGACTGCAAAGCAGGTTTCTCCATATTTCTTTCATTCTTTGCCGGCGCATCCGATTGATTTGAATGAAAAGTGAAATATTGGATGAATCATATTTCATTTTTTGTGAACTTTGGCCATTGACAGCCGTTACAGGCTCTTGAGGAAGCGCGCGGCCATGGCCGGCCACTGCGCGCAGGCGGGCACACAGTGGGCCGCGTTGCCCGCCGCAGCGGTCATCTCGTTGGCCAGGCTCAGGCCGTGCGGGCCCTGCGGGAAGATGTGCAGCTCGGTGAGCACGCCCGCGTCGGCCAGCGCCGTCGCCATGCGCAGGCTGTTGCGCACCGGCACCGATTCGTCCGTAAACGTGTGCCACAGGAACGCCGGCGGGAAGTGCGGGCCCACCCATTGCAGCGCGTCATACGCCGCGTGCGCCGCCTCGTCCGCGACGCCGCTGAGATGGACAAACGAGCCGCGGTGCGCGTCGCCGTCCGCACAGATGACCGGATAGCAGAGCACGGCGGCATTGGGCCGCACGTCCTCCGGCGTCAGGCCCATCGCCGCCCAGAGCTCTGCGCGCGGCCACAGGCCGCACACGCTCGCCGCCAGATGGCCGCCCGCGGAGAAACCCATCAGGGCGATGCGGTCGGGATCGGTGTGCCATTGCCGGGCGTGCGCGCGCACGTAGGCGACGGCAGCCGCCGCATCCTGCTGGGGCAGCGGGAACGTGTTCTCCTTCGCCTTGCCGTACCACGCGGCTGCCTCGTGCGTGCGCAGCTTGTCCGCGTCGGTCTTGCCCACGCGATACCAGACGACAAACACGTTGAAGCCTTCCGCCAAAAAGCGCAGCGCAATCGGCTCGCCCTCTCGCTCGCTGCAAAACTCGTATCCGCCGCCCGGGCAGACGACGATCGCCGGACGGCAAACCTGCGGATCGATCTCACGGGAGACCCGCGGCACATACACGTCCATGGGAATCTGCGCGCCGCCCGAAGACGGCACCCATACGCGTTCACCCCACATCGATTTACGCCTCTTTCTCTTGCACGGCGGTGCGCCGCGCCGTATTGGGGCGCCGCATGGCCTGCCGTGCCCGTCCACCGCCATCATATCATCATTCGTGCGCATGCGCAACCGTTCGCGGAAAATTTTCGTGCAGCGCAAAAGGCGCCTCCCGCGCGGGAAGGCGCCCTTCGGCCGTCCGTTTACTTGATGAAGCTGTTGAGGATGAGCAGCTCAATGAAGCCGACCGCCCAGGCGACCGTGGAGGTCACCGACCAGTTGAGGATCTGCTCTCTGGTGTCCTTGAAGCCCATCAGGTTGTTGACCACCCAGAAGTAGCTGTCGTTGAAGTAGGAGAAGAACAGGGAGCCCACGCACGCGGCGAACGCGCCCATCATCATGTTGGCGCCCGCAGCCTGCAGGATCGGCGCGCAGATGCCCGCGGCCGTGACCATGGCGACCGTGCCGGAGCCCTGGATGAAGCGCACCAGCGTCGCGATGATGAACGGCAGGATGATGATCGGGATGGACGTGCCGGCCAGCAGTTCGGCGACGTAGTTGCCTGTGCCGCTGTCCTTGAGGATCTGGCCGAGCGCGCCGCCGCCTCCGGTGACCAGGATGATGATGCCGGCGGACTTGATGCCCCGATCCATCTCGCTGAGCGCCGTCTTGCGGTCGAGGTTGCGGCCCAGCACGAAGATGGCCAGCAGCAGGCCGATGCCCACGGCGATGATCGGGGTGCCCAGGAACGTGACGGCTGTGCCGATCGCCGTGGCGCTGATGCCCAGCGCGCTGAAGATGTTGTTGAGCAGGATCAGGAAGATCGGCACAAGCAGCGGCATAAAGCTGTCCACGGCGGAAGGCAGCTCGCGCGAGGGCACGAGCACGTCCGCATCCTCCAGCTCCTCCATCTTTTCGGGGCGCTCCCAGCCCTCTTCGTTGTCCGCAGGCAGCTGGTAGATCTTCTTGCCCAGATACTGGCAGTACAGCGTGGCCACGATGACCATCGGGATGGAGATGACGATGCCCCAGAGGATGAACTGGCCGACGTCCACGCCAAACGTGCCGGCCACGCCCAGCGGGCCGGGCGTCGGCGGCACCAGCGAGTGCGTGACGACCAGGCCGACCGCCAGCGGGCCTGCGATGGACACGATGGAGCGGCGGGTCTTCTTGGAGATGGCCTTGGCGATGGGGCTGACGATGACGAAGCCGGAGTCGCAGAAGATCGGGATGGAGACGATGAAGCCCGTGAGCGCCATGGCCCAGTGCTCACGCTTCTTGCCGAAGAGCCGGATGAACGTGAGCGCCATGCGCTCGGCGGCGCCCGTCTTGTCAAAGATCTGGCCCATCATCACGCCAAAGCCGATGATGATGCCGATGCTGCCCAGCGTGCCGCCAAAGCCGTTGGAGATGGAGGTCGGTATCTTGGAAGGCTCCATGCCGCCCAGAAGGCCGATGACGACGGCGGCGATGATGAGGCCGAGGAACGGGTGTACCTTCGTTTTCAGAATCAGCACGACGAGCAGCACAATGCCGATCAACAGGGCGATGATCATTTGCATGCCGGATGCCATATCTTGCATCTCCTTTCGATGTATACCTCGGTTCGTTGTCCCTCACGCCATGCGTTTCCGGCGCGTCAGCCGCGCAGGAATGCCGGCGCGTACTTCACGCCCAGGCGCACCGCCTCCATCATGCTCACCGGGCTGGCAATGCCCTTGCCCGCGATGTCGAACGCCGTTCCGTGATCCACGGACGTGCGCAGGATGGGCATGCCGGCGGTGATGGAAATGGTGCGCTCAAAGTCGAGCGTCTTGGTGGCGATGTGCCCCTGATCGTGATACAAGCTCAAGACGCTGTTGTACTTGCCGTGAAGCGCCTGATGGAACACCGAGTCCGCGCCGATGGGGCCTTCCACCTGATAGCCCATCTTCTTGAGTTCCTCGACGGCCGGGAAGACCGCCTTCACTTCCTCATCGCCGAACAGGCCATGTTCGCCGCTGTGCGGATTGAGGCCCGCGATGGCCATCGTGCCCTCCGTGATGCCCAGCTTGCGCAGCGCCTGCGTGCAGCGCACGACGTAGTCGATGATGCGCTCCCTGGTGACCATGTCGCAGGCCTTGCGCAGGGAGACATGCCGGGACAGGAAGAACACGCGCAGGTTGCGCACCTCAAAGAGCGTGAGCGGATCGTTGGAATGCGTCAGCGCGCTGAAGATCTCGGTGTGTCCGATAAAGTTTACGCCTCCTTCCTTCAGGGATTCCTTGTTGATCGGTGTCGTGGACACCGCGTCGACCAATCGTTCGTTCGCCAGCTCGATGCTCCTGGCGATGTATGCATAGGCGGCCCTGCCGCACATGCCGCTCACCTTGCCGACCTCAAAGCGTTCCATGTCCACGTTGTCAAGGTCGATCAGCTCGATGGTGCCCGGCAGGTATTCGCCCTCCTGCGGCGTGTCGATCGTGTGGATCTTGAGCGTGGGCATGCCCGGATACGTCATGGCATGCTCGATCACCTTGCGGCTGCCCACCACGACGCAGCGCGCCGTGTTCTGCGTGGTCTCGTCCGCCAAGGTCTTGATGACGATCTCCGGCCCGATGCCGGCGGGATCGCCCAGGGGGATTGCAATCAACGGTCTGGTCATATGCAGCGCTTCCTTTCTCACTTCATGTCTGATTTCATGCTCACTTCGTTCAGCGGGCGAACGCATCCGCCGCGATGGCAAAATGCTGCCTCAGATACGTGACACAGGTGACCATGGCCGCCTCGTCGCCGACCATGCCGCCCTTGCTGATGCAAAACAGCCCGTTGATCCTGCCGCCAAGGGCCTGTCCGTATCCGGCGAGCGGCACCACCTCGTCCAGCAGGCGCAGGCCCACCGTGCCCGCCATGCGGTGAATCGCCGCGGTGATGTCGCCGCCCGTGGAATACAGCCCGCGGATTTCGCCGTCCCCGTCGATGACGCGCAGCGCGATCTCGGCGAACGCGTCGTTGATCAGCTCGGAGAGCGCCTCGCGGGCGACGCCCAGCCGGATTTCATAGCTTTCAAAGTTGAGCCGCTTCTGCGGATCGATGCCGCTGCCGATGACGGCCAGGATGTCCGATTCCCCGCGCCGTGCCAGCAGTTCCCCGACGATGCGCTCGATCTCCGCCCGGCGGCTCTGCGGGCTTTCCAGAATCCGATCCGCCTCCAGATACACGGCCGTCAGCGGCAATTCCTTGAGCATGCGGCGCGTCTGTCCGGCCGCCACGCCGTTGACCGAACCGATGGCGCACAGCACCTTGCCCTTGGCCATCTGATGTTCCCTGGCGATCAGGCGCTTGGCCATCAGCGCCGTAAACGGTCCGGGATCCACCGTCACCACGGCCAGCCCCGCCAGCATCAGCGCGTCGGCCACGGTCTCCATGTCCGCCTGTGTGATGCTGTCGATCACCAGAATCCGCGCCCCCTCCTCCTTCTTTTGCAGGATCTGCTGCTTGAGCGATTCCGCGCCCTGCGCCACGTCATCCAGGTGCAGCGCGGCGACGGGATAGCGGGTCTGCATCCGGAAGATCATCTGCGCGTCCGAGAGGTGAACGGGACATTTGGGGTCCTGCGCGGCCTCGGTCTGGCGCAGGGGCACGTGGTTGACCAGCAGATATCCGCCCACGAGCGCGCGTCCGGAGGACGGGAAGCACGGCACGCACACCGCCATATACGCCTCGCCCAGCACGTCGAGGAACGCGTCCGTCTCGCTGCCGAGGTTGCCGCGCAGCGTGCTGTCAATCCGCTTGGCATAGAGCCGCACGTCCGGCTTGCGCAGGTGCAGCAGGGTCTCCCTGACCCTGTCGTAGGCCTCGCCCGGCGAAACGGCCCGGCTGTCCGTAGGCACCACCAGGCAGTCGCATGCGCTGAGCGTGGATGCGCGGTCCATCGCGCCCCGCAGCAGGGTAAACGTGTCAAATCCGCTCTTTTTGAGCAGTACGCCCGTCGCGTTCGCGCCAGTCAGGTCATCGGCGACAACGATACACTTTGGCATGGTTTCCCTCCTTTTCATGCACATCGGAATGCTCTTTTGCCTTTTCAATGATCAATCGAAAGCGGGTCAGTCTGATATGATTCAGTATAATCTTTCCGGCGCATCATTGTCAAGACATATAAAAAAATCGGCACTCGTTTTCGCGAAATGCCGATTCAATCATATGCGCCGCGCAATTTTTGTGCAACTTTGTGACCATCGCTCAGGTCTTGATCTGCTCGCGGTTGATCATGCCGCCCAGCGCTGTCCTGATCAGGATGCGGATATCCAGCCAGATGCTCCAGTTCTCGATGTACCACAGGTCGTATTGCACGCGCGCCTCGATGGACGTGTCCCCGCGCAGCCCGTTGACCTGCGCCCAGCCCGTGATGCCCGGACGCACCTGCTGGCGCAGCAGATACAGCGGCACCTCCTCCTTGAAGTGGCGCACGTGATAGGGCACCTCCGGCCTGGGGCCGACGAGGCTCATGTCCCCCTTGAGCACATTGAAAAACTGCGGCAGCTCGTCCAGGCTGAACTTGCGGATGAAGCTGCCGAACTTCGTCTTGCGCGGGTCGTCGTTCGTGCTCCAGCCGGTATCCTGCGTGTCCGTGACGCGCATGCTGCGGAACTTGAGCATCTTGAAGGGCTTCTTGTTCTTGCCGATGCGCTCCTGCCTGAAGAAGATGGGGCCGGGGCTGCTCGCCTTCACGCCGACGGCCACCGCCAGCATCACCGGGCTGAAGATCACGATCAGCAGGAGCGAGCCGGCGATGTCCATCGCGCGCTTGATCATCGCCCAGCCCAGATCGTCCAGCCGCGTCATGCGCATGTCGATCATCTTCGTGCGGCCCAGCGTGGTGATCGCCGCGTTTTGCGGGATGTAATCGTTGAAGAAGGGGATCAGGTTCAGGCGCACGCCTTCCTTGTCGGCGGCGGACACGATGTCCGGCATCATGTAGATGTCCTGCGGGTCCATCGCGACGACCACCTCGTCCGGGTCGTACGCCTCCAGCACCCGCTCCATCTGTGCATACGTGCCCAGCCGGTCGCCCAGAGCGCTCTGGTGGGTATCGCCGATGTAGCCGACGATGGAGAAGCCGAGCTGCGGGTTGTTGCGGATGTCCTGCACGTACTGATGGGCCAGATGACCGCTGCCGATGACGATCACGTGCTTGAGGTTGTAGCCCCGGATCCTGTAATAGGCCAGCAGCGCCGCCGTCACCGTCCGCTTGGCGACGATGGTCGCGCTGGAGATGGCCCAGAACAGCGCCAGCGTCAGGCGCGAGAAATCCACGATGCGCAGGATGTAAAACAGTGCCGTCAGCGCGAGCGTGCCCACGCCGTTGACCAGCAGGATGCGCAGCCCCTCCTCGCGCTTGCGCCGAAGCCGTCCGCACTCATACAGCCCCTGCGCGTAATAGATCAGGACGATCATCACGCTGTAGCCAAAGACGATGGCCAGCATCATCGGGCTGTCCATCTGCAGGCTCTGGCGCCCCTTGAGCACGTCAAAGCGCAGCCAGAGCGCAATGAAATAGGACAGGATCGTCAGCAGGCCGTCCGACAGGAAGTTGAGCGCGTTGACGAGGTCTTGATTTCGCTTGATCACAGGCTTGCCCTCTTTCGCAAAGCGATTGTACAGCTCAGTATAACACAGGTTCGCGCCGCATTTCAATCCGGGCGCGCAGGCTCAGCGTCCCCGTCCGGCAGCGTCACGGCCCCGGTGCTGCGCCTGTTCTTCCATTTGCCGCGCCGGTAGCAGACCGTCGTGAGCAGCGCGCCCATCACCCAGGAGATCAGCAACGAGATGAAGATGCTGTCCGGGGTGCCGTTGGGCTGTGCCTCGCTGCGGGTCGCATACGCGATGCCATAGGCCAGCGGCATGCGCACGACGAACGTCGTCACAAAGGAGATCCACATCGGCGTGACGGTGTCGCCCGCGCCGCGCATGACGCCCGAAAGGCTCTGCGTCACGGCCATGGCGATGTAGCCGAGGGCCAGAATGCGCAGCATGTGCACGCCCAATGCCACGACCTCGTCGGTCGTGGTGAACATGCGCATCAGGCTTTCGCCGAACGCGAGGATGCACGCCACCAGCACCGCGGCCACCAGCAGCCCCGCCGCCACGCCCTTTTTGACGCCCTCCCGGACGCGGTCCATGCGGCCCGCGCCCACGTTCTGGCCGACGAACGTCGTCATCGCCGTGCCGAACGTGAAGTTGGGCATCATGGCAAAGCCGTCCACGCGCATGACCACGATGGCGCAGGCGATGACGCTGGTGCCAAAGGAGTTGGTCAGCGCCTGCACGACGATCGCCGCCATGGAGAAGATCGCCTGCGTGAGCCCCGACGGCAGGCCCAGACGGATGATGCGGCCCGTCATCTGCCGGTCGGGCAGGAGCGTCCTGCGCGTGAGCGTGAGCGTCTCCTTCATGCGGCACAGGCGCCGGATGCACAGCACCGCGGAGACGGCCTGCGCGATGACCGTGGCCAGCGCCACGCCGTCCGCCGTCATGCCCAGCTTGATGACGAAGAGCAGGTCGAGCACGATGTTGAGCAGGCAGGCCACGATCAGATACACCAGCGGCCAGAACGAGTCGCCCAGCCCGCGCAGGATGCCGGAGGCGATGTTGTAATACGCGCAGCCCGCGATGCCCACGGTGATGATCGTCAGATAATCGACGGCCATGCCGTACACGTCCGGCGGCGTATCCAGCAGCGTCATCAGCGGCTCGATGAGCATCGGGCCGACGGCCATGATGATCAGGCTGGCGATGAGCGTGAGCGTCAGGCAGGTGCCCACGCTCGTCTCCAGCGCCTCGCGCTGCCGCGCGCCGAAATACTGGGCGACGAGGATGCCCGCGCCCGTGGAGATGCCCATGAACAGCAGCAGCAGCAGGTTGAGGATCGGGCCGCTCGTGCCGACCGCCGCCAGCGCGCTGTCACCCACGTACCGGCCCACGACGATCGAGTCCACCGTGTTGTACATCTGCTGCACCAGATTGCCGATGAGCAGCGGTACGGAAAAGACGATCAGGTTGCGCAGCGGCGAACCCTGCGTCATGTCCTGCGCGCCGAAGAGGCGCTTGATCTTCTGCATCATATCTTCTCTTTCCTCCATGCCTGTGCCTCTCCTGCGTCTCACAGCCGGAACGACGCGCACAGCAGGTCTTCATCTCGGCTGGAATGGCCGGCCATCAGCTCGAATTCGCCCGGCTCCGTCACGCGCTGCTCCCGGCGGTTGACCAGCGAGAAGTCCGCCGCGTCAAAGGCAAACGTCACCGTCCGGCATTCACCCGGTTCAAGCGTCACCTTCCTGAAGGCGATGAGCCGCTTGTCCGGCGTGAGCACGGAGCTGACCACGTCGCGGAAGTAGACCTGCACCGTCTCCGTGCCCGCCTGCGCGCCCGTGTTCCTCACGCGCACGCTCGCCGTGAGCGTCTTTTCGTCCATCGTCAGGCCGTCATAGGCGAACGCGCTGTAGCCCATGCCCTCGCCGAATGCGAAGAGCGGCGTGCGCGGCAGGTCGCAATATCCCCTGCCCGGCTTCGCGTGCCAGCCCGGCAGCTGGTTGTAATACACCGGCACCTGTCCGCTGTGGCGCGGGAAGCTGATGGGCAGGCGGCCGCTCGGGTTGATCTCGCCAAAGAGCGCCTGGGCCACGGCCTCGCCGCCGAACATCCCGCCGTTGAACGCGCAGAGGAACGCGTCCGCGGCAAGCGCGACGCGGCCCAAGGCCAGCGGCTTGGAGGCGACGAGCACGGTGACAAGCGGGATGCCCAGCGCGCGCAGCGCGTCAAAGAGCGCCTCCTGCTTGCCGGAGAGCGCCAGATCCGCGCGATCCTTCTCCTCGCCCACCTGATCGACGACGTCGCCCACGACCAGCACGATGGCGTCCGCGCCCTTCGCCGCCGCGACGGCGCCCTCGATGTCCTCGTATTCGCCATCCGGCACGGAGCAGCCGCGGTGATACGCGCAGGCGATGCCGCGCGCGGCACAGGCCGCCTCCACGCCCTCCTTCACCGTCACGTACGGGCGAACAGGCGCATGGCCGGGGTTCGGCGTGGGATGGGAGAAGTACGTCCAGTCGCCGTATTGCGCGCGGATGTCGTCCGCGTTCGGCCCGATGACCGCCACCTTCTTCATCCCGGCGCGCAGCGGCAGCATGCCCTCGTTGCGCAGGAGCACGATGCTCTTTTGCGCCGCTTCCCGCGCATGCGCGAGGTGCGCCCGGCAGCCGAGGCATCCGGCTCTGCCGGTCTTTTCGGGCCGCTCAAAGAGGTTCATCCTGCACTTGATCGACAGGATGCGGCGCACGGCGTCGTCGAGCACGCGCTCCTGGAGCGCGCCCGCGCGCACGGCGCGAACCACGGCATCGTAGAACTGCGTGGTCGTCATGATCATGTCGTTTCCGGCGCGGGCCGCCATCACGGAGGCCTCCTCCACCGTCTCGGCCACGTGCTGGCGCGTGACGAGCGCGTTCACGTTGTCCCAGTCGGTGACGACGAAGCCGTCAAAGCCCAGCTCCCCGCGCAGGATGTCCCTGAGCGAGACCGGATCGGCGGTGAACGGCGTGCCGTCGATGGAGCCGTAAGCCGTCATGACGCTCGCCACGCCCGCCTCGACCGCCTTCTTGAACGGCGGCAGGAAGACCTCGCGCAGCTTGCGATAGGTCATCTCCGTGTCGCAGGCGTCGCGCGCGCCGACCGCCTCGCCGTAGCCGATGTAGTGCTTGGCGCAGGCGAGGATGTGCTCGCCGTCGGCCAGGTCGTCCCCCTGATAGCCGCGGATGATGGCCGCGCCCAGCTCCCCGGCGAGATACGGGTCTTCGCCGAACGTCTCGTTCACGCGGCCCCAGCGCGTATCGCGCCCCAGACACAGCACCGGCGAGAACGTCCAGTGCAGGCCGTCCGTGGCGACCTCGCGCGCCGTATCCTCGCCCATGGCGCGCAGCACCTCCGGCTCCCAGGAGCAGGCCGCTGCCAGCTGCGTCGGAAAGATGGTGGCGTGTGCATTGAGCCCGTGGCCGTGAATCGCATCGATGCCAAAGAGCACCGGGATGCCCAGCCGGGATTCCTGCATCGCGATGCGCTGCACCTCGCGGGCGTCGTCGCCCAGCACGTGCAAAAACGAGCCGGCGCCCAGCCTCGCCCAGCGCAGCGCCTCCTCGCGTCCCACGATCGCATAGGGCACCTGAACCATCTGCGCCGCCTTTTCCTCCAGCGTCATCTTCGCAAGCAGCGCCTCCACGCGCGCGGTGATCCGATCCATACGCATCCTCCTTGGTCTTTCTCCCTTGCATACGAAAAAAGGGCAGGCGTTTTCCCTGCCCCGCATGGCGCGCGCCGGCCGTTTCGGCGCCGCCAGCGGCATGTTCCGCCCTCTCTGTCGAGTATACGGGGGAACGCGCCGTTTGTCAATCGCCGCCGCGCCTGCGGCATGGAAAAGCGGGCTGCCCGCAAACGGCAGCCCGCCCTTCCATGCTGCGCCCGTGCGCCGGACGCCTTTCATTGTTCCATCTGCCTTCCGACAATGCTCGCCGTGGTCTCCGCCACCTTGAGCTCCGTGTCGCCCATCTTGGCCGCCGGTTCGCGCGAGAGCAGCACCACCGCGCCGATGGACTCGCCGTCCGCGATGATCGGACAGATGACCTGCGCCGTGTACGCCTGCGCGTCCTCCTCGCTGGTCACCGGCACCATCCGCGTGCCGCTTCCCCGGTTGGCCGTGACCACCTGGCGCGCCTGAATCGCCTGCTCCAGATCCCGGCTGATCGGCTTCTCCCAGAGCTCCTTGCGCGATACGCCGCTGGCGGAGACGATCATGTCCTTGTCCGTGATGCACGCGATGTGCCCCAGGGAGCGGAACAGCGATTCGGTGTAATCCTTTGCAAAGTTTGAAATCTCCCCGATCGGCGAATACTTCTTGAGGATCACTTCTCCATCTTTATCGGTATAGATCTCCAGCGGGTCGCCCTCTCGAATGCGCAGCGTACGCCGGATTTCCTTGGGGATCACCACACGCCCCAGTTCGTCGATGCGACGAACGATGCCCGTTGCTCGCACGAAATGCTGCCTCCTTCACACTTTCTTTCGGCTCCCCTAGTATGAAACCGGACAGGCGATTTATGCGCAGGGCGGCGGTGGCAATGCTTCCCTCAGCCGCGCACGGCCGCTTCCAGCACGGTGAGCGCGCAGGCGTCCGCGTCCATCCGGCAGCTCACGCCCAGCGGCAGCGTCAGCTTCGGCGTGCAGTGGCCGCTCTGCAAGCCCGTGAATACCGGCTTGCCGCAGGGCGCGACCACGTCGCGGATGATCTCCTCGATCGTCAGGCCGCAGTCCGGGTCCTCGACCGGACAATTCTTGAAATCGCCGAACACGACACCGACGCAGTCGTCAAACTTGCCCGCCAGCCGCAGCTGCGTGAGCAGGCGGTCGATGCAGTACGTCCGCTCGCCGACCTCCTCAAGAAAGAGGATGCGTCCCTTTGTGTCCAGTTCATACGGCGTGCCCAGCAGCCCGGCGACCAGCGTCAGGTTGCCGCCCACGAGCACGCCCTGCGCCCGGCCGGGATTCACCGTGCAGCGCGCGGGATAGTCCGGCGCGTTGTCAAGCGCGCCCACCGGCTGCGCGCAGCAAAGCGCGCGCGTCATCGAGGCGCACGAAAACGGATGCAGCGGCCCGTCCGCCCAGTCCGAGAGCGCCATCGGGCCGTGGAACGTCGCCAGGCCGGCACGCTCAAGCAGCGCGATGTGCAGCGCCGTCACGTCGCTCAGGCCCATGAAGATCTTGGGATGGCGCGCGATCATCGCGTAGTCAAGCCGGTCCAAAATGCGCGTGGCGCCGTAGCCGCCGCGCATGCAGAAGACGGCGTCCACGCCGTCGTCCTCAAACATGCGGTTCACGTCACGCGCGCGCACGTCGTCCGGCCCGCAGAGGTAGCCGTGGCGCTGCGCGCAGCTCTTGCCCACCCGCACGCGATAGCCCATCCGCTCGATCTCCCCGACAGCCCGTTCCAGCGTGCCCGCCGTGCGGCACGCGCCGGACGGCCCGATCAGTCCGATCGTGTCGCCGGGCCTCAGCATCCTGCCACAGCGCATCGTCTCTCCCTCCCTCACGCCTCGTCCAGCACGAGCGCGGCGTACATCAGCATGCCCACGCGCAGACAGCCTTCATCCAACGCAAAGTCCCGGCTGTGCAGCGGCGGCGCCGGCAGACGCGCCGGATCCGTACAGCCAAGATGGAAGAACGCGCCCGGCGCGCGCTCGCAGAAGAAGGAAAAGTCCTCCCCGCCCATGCTCGGCGCGGCCTTTTGCACCACGTGGTCTTCGCCCAGCAGCCGCGCGCCCACGCGCATCACGCGCGCCGCCTCGGCCTCGTCGTTGACCAGCGCCGCATAGCCGGTATCGATCGTCACCTCCGCCGTGCAGCCCATGGCCGCCGCCACGCCCTGCGCGACCTGAACGACGCGCCGCTTCATCATCGCGCGCACATCGGCATTCGCCGTGCGCAGCGTGCCGCGCAGGCAGACCTCGTCGCACAGGATGTTGGACGCCGAGCCGCCGGAAACCGTGCCGAACGTGAGCACCGCGCTCAGCAGCGGCGAGAGGTTGCGCGAGATCAGCGTTTGCAGCGCCGAGACCACCTGCGCCGCGCAGACGATGGCGTCCGCGCCCGTCTCCGGATACGCGCCGTGTCCGGCGCGGCCGCGGATGCGCAGCGTCACGGCGTCCGTGGAGGCGTTGAGCGTACCCGCACGCGTCTCGATCGTGCCCACGGGCAGATACGGCTGCACGTGGATGCCGTACACGCGCGACACGCCGTTCATTACCCCGGCCTCCACCATCGGCTGCGCGCCGCCGACCGTCTCCTCCGCCGGCTGAAACAGCAGCTTCACCGTGCCGCGCAGCTCCTCTCGCATGCCCGCAAGCACCCGTGCCGCGCCCAGCACCATGGCCATGTGCGCGTCGTGTCCGCAGGCGTGCATCATGCCCGGATGCGCCGAGCGAAAGGCGCAGCCCTGCGGCTCCTCCAGCGGCAGCGCATCCATGTCCGCGCGCAGGGCAACCGTCCCGCCCGGCAGCGCGCCCTCGATGACGCCCACCACCCACGTGCGCTCGGTGGTATACGCGATGCCCATCTCCCGCAGCGCGTCCACGATGATCCGCTGCGTCTTGCTCTCCTCGAATCCGCGTTCGGGCACGCGGTGCAGCCGGCGGCGCATCTCCACCGCCCACGCCGCCTGCGCCTCAACCCGCTCGCGCAGCGCCTGATCGTCCATATGTCCTCCTGTCAGTCCATCGCCTCAAGGATGTCCGTCACCCGGCCGTCCTCCACGTATACGCGCGGCACGCGCCTGCCCGTGCGCGCCAGCGCCTCGTTGCGGTTGAGGCCCGCCCACGCCGCGTACTCGTCCACGCCGATGCCGCCGCCCAGCAAGACGGCCTCGTCGCCCGGCGCGGCGTCCGGGATGTCCGTCACGTCCACCATCATCTGATCCATGCACACCAGCCCCACAACCGGCGCGCGCCTGCCGCGGATCTCGACCGCGCCCACGCTGTTCAGGCGCGGATAGCCGTCGATATAGCCCGCGCTGAGCGTGGCCACCACGCTCTCCCGTGCGAGCGGATGCGTCTCGTCGTAACCGAGACATGCGCCCGCCTCCACGCGGTGCATCTGCGCGATGCGCGCCTTGACCGTCAGCGCCAGTCGGCTCTCCTCCGGATGCGCGTAGCCGCGCGGATACACGCCGTAGAGCCACGCGCCGGTGCGCACCGCGTCCATCTGGTCCTCCGGATAGCGCACCATGCCGATGCTGTCCAGCGCGTGCGTCATGGGAACCGGGATGCCCTGCGCGCCCAGCGCGTCGCGCACACCCCGCAGGCGCGCAAGCTGGCGCATGTCCTCCTCCCGGCTGCGCAGCGCCAGATGCGTGAACAGCCCTTCGAGCCGCACAAGGCCGCCCGCACGCAGGCGCGCACAGGCCTGCACCGCATCTTCCGGCGCAAAGCCCAGCCGGTTGAGCCCCGTCTCCACCTTCACATGCACGCGCGCGGGCTTGCCCGCCGCCTGCGCGGCGGCGCACACCGCATCGGCACAGGGCTGAGAAAACACGGTCAGCAGCATGCCCGCCTCGACGGCGCGCCGAAGCTGCGCCGCCCCGCACAGTCCGAGGACGAGCACCTCGCTTGCGGGCAGGGCGCGCCGAATCTGCGCGGCTTCATTGTAAGACGCCACGGCGAAAAAACGCTGCCCCTCGCGCCAGAGCCTGCGCGCGATCATCGGCGCGCCGAGGCCGTAGGCGTCCGCCTTGAGCACGCAGATGAGTTGCGCGCCCGCGCGCAGGTGTGCCCGCGCGTTGCGGTAATTCTGCGCCAGGCGCGTCAGATCGACCTCCGCCCAGCAGCGGGAGACGGCCTCGTCATAGGCGATTCGCATGGGACTCATTCCTCTCTTCATATGCGTCCAAAGACGGGCCGCCCGTCCGGTCAGACGGGCTGCATGTCCACCAGAGCCATCGTCGAATCGATCTGGCGCATCGTGAAGGGCAGCGGCGCGCCGATGCGCTCGATCTCGCCGCCCTGATTGTCAAACGGGTCGGCGCGCAGCGCCTGTTTGGGCGGGTCAAGCGGCGCCTGATAGGCGCTGCACGAGGCCATGCGCATCGGATCGAGGTTGCCGAAATAGAACCGGCGGCGCGTGTCGCTGCCCGCACGGTATGCGCTGCCGCCAAAGCTCGGATCGGCGAAGAGCCAGCCCCAGCCGGGCAGATAGAATTGCGCCCAGTCGTGATGGCCCACGCCGTCCGCGCCGATGTACAGGCCGCTCTGCCAGCGCGCCGGGATGCCCGCGATGCGGCAGAGCAGGATGAACAGCAGCGCCTGCAAGCCGCAGTCGCCCCTGAGGTTGGCCGCGCAGTACTCGCCGTGGCGATCGATCTGGAAGTAGTCGCGCACGAACGCGTACGTCACCTGCGACGTCACAAAGTCGTAGATGCGCCACGCCCTGCGCGCCGCGTCCGGCTCGCCCCCGGTCAGCGCGCGCGCCAGCTCGCGCAGATAGGGCGTGAAGCGCATGTACGCGCCGCTTTCGCCGAGGTCCGCCTCGCAGGGCGGCGGGCAGGCGGGATACAGCGGCGCATCGGGCGCGGGCCTGCCCGGCACATCGGCGTAGCGGACGCGGCTGACATAGCTGTACGTCGCCTCAAAGGCGCGAGGCTGCGCGAGGCTGCGCCGCCACCAGATCGTGCGCGCCGGGGCGTCGGGCGGGTTGACGCCGTCCGGATCGCCCGAAAGCAGCCGGACATCGCTCTGCTGCGCGGTTTCCACGGGGAAGGGCAGGTGCGCCAGATACTCGCCCGGCACGAAGTCCGCCTCGCCGACGCAGACGCCCGTGCGCAGCGTGATGCGCCGCGCCAGCTCGCCCTGCGCCATGAGCGCCTCGATCACAGGATCGAGCCACGGGTTCTCGCGCGCGGGCGTCTCGCCCGTGTACGCACAGAGCGCGCCGTTTTTGAGCAGGCTGCGGTGGAAGCGCACGAAGTAGCGCTTCTCGCCCCCGATATAGATGAAGTCGATCAATCCAGCCAGCTCCAGCCGGTCAAACGCCGCCCCGTCCACAGCGTCCCCGGCAGCCTCGCGCAGCTTGAGAAGCGCCTGCGCGCGGTCGTATGGATACTGCGTGGGCAGGCGGCGGATGCGCTCTCGCTCTAAGACGAGGCGCGCGCGCAGCATGTCGGGCAGCGGCATCTCCAGACGCACGTCGATGGCGCGCAGCGCGCCCTGCAAATCGCCCGCTTCCCTGCGCCTTGCAATGTCTTCCGGCAGGGGTGCGCTCAGGGCGTCCACGTACAGATCGCTGTTCATCGCTCGTCCTCCGTTCGCTTTTTCCGCATTATACCACATTCATCCTGCCTTTTACAGGCCCGCGCGCCATTCACACTTTGTAAAAAAAGTGAACGCGACTTGTTCCAAACCCACAATTCCGACTTTTCATTCGCGGACACTTTTTACAGGGTTTGTCATTTTTTTCCTTGCAAATTTGTCAAAAATATGGTATTCTTTCCCTTAGAAACGGACGGCATGCATGCGCCGCCCGCAGCGATCGGAACTCAAAAAAGAATAGGAGGCAATCTTATGAAGAAGTTCCTGACTATCGCCATCGCTCTCGTCCTCGTGATTGGCTGCGTCGCCAACGCGTCCGCCATCACCGTCGGCTTCTCCCAGGTCGGTCAGGAGTCTGACTGGCGCACCGCGAACACGGACGACATGTGCGCGGCAATCGAGGCCGAAGGCTGGACCCTCGTGTACGACGATGCGCAGCAGAAGCAGGAGAACCAGGTGAAGGCCCTGCGCAACTTCATCACCCAGGGCGTTGACTACATCCTCTTCACCGGCGTCGTGACGACCGGCTGGGACGAGGTGCTCAAGGAAGTCAACGAGGCGGAGATTCCGCTGTTCCTGCTCGACCGCATGCCTGACTGCATGGACGAGATCGATTACGTCGCAGCGTTCGGTGGCGACTTCCTGGAGGAAGGCCGCCGCATGGCCCGCTGGACCATCAACTATCTCGCCGCGCAGGGCCGCGCCGATGAAGAGATCAACGTCGTGATCCTGGAAGGCACCACCGGCGCCGCCGCCGCGACTGACCGCACCAAGGGCATCATGGAAGTCCTCGACAAGCAGGACAAGCTCAAGGTCATCGCTTCCCAGACCGGCAACTTCACCCGTGCCGAAGGTCAGGCCGTCATGGAGAGCTTCCTCAAGGCGCATGAAGACATCGACGTGCTCCTCGCCGAGAACGACGACATGGCCCTGGGCGCCATCGACGCCATCAAGGCTGCCGGCAAGGTGCCCGGCAAGGACATCATCATCGTGGGCTGCGACTCCGTCAAGGCTGCCTTTGACGCCATCGTCGCTGGCGAAATGAACTGCACCGTCGAGTGCAACCCGCTCTACTCCTCCGCCGTCATCCCGATGATCAAGGGCCTTGAAGAGGGCAAGACCTACGAAAAGGGCGTCGTGCATCCGGAAGAAGGCGTCTTCTGCATGGACGGCGGCATCCCCTATGACGAGGCCGGCGAACTCCTGTCCGTGAAGGCTGCCGACGTCATCGACGAGCGCAAGTACTAATCAATCCAATCCGCGCCGGCGGATGCGCGAACTAAACCATTGCAGTGGATGGGGGACTTGTCTCCCATCCGCTTCTTCAATGGTCACGAAGGGATGATGAACTTTGGATCGAGACGTGATTCTCACCATGCAGGGCATTGAAATCCAATTCCCGGGCGTCAAGGCGCTGGACGGCGTGGATTTCACCCTGCGGCGCGGCGAAGTGCACGCGCTGCTGGGTGAAAATGGCGCAGGCAAGTCCACGCTGATCAAGTGTCTGACCGGCGTCAACAAGATGGATGCCGGCAAAATCGTGCTGGAAGGCAAAGAAATCCGCCCCACCGATCCCAAGAACGCCATGGATCTGGGCATTTCCACCGTGTTCCAGGAAATCAACCTGTGCGACAACCTCTCCGTCGCGGAGAATATCTTCATCGGCCGCCAGCCCATGCGCCGCGGCCAGATCAACTGGAAGGAGATCAACCGGCGCTCGCAGGAGCTGCTGGAGCGATTCCACATCCACATCGACGTCACCCGTCCCCTCGCCCAGTATTCCACCGCCATCCAGCAGATGGTCTCCATCGCCCGTGCCGTGGACGTGGACGCCAAGGTGCTCATTCTGGACGAACCGACCTCGTCTCTGGACAACGAGGAGGTGCAGCGCCTCTTCGCCGTCATGCGTGATCTGAAGAAGCAGGGCATGGGCATCATCTTCATCACCCACTTCCTGGATCAGGTGTTTGAGATGAGCGACCGGCTGACCGTGCTGCGCAACGGCCATCTGGTCGGCGTGTACAACGCCAGCGAAATCACCAAGCTGGAGCTGGTCTCCAGCATGATCGGCAAGGATCTCGATGAGATCTTCGACCTCAAGCGCGCCAGCATCAAGAAGGACGCCCCCGTCGCGCTGGAGGCCGACCACATCGGCGCGCCCGGCAAGGTGGAGGACATCTCCTTCACCCAGCAAAAGGGCGAGCTGCTCGGCTTTGCGGGGCTGCTTGGCTCCGGCCGCACGGAGACCGCCGAGATGATCTTCGGCGTCACGCGCATGCAGGACGGCACGCTCAAGATCGACGGGCACACCGTGAAGATCAACGAGCCGATGGACGCCATTCACCACAAGATCGCCTTTTGCCCTGAGGACCGCAAGCGCGACGGCATCATCGGCGACCTGACCATCCGCGAGAATATCGCCCTCGCCCTGCAGGCCCGCCGCGGCATGCTGCGGCCCATGAGCCGCAAGGAGCAGGACGATCTGTCCAACAAGTACATCAAGATGCTCTCCATCGCCACACCCGATGCGGAAAAGAAGATCCGCGAGCTCTCCGGCGGCAACCAGCAGAAGGTCATCCTCGCCCGCTGGATGGCGACCGAACCCAATCTGCTGATCCTGGACGAGCCCACCCGCGGCATCGACGTCGGCGCGAAGGCGGAAATTCAGCGCCTGATGCTGCAGATGTGCGAGGACGGCATGTCCATCATCTTCATCAGCTCCGAGCTCGATGAGATCATCCGCTGTTCCAACCGCATCATCGTCATGTGCGATGGCAAGAAGGCCGGCGAACTCAATGGCGAAGGCTGCACGCAGGCGGACATCATGCGCATGATTGCAGGCGAAAAGGACGGTGAGACCGCATGAAAAAGAGCCGGGAATCCATCTTCAAAAACAAACTGGTTCTGGCGGTGATCGCCGAGCTGCTGATCCTCGTGGTCGCCGGCATACTTGAGCCGGGCTTCTTCCACGTCGAATACAACGCGACGACCGGCATGCTCTACGGCTCGCTGGTGGACATCGTCAACCGCTCGGCGGAAATCACCATCATCGCCATGGGCATGACGATGGTCATCGCGCTGGGCGGCACCGATATCTCCGTCGGCGCGCTGGTGGCCGTGTCGGGCGCATTCGCCCTCAAGCTGCTGCGCTGGGACGTGACGCTCTATCCCACCCCCGGCGATTACACGATCGCCCCGTTCTTCCTGGTCATCCTCGTGCCGCTGCTCATCTGTACGGCCATGGGCCTGTTCAACGGCGTACTCATCGGCAAGTTCAAGCTCCAGCCGATCATCGCGACGCTGATCCTGATGGTGGCCGGCCGCGGCATCGCGCAGATCGCCACCAACGGC
Organism: uncultured Clostridia bacterium; assembly: GCA_944333055.1. Classification (GTDB taxonomy): domain Bacteria; phylum Bacillota; class Clostridia; order Christensenellales; family Aristaeellaceae; genus Ventricola. The sequence continues at coordinate 22,566 of CALVKT010000005.1, forward strand.
AAGCAGTTCACCACCGGCTACACGCCCTATCGCTTCATCGGTCAGGGCAGCCTGCTCGGCCTGCCGTTCCCGATCATCATCACCATCGTCATCTGCGCGGCGGTGATGATCTTCGTGCGCAAGACGGCTTTCGGCACATTCGTCGAGTCCGTCGGCGTCAACCCGAACGCCAGCCGCGTCACGGGCCTCAAGTCCGATCGGATCATCATCATCGTCTATACGCTCACCGGCTTTCTCTCCGGCGTGGCGGGCCTGATCTACTCCAGCCGCATCTCCTCCTGCGACTCCAACAACGCAGGCGTCAACTACGAGATGGACGCCATTCTCGCGGTCGTTCTGGGCGGCACGAGCATGACCGGCGGCAAGTTCTCCCTGGCGGGCACGATCGTCGGCTCACTGATCATCCGCACCATCACGACGCTGGTGTACTACTTCGGCATCACGTCCGAGTCCATCATGGCGTTCAAGGCGGTCATCATCGCCGTCGTCATCATCTTCCAGTCCGAGCCGGTCGGCAAATGGCTGGCCACGCGTCAGGCACGCAAACAGAAGGCAGGTGAGCTCCGTGGATAACAGAAAGCAAAACAAGCTGGTGAACTTCATCACCAACCCGAAGTACCTCATGGTGCTCGCCACCATCGGCATCTTCCTGGTCATCTACATCGCCGGCATCATCATGTACGGCGACAAGGGCTTTGCCACGCTGCGCACCTTCATGATGCTCTTCGTGGACAACGCCTACATCGGCATCTCCGCCGTGGGCATGACGATGGTGCTCATCACCGGCGGCATCGACCTGTCCGTCGCGGCCGTCGCCTCGCTCACCGGCATGTTCATCGCCTACGGCACCACCGTGCTCAACATCCACCCGCTCATCTGCATGGCGTTCGCCATCCTCGTGGGCGTGACGCTGGGCCTGGCCATGGGCGCAATGGTCACCTACCTCAAGATCCCCCCGTTCGTCGCCACGCTGACGGGCATGTTCCTGGCGCGCGGCGTCTGCTCGTTGATCAGCCGCGACTCCATCTCCATCGACAACGAGCTCATCGACAAGATGGCCGGATGGAAGATGTACTTCATGACGTTCTCCGACGGCGAGTGGGTCAAGGTCAAGCCCGTCTCCTACATCAACCTCAACGTCGTGCTGTTCATCGGCATGATCATCATCGGCACGATCATCCTGCAAAAGACGCGCTTTGGCCGCAACGTCTACGCCGTGGGCGGCAACGAGCAGTCCGCCCGGCTGATGGGCCTGCCGGTCGATCGCACGAAGATGATCGTCTACGGCTTCAACGGCTTCTGCTCCGCGCTGGCGGGCATCGCCTACGCGCTGTACGTCAAGTCCGGCTGGAACCTCGCGCTGCAGGGCGGCGAGCTGGATGTCATCTCCGCCGCGGTCATCGGCGGCGTGCTGCTCTCCGGCGGCGTCGGCTACATGATCGGCACGTTCTTCGGCGTGCTGCTCAAGGCCGTCATCCCGTCGCTGATCACGTTCAACGGCACACTCTCTTCCTGGTGGGGCAAGATCATCACCGGCGCGCTGGTATTGCTCTTCGTCGCGCTCCAGCAGCTCGTCATGAGCGGCAGGCTCTTCAAAAAGAAGAAACCCTCCGCATCACACCAAAAGGAATAGGTCATCCCTTCCGTGGCGGGAGGCTTCGCGATGGGCGCCCTGCGCATCCGGCCTCCCGCCACATTCCGGGAGAAAAGGAGTCATCATGAACACGATTGCCGCCTATATCGCCGAAGGCCGCGCGGTGCTCGGCCTGGAGCTGGGCTCCACGCGCATCAAGTGCGTGCTCATCGGCGAGGATCACGCGCCCATCGCCTCCGGCGACCACACCTGGGAAAACCGCCTGGAAGACGGCGTGTGGACGTACCACATGGACGACGTGTGGGCCGGGATTCAGGATGCGTTCGCCGCGCTGCGCGCGGACGTGCAAAGCCGCTACGGCGTGCCGCTGACCCGGCTCTGCGCGCTGGGCGTCTCCGCCATGATGCACGGCTACCTGCCCTTTGACAGGGACGGGAACCAGCTCTGCGCGTTCCGCACGTGGCGCAACACGATGACCGGCGAGGCCGCCGGCGCGCTGACGGAGCGCTTTGATTTCAACATCCCCCAGCGCTGGAGCATCGCGCACCTGTATCAGGCGATCCTCCGCGGCGAAGCGCACCTGCCGCAGATCGCCCGCCTGACGACGCTCGCCGGGCACGTGCATGGCGCGCTCACCGGCCGGCACGTGTTGGGCGTGGGCGAAGCGTCCGGCATGTTCCCCATCGACAGCGAGACCGGCACGTACGACGCGCGCATGGTCAGGCGCTTTGACGAGCTCATCGCCGGCAAGGGCTATCCGTGGACGCTGCTGGACATCCTGCCCACGGTGCTGAGCGCCGGCGAGGACGCGGGCTGCCTGACGGAAGCGGGCGCAAAGCTTCTTGACCCCACCGGCGCGCTCCTGCCCGGCGCGCTCGCGGCGCCGCCCGAAGGCGACGCGGGCACCGGCATGGTCGCCACCAACGCCGTCGCCGCGCGCACGGGCAACGTCTCCGCGGGCACGAGTGTGTTCGCCATGGTCGTGCTGGAAAAGCCGCTCTCCAGGGTCTATCCGGAGATCGACATGGTGACCTCGCCCACCGGCAGCCCCGTGGCCATGGTGCACTGCAACAACTGCACCAGCGACATCAACGCGTGGGCGGGCATGCTGCGCGGGTTCTGCGAGGCGGCAGGAAAGACCGTCTCCATGGGCGAAATCTATACGGCGATCTTCCATGCGGCGTTGCAGGGCGAGGCCGACTGCGGCGGCGTGGTCAACATGCCGCTGCTCTCCGGCGAGCCGGTCGTGGGCCTGAACGAAGGCCGCCCGATGGTGCTGCGCACGCCGGACGCCGCGCTGACATTCGCCAACTTCTCGCGCAGCCTCGTCGCCGGCGCGATGACCAGCCTCAAGCTGGGCATGGACATCCTCGCCCGCGAGCACGTGAAGATCGACACGCTGCTGGGCCACGGCGGTTATTTCAAGACGCCGCTGGCCGGGCAGAAGATCCTCGCCGCGTCGCTGGGCACGCCGGTCTCCGTGATGGAGACCGCGGGTGAAGGCGGCCCGTGGGGCATGGCGCTGCTGGCGGCCTACCGCGCCCACCGCAAGGAAGGCCAGACGCTGGAAGCCTACCTGAACGAGCAGGTCTTCGCCTCCGCCAAGGGCGTCACCGTCGCGCCGGACGCGGCGGACGCCGACGGCCTGAACGCCTACACCGCGCGCTTCGTCGCCTGTCTGGACGCACAGAAGGCCGCGATCGCCAAGCTGTAATCCCCTTCCCCCTACTCTATTGATGAAGGAGAGATTCACCATGAGCATGAATCAGTACGAATTCTGGTTTGTCGTCGGCAGCCAGTTTCTCTACGGCCCGGAGGTGCTGGAGACCGTCGCCAGGCGCGCGGCGGAGATGGCCGACGCGCTCAACGCCTCCGGCAGCCTGCCCTGCAAGCTGGTCTACAAAGTGACCGCCAAGACGAACAAGGAGATCACCGACGTCGTGCGCGAGGCGAACTACGACGAGAAATGCGCCGGCATCATCACCTGGTGCCACACGTTCAGCCCGAGCAAGATGTGGATCAACGGCCTTGCCAATCTGCAAAAGCCCTACTGCCACTTCGCCACGCAGTACAACCTGGAGATCCCCAACGAGGAGATCGACATGGACTTCATGAACCTCAACCAGGCCGCCCACGGCGACCGCGAGCACGGCTTCATCGCCGCGCGCCTGCGCATGCCGCGCAAGATCATCGCCGGCTACTGGAAGGACGAGGCCGTGCAGAAGAAGCTGGGCAGCTGGATGCGCGCCGCCGTCGGCGTGGCCTTCAGCAAGACGCTCAAGGTGATGCGCTTTGGCGACAACATGCGCGAGGTCGCCGTCACCGAGGGCGACAAGGTCGAGGTGCAGACCAGGCTGGGCTGGCAGGTGAACACCTGGGCGACGGGCGATCTGGTCAAGGAGATGAACGCCGTCACCGAGCAGGAGATCGACGCGATGATGGCCGTCTACACCGAGGCCTACGACATCGCCACCGAGAACATCGAGGCCATCCGCTATCAGGCGCGCGAGGAGATCGCCATCCGCAAGATGCTCGACGCCGAGGGCTGCAAGGCGTTCGCCAACACGTTCCAGGATCTCTACGGCATGGAGCAGCTTCCGGGGCTCGCCTCCCAGCACCTGATGGCCGAGGGCTACGGCTACGGCGGCGAGGGCGACTGGAAGGTCTCCGCGATGACCGCCATCATGAAGGCCATCTCCGAGGGACAGACCGGCGGCACCTCCTTCATGGAGGACTACACCTATCACCTCGTGCCCGGCCAGGAGTACAGCCTCGGCGCGCACATGCTGGAGGTCTGTCCGAGCGTCGCCAGCGCCAGGCCGCGCATTGAGACGCATCACCTGGGCATCGGCATGAACGAGAAGGACCCGGCGCGCCTCGTATTCGAGGGCCGCGAGGGCGACGCCATCGTCGTCAGCCTGATCGACATGGGCGGCCGCCTGCGCCTGATCTGCCAGGACATCCACTGCGTCAAGCCGATCATGGAGATGCCCAACCTGCCGGTCGCGCGCGTCATGTGGCGCGCCATGCCCGATCTGACCACGGGCCTCACCTGCTGGATCACCGCCGGCGGCGCGCACCACACCGTGCTCTCCTACGACGTCACGGCCGAGCAGATGAAGGACTGGGCCAACATGATGGGCATCGAGTACGTGCACATCACCAGGGATACCACGGTGGAGAAGCTCGAACAGGATCTGTTCTTGGCCGATCTGGCGTGGAAGCTGAAGTGAGGAGACCGCCATGCTTGAAGCGCTCAAACGCATCGTATACGAAGCGAATATGGAGCTGCCCCGCCGCAATCTGGTGACCTACACGTGGGGCAACGTATCGGGCATCGACCGCGAGCAGGGGCTGGTCGTCATCAAGCCCTCCGGCGTGAGCTATGAAGACCTGACGCCCGACAGTCTGGTCGTGCTCGGCCTGGACGGCCGGGTGGTCGAGGGCACGCTCAATCCCTCCTCCGACACGCGCACGCATCTGGAGCTGTACAAGGCCTTCCCGAAGCTGGGCGGCATCGTGCACACGCACAGCCCCTACGCCGTGGGCTGGGCGCAGGCCGGCGAGGACATCCCCTGCTACGGCACCACGCACGCCGACTACTTCTACGGCCCCGTCCCCTGCGCGCGCCATCTGACGCAGGCGGAGCTCGACGAGGACTACGAGAAGAACACCGGCGTCGTGATCATCGAGGAATTCATCCGCCGCCGGCTCGATCCCGTCGCCGTGCCGGGCGTCATCTGCCACAGCCATGGGCCGTTTGCCTGGGGCAAGGACGCCAGGCAGGCGGTCTACCACGCCGTCGTGCTTGAGGAGGTGGCGAAGATGGCCGCTTTCACCCGCATGGTGAACCCCAACGCCGCGCCGGCGCCGCAGCACATCGTCGACAAACACTACATGCGCAAGCACGGCCCGAACGCATACTACGGGCAAAAGGGCTGATGCCCCAAGCCGTGAGAGGACAAAAGGCCGTGCCGCCGCCGGGCGGCATGGCCTTCTGCGTTCGCGCGCCCGCGCGATTGAACCGCCTTCGTTTTTGCTTTACACGCGCGGCGTCCACCCCCTACAATGGAGGAGCATGCCGAAAAATCCGAACATTCAGGGAGGCAATTGCTATGAATATCCTGCTTACGCTCGATCGCAACTACCTTTCGCCGCTGCACGTGCTGCTCGTCTCGATGATGCTCAACAACCCGGACGAGACCTTCCACATCTACCTGGCCGGGGACGGACTGACGGAGGCGGACTGGCGGACGCTCGACGCGCTGTGCACGCGCTTTGGCGCGACGCTGCATCCCGTGCAGATCGATGAGCGCTGGTTTGACCGCGCGCCGACGGTGCGCTATTACTCCCGCGCGATGTACTACCGCCTGCTGGCCGCGCAGATGCTGCCCGACACGCTCGATCGCATCCTCTACCTCGACCCGGACATGCTGATCATCGGCTCGCTGCGCACGCTCTACGATACGCCGCTGGGCGATTCCCTCTACGCCGCCTGCATCCACAGGGGGCTGGTCAACCTCTCCTCGCCGGTCAACCGCATCCGCCTGTCCACGCCGGAATCGGAGGGCTACTTCAACTCCGGCATGCTGCTCATGAACCTGCCGCTGATCCGCCGGCACGTGCGCCCGCAGGAGATCTTTGACTACGTGGAGAAGAACCGCCAGCTGCTCGTGCTGCCGGATCAGGACGTGCTCAACGGCCTCTACGGCGAGCGCATCCTCGCCGTGGACGAACGCCTGTACAACTACGACGCGCGCAAGTTCAGCGAATACCTGCTCGCCAGCCAGGGCGAGGCCGACACGGACTGGATCATCGCCAACACGCGCATCCTTCACTTCTGCGGCAAGAAAAAGCCCTGGAACAAGGGCTACATGGGGCGCTTCGGCCTGCTGTACAAGCATTACATGCAGCTCACCCGCCGCCTCCTCATCCGCCTGACGGAAACATCCGAGGGCGCACCGGAAAAGGTGAACATTTCCGACTGACCGATTTTCAAACGCGCCCAAACTTCTCCCTTCTCCCCTCAAAAACGCCGAAAGAAAAGAATAAATCACCGCGGAATATTCGGCTATTCTGCCCATTGCCACGTGCCGCACCGCCCGGTATACTATGTGTGACGACAATTCCCACCCGTTTGACTTTGATCGACAGGGAGGTATTTCCACGTGAAAAAAGTGGCCGTGATCATGGGCAGCGCCAGCGATCTGCCCGTCGTTGAAAAGGCCGTCAAGACGCTTGCCGACTTCGGCGTGCCCCACGAGGTGCACATCTATTCTGCCCACAGAACGCCCGAAGAGGCGCACGCCTTCTCCGCCGGCGCGCGGGAAAACGGCTTCGGCGTCATCATCGCCGCCGCCGGCATGGCCGCGCACTTGGCCGGCAGCCTCGCCGCCAACACCACGCTGCCGGTCATCGGCATCCCCATGAAGTCCTCCACATTTGCAAACGGCATTGACGCCCTCCTTTCCACTGTCCAGATGCCTTCCGGCATCCCGGTCGCCACGGTCGCAGTGGACGGCGCGGTCAATGCCGCTTTGCTTGCCATCGAGATCCTCGCCGTCAGCGACGAGTCGCTCGCCCGCAAGCTCGCCGACAGGCGCGCCGCCGACACGAAGAAGGTGCTCGATGCAAACGCAGAGGCGGAAAGCCGCTTCAACCCCTGAGCGCACCTGCGTTTTCCCCTACCGACACAAGCAGGAGGTCTCCGACCATATGGGCGGTTTTTTCGGCGTGACATCCCGCAGGAACTGCATTCTGGATGTCTTCTTTGGCACCGACTATCACTCGCATCTGGGCACGCGCCGCGGCGGCATGGCTGCGTATGACCCCAAGCTCGGGTTGCAGCGCGAGATCCACAACATCGAAAACTCTCCCTTCCGCACGAAGTTTGAGCACATCCTCGACGAGATGAGCGGTACGGCCGCCATCGGCTGCATCAGCGATACCGACCCGCAGCCGCTGCTCATCCGCTCCAACCTGGGCACGTACGCCATCGCGACCATCGGCATCATCAACAACGCCGAGTCGCTCATCGACCAGTATCTCTCCTTCAGCGGCGGCCACTTCGACGCGATGACCGGCGGCCGCATCAACAGCAACGAGCTCATCGCCGCGATGATCAACCAGAAGAGCAGCTTTGCCGAGGGCATCCGCTTCGCGCAGAGCGTCATCGACGGCACGGCGTCCATCCTCATCCTGCGCGACAACGGCGACCTGATCGCCGCGCGCGACCGCATGGGCCGCCTGCCGGTCATTCTGGGCAGGGATGCGGAAGGCTACTGTGTGAGCTTTGAGCCCTTCGCCGGGATGAAGCTCGGCTACGAATACGTGCGCGACATCGGCCCGGGCGAGATCGTGGAGCTGACGCCCGACGGCGAAACCGTGCTGCAGGAACCCGGCAGCGAGATGAAGATCTGCGCGTTCCTCTGGTCCTACTACGGCTACCCCACCTCCACCTATGAGGGGCGCAACGTGGAGGTCATGCGCTGCCGCAACGGCGAGATCATGGCCAAGAACGACAGGGAAAAGGGCGTCTCGCAGGACATCGACTACGTGGCCGGCGTGCCCGACTCCGGCACGCCCCACGCCATCGGCTATGCCAACGCCTGCGGCGTGCCCTTCGCGCGGCCCTTCATCAAATACACGCCGACGTGGCCGCGCAGCTTCATGCCCGCCACCCAGCGCGAGCGCAACATGGTCGCCAAGATGAAGCAGATCCCCGTTCACGAGCTCATTCAGGACAAGAAGCTGCTGTTTGTGGACGACAGCATCGTGCGCGGCACGCAGCTGCGCGAGACGGTCGAATTCCTCTACGAGAACGGCGCAAAGGAAGTGCACATCCGCTCCGCCTGCCCGCCGATCCTCTACAGCTGCAAGTACCTCAACTTCTCCCGCTCCACCTCGCCCATGGACCTGCTGGCGCGCGCCACGATCATGGAGCTGGAAGGCGAAGAAGGCTTCAACCACATGGACGAATACTGCGACGGCGACAGCGAGCGCGGCCGCAGCATGCGCGAGGCCATCTGCAAGAAGATGCACTTTGCCTCGCTGGAATACCAGAGCATGCCGGGCATTCTGGAGGCCATCGGCCTGCCGCCCTGCAAGGTCTGCACCTACTGCTGGAACGGACAGGGTTAAACAGGGTCGTTAAGAAAGGAAGTTGCGTATGGCACACGAGAATTCGCGCTCTGAATCCTACGCCGCCGCGGGCGTGGACATCACCGCGGGCTACCGCGCCGTGGAGCTGATGAAGCGGCACATCGCCCGCACCCGCAACGCGGGCTGCCTGGACGACGTAGGCGGCTTTGGCGGCTGCTATGGCCTGCCCATCGCCGGGATGGAGGAGCCCGTGCTCGTCTCCGGCACGGACGGCTGCGGCACCAAGGTCAAGCTGGCCATCCTCATGGACAAGCACGACACCATCGGCATCGACGCCGTGGCCATGTGCGTCAACGACATCATCTGCGTGGGCGCGCGCCCGCTGTTCTTCCTCGATTACATCGCCTGCGGCAAGAACCTGCCCGAAAGAATCGCCGACATTGTCAAGGGGGTTGCCGAGGGCTGCGTGCAGGCCGGCGCCGCGCTGATCGGCGGAGAGACTGCCGAGATGCCCGGCTTTTACCCGGAGGACGAATACGACCTTGCGGGCTATGCAACCGGTGTGCTGGACAAGGACAGGATCAT
>CALVKT010000006.1 GCA_944333055.1 uncultured Clostridia bacterium
TTGGAAAAGAGGGTAAAAAGAAGAAAATACGTACATATATGCCCGCAAGCGCCTACGCGTGCGCGCGCGAGGATATTTACAGGTGGAGTGTTGGACGGTGTAGTCATTGCTGGTGGGTATTTGAGGCGGCGTCTTTTGTGGGACGGAATGCCTATACACCATTTGGGACGGAATGCAGGCAACGACATAAGACGTGGATTGATTGGACTCAGCTCCCCCATGAAGCGGCAAGGGGTGGAATGTCCGCCAAGCGGTGCTACCTCATAGGAGAGCTGGGGGATGTGAAACTGCTTTAGACGTATTTACGAGATTGGAGGTGACGCCATGCGGTTCACACCGCACGACTACCAGCGATTTGCCATCGACTTCATCAAGGAACATACGAATGCAGCGGTCTTTCTGGACATGGGCCTTGGGAAAACAGTGATTACGCTGACGGCGCTGGACGATTTGTTGTTCGATTCCTTTGAGGTCTCCCGCGTGCTGGTGGTGTGCCCGCTGCGGGTAGCCAAGACCACATGGCCGCAGGAGATTGCGAAATGGGATCACTTGCGGCACTTGCGCTATTCGGTGGTCGTGGGCACGCCCAAGGAGCGCGTCGCCGCGCTGAGCAGACCGGCGGAACTGTACATCATCAACCGGGAGAACGTGGAGTGGCTGGTCAAACACTACGCCGGGCGAAAGATGCCGTTCGATATGCTGATTATTGACGAGCTGTCCTCATTCAAGAACAGCCGGGCGAAGCGGTTTCTGGCGCTCAAGAAGGTGCTGGGGCAGTTCACCCGCGTGATCGGCCTGACCGGCACGCCCGCGCCCAACGGGCTGGAAGACCTCTGGCCGCAGATCTATCTGCTGGACAGGGGCGCTCGCCTGGGCAGGACGATGCGCAGTTATCTGGACATGTATTTCGATACACCCAACAGCTGGCTGCCCTACAAGCGCGAGCTGAAGCCCGGCGCGGAGGAGGCCATCTACCAGCGCATCTCGGATATCTGTGTCTCCATGCGGGCGGCGGATCATCTGAAGATGCCGGAACGGGTGGACAATGTGGTGGAGATATCGCTCTCGTCACGCGAAGAAAAGCTGTACCGGCAGATGGAGCGGGATATGCTGCTGCCTTACGCGGACGGAGATGTCTTGGCACTCAACGCGGCCTCGCTAGCGGGGAAGCTGCTTCAACTGGCAAATGGCGCAGTCTACGATGAATTCCATAATGTGCGCGTGCTTCATGACCGCAAGCTGGACGCGCTGGAGGATCTCATCGAGGCAGCGAACGGCAAGCCGGTGCTGGTGATGTACAACTACCAGCACGATCTGACGCGCATTCAGCAGCGGTTCGGGAAGTACAGCCCTGAGAATCCGAACGGTGTGCGCGAGCTGAAGACCGCCGGCGACATGGAGGACTGGAACGCGGGCAGGATTCCCGTGGCCGCGACACAGCCCGCGTCCACCGGGCACGGCCTCAATCTCCAGCAGGGCGGCAGCACCATCGTCTGGTTTGGGTTGAACTGGTCGCTGGAATTGTACGAGCAGGCCAATGCGCGGCTATGGCGGCAGGGGCAGAAGGAGACGGTAGTCGTCCACCATCTGGTGGTCAAGGGCACCATGGACGAACAGGTGATGCAGGCGCTCAAGGACAAGGCCGCCGGGCAGAACGCACTCATGGTGGCGGTCAGAGCACGGATCAAAAAGACGAAGGAGGATTGAGCATGGCAAGCAGAAAAACACGGGCAAAACGCAGGCAGGAGAGGATGCAGCAGCTTCAGAGAAGCGCAGTGGCATCTCCGGCGCAGATGCGAATTGAAGAGCTGAATGCGCTGAAAGAAATCCATCCGCTGGAGGAGCAGCCGGCCTCCCTGCAGGATGAGTGGGAGCCCATCCCGGCCAAAGAGGTCGAGCAGCGCATCGAATGCGTGCCGCTGGAGCGGATCGTGACGGAGCAGTACCAGCGCATCCTCAACATGAAAAACGTGGCGGGCATCGTGAAGAATTTCGACCCAGCGAAGCTGGGTGTGCTGGTGGTCAGCCACCGGGCGGACGGGACGTATGCCGTGCTGGACGGCCAGCACCGCCTGGCCGCGCTGCGGCGGCTGGGCTATGACGCCGCGAACTGTATTGTGCTGGAAGGCATGACGATCCGGCAGGAAGCGGACTACTTTCGCCGGCAGAACGAGAACAAGCAGTCCCTGCGCATCAACGACACATTCAACGCCTCTCTGTGGGCGGAGGATGCGGAGAGCCTGCGCATCAAGGCGCTCATGGATAAATACGGCTTTCGGCATGGCAAGTCCGGCCAGCCGATGTGCATCTGCGCCATCGGGGCGCTGCAGCGCATCCTGCGCAGGTTTGGGGACAGGACGCTGGAACTGACGCTGGCGTGCATCGCGGCGACATGGCCGCATGACAGCACGATCCTGCGCGGTGAAATGTTGGCGGGCCTGGGCGAATTCTGGAGACGGTACGGCGAGAAGCTGACGGTCGCGCAGTTTGAGACGCGGATGCGCAAGCATCTGCCAATGGAGATGTATCAGGAGGCGCGGCGCAGGACACAGGGCAAGATCACGCCCGCGACGGCGTTCAACAAGACCATCCGGTTCACGATGTGCGCGGTGTTCGTGAACGCCTACAACAAGCAGCTGCGCACGAACTCGCCGAACCGGCTGGAGCTGGAATGGGATCACGATGACGAGGAGTAAGGGGGAAAGTAGCGCGTGAAGAAGATGGATAAAAACATGGAGAAGATGGAGACGAGGCTGCTGCCGGTCGGCAGCATACGGGTGGCGGAGCGCATCCGCAAGGACAACGGCGGGCTGGAGGAACTGGCAAACGATATCCGCGAGCATGGGCTCATCAACCCGATCACGGTCATGGAGCAGACGGAGGGCGGGTATGTGCTCATCGCCGGGCTGCGGCGCTTGAAGGCGATGGAACTGCTGGGCGCGGAGGAGATCCGTGCGACGGTGATGACGGCGCTGGAAGCGG
>CALVKT010000007.1 GCA_944333055.1 uncultured Clostridia bacterium
ACGCCGCCGGACATGATCTCCCAGATCATGCTCGGCGTGCCCATGTATCTGCTCTACGAGGTCGGCGTGCTGGTTGCGCGCTTCACCAGGCCGCGCCAGCACGAGGAGACGCCTGCGGAAAGCTGAACGACATCAAATAAAGACCTGCTCCGTCGTCGGACAGGTCTTTTTGATGCCATTCAGTGCTTCATCTTCGGCTTGAAGATCAGCGCGGCAAAGTAGCCGAAGAACACCGCCGCCGCAATGCCGCCCGCGCCCGCCACCACGCCGCCCGTGAACGCGCCGAGCAGGCCATCGGTTTTCGCCGCTTCCATCGCCCCGTGCGCCAGCGTGTAGCCAAAGCCGGTCAGCGGCACCGTCGCACCGGCGCCCGCAAAGTCAATCAGCGGCTTGTAAAGCCCCAGCGCGCCCAGTATGACGCCCACGGTCACGTAGCCCACCAGAATCCGCGCGCTGGTGAGCTGTGTCTTCATGATGAGAAGCTGGCCGATCGCGCAGATCGTCCCGCCCACGAAAAACGCCTTGACGTACATCAGCAGCGCATCCACGATCTCCATCCTCACGCCTCCCTGTGTTCGAGCACGACGGCATGCGCCACGCCCGGTATGCTCTCCCCCTGCATGCTCGACGTCGGGCTGAGCAGCGCGCCCGTCGCCAGAAAGAGCACGCGCCTGAGCTTGCCGCCGGCGAGCTGCGGCAGGATGTGCGCGCAGAGCATGCTGGCCGCGCAGCCGCAGCCGCTGCCGCCGCAGTGCGTGTCCTGCTGCGGCCCGAAGATCTCGCAGCCGCAGTCAAAGAGCTTTTCTTCCCGGACGGCGATGCCCTTCTGCGTGAGCAGCTCGATGAGCAGATCGCGGCCCAACCGCCCCAGATCGCCGGTGACGACGAGGTCGAAGTCCTCAAACGTCCGACGCGTGTCCTGCAAATGCGCGGCGATCGTGTCGGCCGCCGCCGGGGCCATTGCCGCGCCCATGTTGTTCTGATCGGCGATGCCCAGGTCGATCACCTTGCCGCACGTCGTCTGCGCGACGGAGACCTGCGCATGCCGCGCCGCCGGACCCGCGCCCAGCATCACCGCGCCCGCGCCCGTGACCGTCCACTGCGCCGTCGGCGTGCGCTGGTTGCCCAGCTCCAGCGGCGCGCGGTACTGGCGCTCCGCCGTGCAGAAGTGGCTGCACGTCGCGCAGATGAGCCGGTCGGCAAAGCCGCCGTCGGCGAGCATGCTGCCGATGGACAGCGATTCCGACATCGTCGAACACGCGCCGTAGAGCCCGTAGAACGGGATCTCCAGATTGCGCGCGGCGAAACCCGCCGAGATGATCTGGTTGAGCAGGTCGCCCGCCAGCAGCATCTGCACGTCGCTGAGCGCGCAGCCCGCATGCTGCGCGCAGCGCTTGACCGCCGTCTCCAGCAGGCTGCGCTCCGCCGCCTCAAAGGACTGCTCGCCGTTGAGCTCGTCGGGGATCACCACATCAAACTGCGCGCCATACGGGCCGTCCTGCTCCTTCTGCCCGGCCACGCTGGCCCACGCGAGGATGCCGGGCCTGCCCGGCAGCTCGACGGTTCGCGCGCCGATTCGCTTGCTCATCGCCTCACACCCTGTCCTCTCGTTTGCCTCTAGAATCTGCCGAACCGGGTCAAACTATGCGCGGCAACGGCGGGAAGGGCCGTCGGGGCTTCGCACCGAACACATCCGATGATTCTCCCCGGAATCCCCCTCGCTTCCCGGCGCACGCGCCGGGAGACGTTCTTTCGTTGCCCCGTCTTAAACCGCCGCGAAGCGAAAGAAAGATGACCTCAGCGTGCCGCCTCATCCCCCTGACAGAAACCTGAATAACACACCTCCCGGCGCACGCGCCGGGAGGCGTTCTTTCGATGCTCTGTCTTAAAACCGCCGCGAAGCGAAGAAGGGCGTCTGAGGGCTCCATCCCTCAGGCGGGATCTGGGGCCTGCGGCCCCGGCGTCCCCTCCCCGGCTCACTCCACGGTGACGCTCTTGGCCAGATTGCGCGGCTTGTCCACGTCCAGGCCCTTCGCACAGCTGATGTAATATGCCAGCAGCTGCAGCGGCACGACGGCCAGCGACGTGGCGAACAGCGCCTCCGTGCGCGGCACGTAGACGGTGAAGTTCACCGTATCCTCGATGGCGTATTGCCCGTACGTCGTCAGGCCGAAGAGATATGCGCCGCGGCTGCGCACCTCGGTCATGTTGGAGACGACCTTTTCAAAGAGCGCGGGCTGCGTCGCCACGCCGACCACCAGCACGCCGTCCTCGATCAGGCTGATCGTGCCGTGCTTGAGCTCGCCCGCCGCATACGCCTCCGAGTGGATGTAGCTGATCTCCTTGAGCTTGAGGCTGCCCTCCAGGCTGATCGCATAGTCGAGCCCGCGCCCGATGAAGAACACGTCCTTGCACGCCGCCATCTTGTTGGCAAACCACTGCACGCGCTCCTTGTCCGAGAGCGCGCGCTCGATCTTGTCGGGCAGGGCGAGCATCTCCTCGATGAGCTGCGCCTGGCGCACGCCGTCAATCGCGCCGCGCACGGCGGCCAGCTTGACCGCGACGAGATAGAGCGCGGCAAGCTGCGTGGAATACGCCTTCGTCGTCGCCACGGAGATCTCCGGCCCCGCCCATGTGTAGAGCACGGCATCCGCCTCGCGCGCAATCGACGAGCCGACGACGGTGACCACCGCCAGCGTGCGCACGCCGCGCGCCTTGCACAGGCGCAGCGCGGCCAGGCTGTCCGCCGTCTCGCCGCTCTGGCTGATGAGGATAACCAGCCCGCTCTCCTCCAGAATCGGGTCGCGATAGCGGAACTCGCTCGCCAGATCGACCTCGCAGGGCACGTGCGCGAGCTGTTCGATGACCACGCGCGCCGCACAGGCCACGTGATACGCCGAGCCGCAGCCGACCATGGTGATGCGCGAGACGCCGGCGAGCTCTTCGTCGGAGATGCCCGTCTCGCTCAGATCGATCCAGCGCCGGCCCTCGTCCTCCTTGATGCGCGGGGAGAGCGTGTCGCGCACGGCGCGCGGTTGCTCGTGGATCTCCTTCATCATGAAGTGCTCGTAGCCGTCCTTCTCCGCCGCGGCAGCGTCCCACTGGATCTCCACGACCGGCTTTTCGATCTCCTCGCAGTCGATGTTGTAGATGTGCAGCTCGTCCTTCGTCAGGCAGGCGATCTCGTCGTTGCCGATGTAGACCACGCTGCGCGTGAAGCCGAGCACGGCGGGCACGTCCGAGGCGATCATGTGGCCGTGCAGCTCGCCCGCGCAGCAGCCCACGATCAGCGGGCTGTCCTTGCGCGCGGCGTAGAGCACGCCCGGCTGATCGCCAAAGAGGATGCCCAGCGCATAGCTGCCCCGCACGCGGATCATCAGGTGATGGATCGCCAGCAGCGCGCGCTCGCGCGGGGCAAGGCCGCTCTGCGCGCCCTCCGCGTAATAGCTGTCCAGCAGCAGCGCGGCTGCCTCCGTGTCGGTCTGCGTCCTGAAGACGTAGCCCTTGCGCTGGAGCGACGTGCGAATCTCCTGATAGTTCTCGATGATGCCGTTGTGCACCACCGCCACGCGCTTGTCCTGAGAGCAGTGCGGATGCGCGTTGTTGGTGCTCGGCTCGCCGTGCGTCGCCCAGCGCGTATGCCCCACGCCGCAGCAGCCGCGTACCGCGTGGCCGGAGTCCGTCATCTCCATCAGGTTCTTGAGGCGGCCCTTGGCCTTGACCACCTCGATATGCGCGGCCGTCTCCTCGCGCACCGCGATGCCCGCGCTGTCATAGCCGCGGTACTCCAGCCGCGTAAGTCCTTCCAGCAAGATGGGCGCAGCCTGGCTGACGCCGACATATCCAACAATTCCGCACACAGCGCATCCTCCGTTCCATGTCCCGTTGCAAAGATCAGTATATGCCGCCGTTTTCGCGCACATACAGGCGCGGAGCGGCTTCATTTGCATTACAAAAAGCAATCCTTGCATATCATAACAAATTACGGATGATCTGTCAATAAAATCGGCGTTTCCATGCCTTTTCTATTCATTTTTCCATTTTATTCCAGTGCGTTTTTCCATTCTCTTCCTCCTTCGGACAACAAAAAAGCCGCCGGGAAACCGGCGGTTCAAGCGCACGCGGCGCGCCCCTAGATCATCTCCATCGCATAGGCGATCAGCCCGACGATGATTGACGCGCTGATGCCGTAGACGAGCACCGGCCCGGCCAGCGTGAAGAGCTTTGCGCCCACGCCCATGACGAGCCCCTCGCGCCGGAACTCCATCGCCGGGGCGACGACGCTGTTGGCAAAGCCCGTGATCGGCACGATGCTGCCCGCCCCGGCGTACTTGCCGATCCTGTCGTACACGCCGATGCCCGTGAGCAGCGCGGACAGAAAGATGAGCGTGATGCTCGTCCCCGTGGCGCAGGCCTGCGCGCCCCAGTGGAGTCCATAGCAAAAGACGTCGTTGATGCCCTGCCCCAGCATGCAGATGACGCCGCCGACCCAGAAGGCGCGAAACAGCCCCTGAGCGATGTCGCTCTTCGGCGAGAGGCGCGCCACGAGCTGCGCATAGCGCTGGCGCTCCTTCTGCCGCGCCTTACTCTGCATGTGCAGCGCCCCTTTCGTTGCGGATGCGCATGCCGTCCGGCGGCTTGCGCACGCGCGTCTCCCGGCAGCCCGGCCGCGCCACGGCCTCCAGCGCATAGGGAATCAGATTGTGCCTCGCCTCGTTCATGCGCATCGCCTCCGCATCCTTTGATGCGCTCAGGATGCGCGGCCCGGCGAAAAACTATGCGCGCGTTTTGTCAACAGACGCGAACCGGCGAGGAATACGCCGTGCGGCCCTGCGCATCGACGACCTCGGCGCGCACGTATGTCTCATGCGGCATGAGCGCACAGCTGGCCCGCGTGATGCCCGTGCCGTGGGTCACGCGTTCCTCGCTCCACACGCTGTCCGAGAAGAACACCACGCGGCTGGCCGGGGAGCAGACGACCTCCGCCTTGCCATTTTCGACCGTCAGATGTACCTCAGGGCCCTGCGTCGCGTAAAAATCGCCGTCGCGCAGCGCCTGCATCACGGCCTCGTGCGTCTTTTCCCTGGCATGCACCATCAGATAGCCCTTGTGCAGGTCGTCCTTGTAGGCGTGCGTGTCGTCCGCAGCCATGCACGGCAGCAGCACGCCCATCGACGCGAGCTGATCGACGAAGATGCCCGAATAGGGCCGCGCGTTAAACGGCAGATCGGACATGGCGTTGTAGATCTCCACGCCGGCAAGACCGGTCAGCTGCGCCGCCTGTTCCGGGCGATTGAGCGACCACGCCGGATGCGCGAGGATCGCCAGGCCATCCGCGGCGCGGATGCCGTCGATGAGCGCCTGTGCGGTCAAGCCGTCGCGACGGCGTTCAATCTGCGGTGCGCGCGCCATGCCCACGCCGACGATGTGATAGATGCCCTCCTGCACGCGGCGGCCGATGTTGTATTCGCAGCCGGAGAGCAGCAGCATGCCGCCCGGCGTCTGTCCCCGTTCGGAGACCACCCAGTGATCCGTCACAGCGATGAAGTCATACCCGGCGCGCTCGTAGAGCGCAATCGCCTCGTCAAAGGACGCCTTGCCGTCGCTCCTGTCCGTATGGATGTGCAGGTTGCCCTTGAGCCAGACGCCGTCATGATCCTTTTGCATATGCATGCCCCTTTCTATCGTTCAAGTCGTGCTTACAGTGTACATGAGCCGAAGAAAAAATGCAAATAAAAAAACCCTCCCGGCGGGGAGGGACGGCAATCACTCGGCCTTGGCCAGCACGCGCGCCATACGCGCCTTCTGACGGTTCGCAGCATTCTTAGAGATAACGCCCTTCGCGGCGGCCTTATCGACAGCAGCGGTGGCGGAGCTCAGCATTTCAGCAGTCGCCTGGGTATTGAACTTCTTGAGCGCGGTCTTGGTCGCAGACTTCACCATCTTGTTGCGGAGAGTCTTGTGCTCGGTCACGCTGACGCGCTTGATGGCAGACTTGATGTTCGGCATGGGAATTCACCTCCTCAGGTGTATTCAAATAATCAGCGTGGACTATTGTATCACGTTTTTCCCGGAATTGCAAGTCGATTTCTCAACTTTTTGCAACTTCTGCGGAAGATTTACGCGTACATGCGCTCCAATTCCTCATACTTTTCATGCGTGATGAGCGCATCCTGATCCGTGCCGGTCAGGTGCACCACGTATGTCCAGCGGCCATACGGCGTGATGCTGTCGATCACGTTGAGGTTGATGATGTAGGACTTGTGGCAGCGAAAGAAGATCTTGGGGTCCAGCCGTTCGCCCACGTCGCCCAGCGTCTCGCTCGTCTCAAACCGGCGGCCACCCGTGGCATAGAGCACGGTCGCGCGGTTTTCGCGCTGCACGAGCAGGATGTCCGCCTGATTGATGAAGTTGACGCCCTCCTTGTGGTGGAGCATGATGCGCCCGCTGGACGCGCCGCGCGCCCGGATCGCTGCGCCCACGTCGCGCGTCGCCTGCGGCTGCACCGCCTGCGCGTCGCCGCGCTCGCGCGTGCCCTTGCCGACCACCTGCCGGATGCGCTCCAGCGTCTGCGTGACGCGCTCCATCTTGAAGGGCTTGACCATGTAGTCAAACGCGTAGAGCTCAAACGCCTGCGCCATGTAGTCGTCGTGCGCCGTGGCGAAGATGATGATGATGTGCGGATCGAGATCCTGGATGGCCTTGGCACATTCCAGCCCCGTCATCCCCGGCATCTCCACGTCCAGGAAGCAGACGTGCGGCCTGTGCTCCTCCACGAGCGCGGGCACCTTGTCGCCGCTGTCCGCCTCCGCGCAGAGCGTGAAGCCCGCCGCCTTTTCGATCATCTTGCGCAGGATGAGGCGCATGCCCGCCTGATCGTCCGCAATCAGTACGCGAATCTCGTTATCCATGGTATCTCCGTCCGTTCCTTCGCATCGCGGCGCGCTCGCACGGCCGCGTCAAAATCTCGCTCATCACCACGCCGCGCAGCATGTCCTGCGCGACCGGCGCGCCGCCCATCTGCGCTGCGGGCGCTCCCACGTCTTTCGCCTGCATCTGCGCATGCGCGTCGTCCCAGTTCTCAGCCGGATGGCAGGGTTCCTCGCCCTGCGCATGCCGGTCAGGCGGCGCGCCCTTCTCCGCCGCTGCGGCGGATGCGGGCGAAGGCGGCGGCCCGGACGGTGCATCGTCCGGCGCCATCTCCTCCTGCTTGAACCACGTCACATCGGGGCCGCGCTTGCCGAAGACGGCTGTCTGCCCCCGCTGCTTTTTGGAACGGCCGCGCTTGCGATTCTTTTTCTTCTTGCCGAAGCAGCCTGCAATCACCAGATACAGCACCACAAGCAGCAACAGCTGGATACTCATGCGCGCCCTCCTTTCACCCGTTCAGCCGTCACTTCTTGGGCGCGTTCTGCGCGTTGCCCATGTCCGCAATCGATTCGCGCATGTTCGTGTCGGCGATGGTGTTCTGCATCTGATAGTAGTCCATCACGCCCAGCTTGCCCTCGCGCAGCGCGGCGGCCATCGCCTTGGGCACCTCGGCCTCCGCCTCGATGACCTTGGCGCGCTGCTCCTGCGCGGCCGCTTTCATCTCCTGCTCGCGCGCGACGGCCATGGCACGGCGCTCTTCGGCCTTCGCCTGCGCGATACGGCGATCCGCCTCCGCCTGATCCATCTGCGGCTGCGCGCCGACGTTTCTGCCCACGTCCACATCCGCGATGTCGATGGAGAGGATCTCAAACGCCGTGCCCGCGTCAAGGCCCTTGCCCAGCACGGTGCGCGAGATCAGATCCGGATTTTCCAGTACCTCTTTGTGCGTCTGCGCGGAGCCGACGGTGGTGACGATGCCCTCGCCCACGCGCGCGACGATCGTCTCCTCGCCCGCGCCGCCGACCAGCCGCTCGATGTTCGCGCGCACGGTCACGCGCGCCTTTGCCCGCAGCTCGATGCCGTCCTTGGCGATGGCGGCGACGATCGGCGTCTCGATGACGCGCGGGTTGACGCTCATCTGCACGGCCTGCAACACGTCGCGGCCCGCCAGGTCGATGGCGCAGGCTTCCGGAAAGTCAAGCCCGATGTTTGCGCCGCGCGCCGTGATGAGCGCAGTGATCACCCGGTCGAGGTTGCCGCCCGCCAGATAGTGCGCCTCCATCTTGCTGATCTCCATGTTCAGCCCCGCCTTCTCCGCCTTGATCAGCGGGCCGACGATCTTTGAAGGCGAGACGCGCCGAATCTTCATGCCGATGAGCGTGAAGATGGAGACGTGCACGCCCGATGCCAGTGCGGAAACCCACAGGCCCAGCGGCACAAAACCCAGAAACACGATGACGATGACGACGATCGCAACGATCAGCACAATGCCACTATACATGTTTTTTCTCCTTCCCTCTTCCGTTTATTAGCCTTCCTGACTGGCGCGCACGACGATCCGTGCGCCGTCCACGCTGACGATCTCGATGGGCATATCCCGTTCGATGAAACTGCCCTCCGTGACGACGTTCAGCCGCACGCCGTCAAAATCCCCGATGCCCGACGGGCGCAGCACGCTCGCCGTGCGCCCGCGCCTGCCCACGAGCACCTTCATGTCCTCGCGCGTGCGCAGCTCCTCCTTGTCCTTCAAAAAGACGCGGCTGCCCTCGCCGTTGCAGGCGGAACGCATCACACAGGAGATGCACACCGCCAGCAGCGCGATCACCACCAGCAGCGTGGCGATGGCCACCAGCGCGCCGGACTCCAGCCAAATCGCCGCGATGCCCGCCGCAATGAGCACAAGGCCGGCCACGCCCGGCAAGCCGAAGCCCGGCATGAACAGCTCCGCAATGATCAACCCGGCCCCCAGCACCAGGCACAGCAGAATCGGCGCATATGCCGCCAGATTTGCAAACATCGATTCTTCCCCTCCTTTGTACATGTAGCATACCATACCCGACGCGCCGGGGAAAGGGATTCCGTCTCAAATGTCCGTTTTGGCGCTCCAAAGCGCATGTCTTACATCAGATGTGCCGCCAGCGCGCGCACATCCCGCTCGTAGGTGTCCGTCAGCGCGCGGTTGTAGATCAGGCTCGCCGGATGATACAGCGCAAAGAGCGGCAGACCCGCCTCTCCCGCGTCGATCACCTGCCCGTGCGTCTGCCCGATCGTCAGTCGCCGACCCGTGACCGCCTGCAGCGGCACATTGCCCAGCGTGGCGATCATCCGCGGGGACACCAGCTCGATCTCGCGCAGCAGCCACGGGCGAAACAGCGCGATCTCCTCCTTCGTGGGCGGCCGGTTGCTCAGGCGCCCCGTCCGGCCCGTCTTCGTCGGACGGATCTTGACGGCGTTGGAGATGTAGATCTCCTCCCGCTTCATCTGCGCCAGCGCGAGAAAGTGGTCGAGGTTCTTCCCCGCCTTGCCCACGAACGGGCGGCCCATCAGGCTCTCCTGCTCGCCCGGCGCCTCGCCGATGAGCATCAGCTTCGGCCTCATCGGGCCTTCGCCAAAGACCAGCGCGCTTTCCCTGCCGGGCATCACATCCGCGAGAAACGCCCGAAGCTCCTGTTTATACCTGTCCATCTCCATGCTGTCCTTCCATCCCGTATGCGCCCAGCTCGATCAGCTTGCTGCGAATCTGCTTAAAATCCTCCCACGCCGGGCGCTTTTTATCCGCATCCCGCAGCAGCGCCGCCGGATGATACGTGGGCATGAACCACACGCCCTTGCGAAGCTGCCAGACGCCGCGGTCGCGCGTGATGCGCATGTCGTCGCCCAGCAGCGCCCGTGTAGGCGTAGAACCCAGGCAGACGATCACCTTCGGGCGCACCAGCGCGACCTGCTGGCGCAGATAGTCCATGCAGGCCATGCGCTCGTCGCCCTCTGGCACGCGGTTGTTCGGCGGGCGGCACTTGACGATGTTGCAGATGTAGACCTGCTCGCGCGTCAGGCCGATGGCGGCGAGCATCTTGTCAAGCAGCTGCCCCGCCGCGCCGACGAACGGCCTGCCCGTCGCGTCCTCCTGCTGGCCCGGCCCCTCGCCGATGAACATGAGCGCCGCATGCAGGTCGCCTTCACCGAGCACGACGTTCGTGCGCGTCTGACAGAGCCTGCACTTTTCGCATGCATAGACCGCCTGCGTGAGCGTCGGCCAGGATGTTTTCATGCGCTTCATCTCCCCGTCCGGTCAAAAAGAGCTTCGTTCACGCGAAATGAAGCTGCATCATTTGTCGGCGCCGTCTGTGATGATCACAGCATCCGTGATGTTGTCGGTGAGGTCGGCAAATGTGATCGTCAGATCCTGACGCAGCCAGTTGTACAGGCTGCCGAGCATCAGCATCAGCACGACGATCGCCGCCGCCGCGGCCGCCGCGCCGAACACGTCCGCCACGCCCGCAGCCACGCGATAGCCGATCTGCTTCTTTTTCTTCTTCACATGGCCGCCTCCTTTTTCGCTGCTTCCATTGTACCCGATGCCCGGCAGGCTGTCAAGCGAACGGTCGATTTCACAGGTAATCCATCCACGCGCCCGGCGTCTCGTCCCGGCCGGTCAGCGCGCCGTGATCCAGCAGGCCGTCAAAGCCGCGCTGGCGCAGCGCTTCGTAGGCGACGATCGCCACGGAGTTGGACAGGTTCAGGCTGCGCGCGCCCTCCACCATCGGGATGCGGATGCAGCGGTCATACACCCGCGAAAGCAGGTTTTCCGGCAGCCCGCGCGACTCCCGGCCAAAGACCAGAAACACGTCTTCGGGATAGGCCACCTGCGCATAGCTGCGCGGCGCCTTCGTGCTGGCATAGAAAAATGCGCCGTCCGGATGCGCTTCCAGCAGCTCGGCAAAGTCCTTGTGCACGCGCACGTTCACCAGCGGCCAGTAATCCAGCCCCGCGCGCTTCAAATACCGGTCGTCCAGGCTGTAGCCCAGCGGCTCCACCAGGTGCAGCGCGCTGCCCGTGGCCGCGCAGGTGCGCGCGATGTTGCCCGTGTTCTGCGGAATCTCCGGTTCGATCAAGACGATGTGAATCATGGTGCTCTCCTTTGCGTTGTTCGCTTCATTGTATCGCAAAATGCGCCCGCGCGCAACGCCGGGCGTCAAATTCCCGCTTGACTTTGCCCCGCAATCATCATATAATACGGCGTAGAAGCGTCGATGGGAACAAGTAGGGCCGCACATCCCCCGATTCAGAGAACTGCCGGCCGGTGCAAGGCAGCGTCGGGCGGCGGCCCGAATACATCCCGGAGCTCGGCCCCGAACGAAGCCATCGCTTTGAGTAGGCCGCCGCCGGTTCGCCGGATACAGCGAGGGCCCGTCGCCGGCGGGCTGTGAGGAGGTCTGCCGTAAGGCGGCCTTAAACGGAAGTGGTACCGCGTTGTTCACGCCTTCCCGACTTAAAGCGGGAGGGCGTGTTTTCGTCTTCCCGGAAAAACAGGAGGTTTTCTTATGGCAGAGCACATTCTGGACATCCTCAAGGAGCGCGGGTTTATCGCGCAGATCACGTTTGAAGAGGAGCTCTACAAGCAGCTCGAACAGCCGACCACCTTCTACGTCGGCTTCGATCCGACGGCCGATTCCCTGCACATCGGCCACTACATCCCGATCATGGCGATGGCGCACATGCAGCGTGCCGGCCACAGGCCCATCGCCCTGATGGGCGGCGGCACCGCGATGATCGGCGACCCGTCCGGCAAGACCGACATGCGCAAGATGCTCACCGTCGAGACCATCGACGACAACGTCGCGCACATCAAAAAGCAGATGAGCCGCTTCCTCGACTTTGGCGAGGGCAAGGCCATCATCGCCGACAACGGCGACTGGCTGCGCCACCTCAACTACATCGACTTCATGCGCGAGATCGGCTCCGTCTTCTCCGTCAACAAGATGCTCACCGCCGATTGCTACAAGGCGCGCCTGGCGACGGAGAACGGCCTGTGCTTCCTGGAGTTTACCTCCATGCTCATGCAGAGCTACGACTTCCTGGAGCTCTTCAGGCGCTACGGCTGCCGCCTGCAGATGGGCGGCAACGACCAGTGGAGCAACATGCTCGGCGGCGCGGACCTCATCCGCCGCAAGGAGCAGCAGAATGCCTACGCCTGCACGTTCCAGCTGCTGCTCACCCACGACGGCCGCAAGATGGGCAAGACCGAGAAGGGCGCGCTCTGGCTGGACGCCGACAAGACCAGCCCGTACGACTTCTACCAGTACTGGCGCAACATCGACGACAAGGACGTCGAGAAGTGCCTGGGCCTGCTGACCTTCCTGCCGATGGATGAGGTGCGCCGTCTGGGCGCGCTTGAGGGCAGCGAGATCAACGAGGCCAAGAAGGTGCTCGCCTACGAGGTGACCCGGCTGGTGCACGGCGAGGAGGAGGCCGAGAAGGCGCAGCAGGCCGCCGCGGCGCTCTTCGGCGGCGCGGGCATGGGCGGCTCCATTCCCACCACCGAGCTCACGGGCGAGGCGCTGGCCAAGGACGCGCGCGTCACCACGCTGCTGGTCATGAGCAAGATTGCGCCGTCCAGCTCCGCCGCGCGCCGTCTGATTCAGGGCGGCGGCGTGGCCGTCAACGAGGAGAAGATCGACGACGTGAACGCGGTCGTGACCGAAGCGATGTTCGGCGCGGACGGCCTGATGCTGCGCTCCGGCAAGAAGAAGTATCACCGCTTCCTGCTCAAGTAAGCCATGGCGGAGCTGCTCGCGTACAAGACGCTGCGCGCGGAAAACGCCGCAGAGTTTACCATCAACAAATCCCGCTTCATCGGCTGCGGCTGCCCCTGCCAGACGGAGGAAGAAGCGCTCGCGTTTCTCCAGCGCATCCGCACCCGGCACAAGGACGCCACCCACAACTGCTACGCCTACATCATCGGCCTGAACAGCGGCATCATGCGCTACAGCGACGACGGCGAGCCCGGCGGCACCGCCGGCATGCCGATCATCGAGGTGATGAAGGCGCGCGGCGTGGTCAACTGCGCCGTGGTCGTCACGCGCTATTTCGGCGGCGTGCTGCTGGGCGCGGGCGGGCTGGTGCGCGCCTACGCGCAGGGCAGCAAGACCGCGCTGGACGCGGCGGGCGTCGTCGTGATGGAGAAGAGTGCGCGCTACATGGTGGAGGTCGACTACGCCACGTGGCAGCGGCTGGATTATTTCCTCAAGCGCGCGCCCGTCATCATCGAGCACAGCGAGTTCGCCGCGAGCGTCGTCTGCACGCTGATGGTGCGCTGCAAGGACGCGGATGCGCTGCTCGTGGAGATCGCGCGCGTGACAGACGGCAAGGCGGAGATCCTGCCCGACGACACACTCTATTATCCCTGGCCCGACGAGGGCTAGCCATCATCGCCCTCCCCTGCGCATCGGGAGGGCTTTTTTGACGCCGAACATGTGAAAAGCGGCCCCGCCTCCTGAGGGAAGCGGGGCCGCCTGTTCAGCCTGTTTCAGCCCATTGGGCATCAGACCGGCATGGTCTTGTTTTCCGCGTTGAGCATCGTGTTGTCGATCTTGAGCTGCTGCGCCTGACGATACTGGAAGAACTTCGGCGCGACCTTCGGGAACAGCGCGTAGGAGAGCACGTCCTCCTCCTGGGTGTAGTACTCGCGGATCTCCTCGCGGTACTTGTCCATTTCGGGCTGGAGGCGGTCGGCCGGACGGCAGGTGATGACCTCGTCATCGCCGATGGCCATGCGGCGCACTTCCTCGTTCACCTCAGCCGGCAGGCGGCCGTATTCGCCGCGCAGCAGGCCCTTGGACTCGTTCGGGAAGGTCTTATAGCGGCCGAAGAGCACGTTCATGACCGCCTGCGTGCCGACGATCTGAGAGGTCGGCGTGACCAGCGGCGGATAGCCGAAGTCCTTGCGCACCTGCGGAATCTCCGCGAGCACGTCGTAGTACTTGTCCATCGCGTTGAACTGCTTGAGCTGGCCGATCATGTTGGAGAGCATGCCGCCCGGCACCTGATACTTGAGGGTGTTCGCATCGACGCTGAGCACCTTCGCGGTGTCGCGCCAGCCGTCCTTGCTCAGGCGGTCGGCGACCTTGCGGAAGTGCACGGCGCACTCGCTCATGAGTTCCATGTCCAGGCCCGGATCGTACTGCGTGCCCTTGAGCGTGGCGCACAGGGACTCGGTGGACGGCTGAGAGGTGCCCTCGGCCAGCGGGGAGAGCGCGGTATCCACGATATCGCAGCCCGCTTCGATCGCCTTGAGGATGGTCATCGCGCCGGTGCCGGCGGTGTTGTGCGTGTGCAGGTGGATCGGCAGCTTCGTGTTCTCCTTGAGGCGCTTGACGAGGCTGTACGCGTCATACGGCAGCAGCAGGTTGGCCATGTCCTTGATGCAGATGGCGTCCGCGCCCATCTGCTCGATCTCCTTGGCCAGCTTCACGAAGTACTCCTCGGTGTGCACCGGGCTGATCGTGTAGCTGATGGCGATCTCGCAGATGCCGCCGTACTTCTTGGTGGACTTGACGGCCTGTTCGAGGTTGCGCATGTCGTTGAGCGCGTCGAAGATGCGGATGATGTCAATGCCGTTCTCGATCGCCTTCTTGACGAACGCGTCCACGACGTCGTCCGCGTAGTGCTTGTAGCCCAGAATGTTCTGGCCGCGGAAGAGCATCTGGAGCTTCGTGTTGGGCATCGCCTTGCGCAGCGCGCGCAGGCGCTCCCACGGGTCTTCGTTCAGGAAGCGCAGGCAGCTGTCAAACGTCGCGCCGCCCCAGCACTCCAGAGAATAGTAGCCGACCTTGTCGAGCTTGTCGGCGACGGGAAGCATCTCATCCAGGCGCATGCGGGTCGCAGCCTGGGACTGATGCGCGTCGCGCAAAATGGTATCGGTGATCAGCACCTTGCCCATATCTCATTTCCTCCTTGTGGAAATCTGTTAAATCGCTCAGCCGCCGAACATGGAGATGAACACGCCCGCAGCCACGGCGGAACCGATGACGCCCGCCACGTTCGGGCCCATGGCGTGCATGAGCAGGAAGTTGCCCGGGTTCGCTTCCTGACCGACCTTCTGGGAGACGCGGGCCGCCATCGGGACGGCGGACACGCCTGCGGAGCCGATCAGCGGGTTGATCTTGCCGCCCGTCACCCTGCACAGCAGGTTGCCCAGCAGCACGCCGCCCGCAGTGCCGCCGCCAAAGGCCGCGACGCCCAGAATGATGATCTTGATGGTCTCCGCCTGCAGGAAGGTCTCCGCCTTCGCCGTCGCGCCGACGGTGAAGCCCAGGAAGATGGTGACGATGTTCATCAGCTCGTTCTGCGCCGTCTTGGAGAGGCGATCGGTCACGCCGCACTCCTTGAAGAGGTTGCCCAGCATCAGGGAGCCGATCAGCGGCGCGGCGCTGGGCAGCATCAGCGAGACGATGACGGTCACGGCGATCGGGAAGACGATCTTCTCGGTCTTGGAGACCTCGCGCAGCTGACCCATGACGATCTTGCGATCCTCCTCGCGGGTCAGCGCCTTCATGATGGGCGGCTGGATGACCGGCACCAGCGCCATGTAGGAATACGCGGCGATGGCGATCGGGCCCAGCAGCCCCGGCGCGAGCTTGGTGGTGACGTAGATGGCCGTCGGGCCGTCCGCGCCGCCGATGATGCCGATGGCGCCCGCCTCTGCCGGGGAGAAGCCCCCCAGCAGCAGGGCCACGGTGAACGCCGCGAAGATGCCCAGCTGCGCGGCTGCGCCCAGCAGCAGCGAGATCGGGTTGGCGATCAGCGGCGCAAAGTCGGTCATCGCGCCCACGCCCATGAAGATGAGCGGCGGGAAGATGCCGAGCTTGACGCCCTGATACAGGTAGTACAGCAGGCCGCCGTTCTGCTTGACGTACTGATAGCCGATCAGCACGTCGCCGTTGTAGATCGGCACGCCGGCCTTGCCATGGTACACCGGGTTGGAGAGGATCTCGTAGACCGGTTCATCCATGACGCCCGCCAGCGGCAGGTTGGTCATGAGCATGCCAAAGGCGATGGGCAGAAGCAGCAGCGGCTCAAACTGCTTGACGATGGCCAGATAGAGCAGCACGAAGGAGATCAGCAGCATGACGGCGTTCTTCCAGTCGCCCGTCAGCAGCGCGTAGATGCCGGACTCCTCCACGATGCCCGCCAGGGTGCCGCCGATGGTAAAGCTCTCCATGGCCTGCTCCAGGGAGCCGACGGCCCCCTCCGCTGCTTCATCGACGTAGACGGGAATCAACTCGTTCGCGTCGGCAACCAGCGTGACGTGCGCGCCAACTTCCGTGTCCTGTGTCTGATCGGACTCGTCGCCCCCCTGAGCGTAGACCGGCAGTGCGCACAGCATGCAGCACCATGCAAGCACGAGCGCACTGAGCATCTTCTTCACATCAAACAGCCCCTTTACATTGGTAAAATGCGCGCAAGCGCGAATGCCGCGCCGATTACTCCAGGACGACCAGCACGTCGCCGGTGTTGACCGTGGCGCCCTTGCTGACGACGACCTGCGCGACCTTGCCCGCGCGCGGCGCCGGGATCTCGTTCTCCATCTTCATGGCCTCCAGCACGACCAGGCAGTCGCCCTTGTTGACGCTCTGGCCGGCGGCCACCTTGACATCCAGGATGTTGCCCGGCATCGGCGCGCTCACCTTCTCGCCGCCGGCGACAGGCGCGGCAGCGGGGGCCGGAGCGGCAGCGGGCGCAGCGGCAGGAGCCGGTGCAGCGGCGGGCGCGGCAGCCGGGGCCAGCGCGGCGACAGGCGCGGCAACCGGCGCAGCGGCGGGCGCGGCGCCGGCGGCAGTCTCTTCCACAGCGACCTGATACTGAACACCGTTGACGGTAATGACAAAGTTACGCATGATGAATGGCCTCCTATATCTTCTTCAATGTGATTGTAGGGTGACAGGTTGAAGCGCCCGGCGCAAACGGCCGGGGCCGATGCGGCTTACAGGCGGGAATACACCTGCTCCTCCCGGCCGGCGCGGTTCCAGGCCGGCGCGCTGCTCACGCGGCGGATGGAGCGCACGACAAAGCCCTTCTTGCCCTCGGGCATGCCCTTCTGCGCATCCTCCATGACGGCGGAGACGGCGGCGGCGATGACCGCCACGATGGCGTCATCGTTCACGTTGCTCGTCTGAATGACGATCGAGGGCGCATCCGCCTGCTTCTTCTGTTGTGTGCCGCTCGGCTTCGCCTTCTGCATCCCCTTGATGAGGATGATCAGGATGATCAGGCCGACAAAGACCGTAGCCATACCGACAGCCGATACGGACAGGCCGTAAGAAACGGTTTCCATCTACTTTTGTCCTCCCCTGATTAGAGCGGCATGTTGCCGTGCTTCTTGGGCGGGTTGGAATCGCGCTTGCTGCTCATCATCTCCAGCGCAGCGATCACCATCTTGCGGGTGTCCGCCGGGTCGATGACGTCGTCGACCAGACCGCATGCAGCGGCATTCACACCGTCGGCCACCTCGGCCTCGTACTTGGCCGCCAGCTCCTTGCGCGCGGCAACCGCGTCGCCCTTGCTGTTGTTGATCTCGTCCTTGCCCCAGATCGCGATGGCGGCCTCGCCGGTCACCGGGCTGATGCACGCGCCCGGCCAGGCATAGGTCGCATCCGCGTTGGCGCTGCCGCCCATGGCGACGTACGCCGCGCCGATGGCGTTGCCGATGACCACGGTGATCTTCGGGGTGGTCGCCTCGCTGTAGGCGTAGACCAGCTTGGAGGCGGCCTTCACGACGCTCAGCTGGCGCTCCACGGTCTTGAAGATCTCAAGGCCGGTGCTGTCCACCAGGGAGACGACCGGGATGTTGTAGCAATCCGCAAAGCGGACGAAGCGGGCGATCTTCTCCATGCGCTTGTCGCAGGTGTCGCCCTTGCCGGTGTACACGAACGCCACGGTGCGTCCGGCCAGTTTGCCAAAGGCGGTCGCCGCGCCGGTGTAGCCCTTGCCCGCCTCCAGCACGGAGCCGGTATCGGCCATCGCATTGATGACATCCATGCCCTCGCAGCCGGCGGACAGGCCGCTCAGGGTGCGGTTCATGTCCTCCTCCACGGAGAAGGGCGCGTCCTCAAGGTTGTTGGCCGGCAGCATGCCCAGCAGCTTGCGGGCGGTGGCCACGGCCTCTTCCTCCGTCTCGCAGGCAAAGTGCGCCGCGCCGTTTTCCACGGCGATCTGCGCGCCGCCCAGCTCTTCGGCCTTGGCGACATCCCTGCCCATGGTCGCGCTGAGCACCTGCGGGCCGGCCAGCAGCAGCGCGCCGGCCTTCGCCACGATCACCAGATCGGACAGCTCGGCCATCATCGCCGCCGCGCCCACGCACGGGCCCAGCACCAGGGTGATCATCGGCACCACGCCGCTCAGGCGCGCCATGTGCGCAAAAATATCCGCGTAGGCTTCCAGCGCCGCCGCGCCTTCGCCCACGCGCGCACCGTTGCTGTCGCACATGAGGACGACCGGGGTACCGGTCTTGCGGGCGAGCTCAAGGATCTTGACGATCTTCCTGGCCTGGCCCGCGCCGACGGCGCCGTCCATCACGGCGAAATCCTGCGCAGCTACGTACACCGGACGGCCGTCCACCGTGCCGGAGCCGGTCACGACGCCCGCGTCGCTCAGGAGCATCGCCTGCTCCATGAAGCTTCCCTCGTCGAGCAGCATCTCCACGCGCGCACGCGCGGCGAGCTTGCCGCTCTTCTTGAGCTTCTCAGCGCCAGCAGCATTCTCCAGAATGGCCTGCTTGCGTGAGAGCACCTGATTGAGGTCCTGAAGGGTGCTCATTCAACTATCGCCTCCGTAATCATATGGGTTCAACTCCGGCGGCCGAAACCGCCAAAGTCAGATACAACTTACCCCGTTTTCCTTAATTCAACGGATTTCTCCCTATTCCTGCCACTTTTTTCAAAAAGCGCAAAAAAGTGAAAATCTTAACAAAAAGCCGCTTGACTATTTGTTCCTCTGTATGAGAATGAGCTGCGGCGTCTGCTCTCCGGCGTTGAGAAAGCGATGATGCAGCACGTTATAGCGCTGCACGGACAGCCCCGCGGCGTAGTCCGTCAGCGCGTGCAGCTCGCGCGTCCCCTCCTCGTGGCCGGGATAGATGCACACGGTGACGATGCCGCCCGGAGCAAGCAGCGCCACAGCCGCATCGACTGCGGCGAGCGTCGTGTCCGTCCTGGTGGTCACGGCGTGCGCCGCGCCCGGCAGCCAGCCCAGGTTGAACATGACCGCCTGCACACCGGATGGCACATGCAGGGCCATCGTCTCGTGTCCGGCCAGCAGCAGCGTCGCGCGCTCGATCAAGCCGGCCTGCGCAAGCCGCTCACGCGTGCGCGTCACGGCCTCCGCCTGCACGTCGAACGCGTATACGCGCCCGCTTTCACCGGCCAACTCGCAGAGGAACTGCGTGTCCTTGCCGTTGCCCATCGTCGCATCCACGACGGTGTCGCCCGGGCGCACGGCGCGGGCGATGTAGTCCGCCGCCAATGCGCGCGCATTGCGCAGCACAAAGCGCGCCTCCCGCGCATCCGTCACGTCAGGCGCCCCCTTCCGCGTCATCCTGATACAGCAGCGACCAATACGCCACCTCGCCGTCCTCGATGCCCGCCTCCAGCAGCGCGACCTCGCCGCTCTGCGTCTGGCAGGCGTAGCGCAGCGTCAGCGCGCCGCCCTGCGCGGTCAGCTCGCCGTAGGGCGCTTCCCCCGCCGCCTCGCCCGCCAGATACAGCGTGCCGCCCCGGCTGTAGACGTCCGCCTCACAGCAAAACAGCGACGCCGCCTCCTGCACGGACAGGCCGACGGCCAGCCCGCGCGGCCCTTCGATGGCCGCGCTGCTCACGCTCAGCCCCCGCACCAACTCCTCGCCCGTCGCCTCGTCGAGCGCCAGGCGCGCCACCGCGCCGTCGTAGAGGAGCATGCGCCCGCCGCCCTGGGGCAGCGTCTGCACGTCGCTCGGCTCGCCCATGCGCCGCACCAGCTCGGACACCGGCACGCCCAGCGCGCGGCCGCCCATCGCCTGCAGATCCGCCTCGCCGAAGACGGACTGTCCGTTTGCCGGCACGAGCACTTCGCCCTGCTGGCGCTCGGCGATCTCCTCCGCCGTGCGCAGCCCTTCCTGCGCCTGGGCGAGCGTCGCGTCCGCCGCCTTGACGCGGATGGCCTTGATCGCGCCGCCGTCCAGCACATAGGTGAGCGTGTACTCCGTCATCTGCGCGTCGCTGCCGTCGTAGGTGATGTATTCCACGCCGTATACGCCGTCCTCGCCCATGTAGGCCCAGCTCCAGCCGTAGCCGGATTCCTGCGTGCCCAGCACGTACAATCGCGTGTCCGATTCTCCGGGCGCCGCGCCCTCCAGCGCCGCGCCGGACGCCATGCCCACGCGCACGCCCCGGCAGTCCGCCACCTGATCGGTGCGGATGTCGATCTCCAGAATCTCCTCCGCCGACGGGCTGCTCGTGCCGTCGGTGAGCACCGTGCCAAACGCGTATTCCAGCAGCATCTGCCCGTCGCGCGCGGGATTGACCGTCTGCGCCGGATCGCCCAGCAGCGCAAAGCCCGGCAGCGACCCCGCAAATTGCTCCATCCACGCGCGCACCGTCTGTGCGTCCATGGCCCGCGCGCACGCGCACGGGCACAGCAGCGCCGCGCAGCACAGCGCCGCACGCAGCGCCCACCGCCATCCTCTTCCACTTTTCATCGTCCATGCACCCTTGCTTTTTTTTTGATTCGTGATATCATATATATCGTATTGTTCCGGCAAAATTCGGATAAAGCTATTATAGCAGAGTTTCTGCCCGATCGAAAGGAGTAATTTCCGTGTCCGAGGAACTTCAAAACGGCTGCTCGCCCAGCGAGTGCGGCACGAAGCCCGCGTGCGCCGGGTGCAGCCACAACAAACAGGAACAGCAGGAGGCGCCCAAGGCGCAGCCCAATGTGCGCAAGGTGATCGGCGTGGTCAGCGGCAAGGGCGGCGTCGGCAAGTCGCTCGTCTCCGGCGAGCTGGCCGTCATGCTCTCGCGCATGGGCTACCGCGTCGGCGTGCTGGACGCCGACATCACCGGCCCGTCCATTCCCAAGATGTTCGGCATCACGGAGAAGGCCGTGGGCGACGGCGAGTTCATCTACCCCGCCGAAACCGACACCGGCATCAAGGTGATGAGCATCAACCTGCTGCTGGAACACGACGACTCCCCCGTCATCTGGCGCGGCCCGGTGCTGGCCGGTGCGGTCAAGCAGTTCTGGGAGGAGGTCGCCTGGGGCGAGCTCGACGTCATGGTCATCGACATGCCTCCGGGAACCGGCGACGTGCCGCTGACCGTGTTCCAGAGCATCCCGCTTAGCGGCGTGGTCGTCGTCTCCACCCCGCAGGACCTGGTCGGCATGATCGTGCGCAAGGCCGTCCACATGGCCGGCATGATGAACATCCCGGTGCTCGGCCTGGTGGAGAACATGTCCTACGCGCTGTGCCCGGACTGCGGCAAGAAGATCGAGATCTTCGGCCATTCCCACATCGCCGAGGAGGCCGCCGAGCTCGGCCTGCCCGTGCTCGCGCAGCTGCCGTTTGATCCCAGGACCGCCGGCCTCTGCGATCAGGGGCTGATCGAAACCGTTGACAACCCGCTGATGGCGGACGCCGCCGCGGCCGTAGCAGGTCAGGTGCAGCTCTGATCCCTCCACACGAAGCAAGCCCCTTACAGACCGATGGTCTGTAAGGGGCTTTTCCTTATTGTGCGTAATCCGTCAGACCCACGTCGATGTTGCGCAGCGTCTGGCCGGACTGCAGCACGAACGGCGCGCTCAAGCCCGTGTCCGGGTTGATGTCGCTGTCGATCTCGCCCATCGGCTCGCCGAAGCTGAACGTCGGCGTATCGCCCTGGCGCGCGTCGAGCCGCAGCACGTACGTGCCCGGACGCAGCGCATCAAACGCATAGTAGCCGTACGCGTCGCTTCGCACGGAGGCCACCTCCTGCATCGCGCCTTCGTCGTCCACGCGCAGCAGCGTCAGGCCGACATCCGCGAGCAGCGGTTCCTTGTAATCCTGCAAGCCTTTGCCGTCTCGGTCGTGCCAGACCGTGTCGCCGATCCTGCCCGGCAGGATGCCGCCCACGTGCATGTTCCCGCGCGTCTCGCCCATCGCCAGGGTGAAGGACTCGCTCGTCCCCGTGCCGTCAAGCGGCACGCAGGAATCGCCCGCCCTGCCCGTGTAATCGGTGAAGAGCACGCCCTCGCCCAGCGTGAAGCGCACGCTGTACGTGCCGGGGCGCAGCCGCGCGAAGGCGTATGCGCCGTCGCTGCCGGTCTGTGCCGTCATGCGCACCGCGCCGTCTTCGCCGAGCAGCTCGACCGTCACGTCCGTCATCGCCGCTTCCCCGGCGTCCATCGCGCCGTTCACATTGGCATCCAAGAACGCCCGTCCGGTGATTGCGCCGGCATGCACCACGGGCACCGCGCCGGCATGCGCCGTCTCGCCCATGGCGAGCGCGTATTCGCCCGTTTCGGCCTCCGCCGCGTCCGCGTCCGTCATGGACAGCATCACGCCCGGCGCGAAGAGCGCGTCCTCGCCCAGCGCATAGCGCAGGCGATACGTGCCCGGGCGCAGCGTGTCAAAGCGGAATGCGCCCGTCTCGTCCGTGCGAACCGTCGCCACGACGGTACCGCCCTGCATGGCCGTCACCAGCGCGCCGTCAAAGCCCGGCTCGCCGTCTGCACACAGCCCGTCCGCGTCTTCATCCACGGCCATGCGTCCGGTGATCTGCGCGGGGACAATCGCGCCCACGTTCAGGCCGTCGAGGCTTTCGCCCATCGCCAGCGCAAAGGCCGCCGTCTCCGCAGTGTCGTCGTCCACGCTGTCGATGACGCTCTCGCCCTCGCGGGTGAAGATGCGCCCGTCCGGCAGCGTCACGCGCAGCACGTATTCGCCCTCGCGCGCAAAGCCCATGGCGTATGCGCCGTTCTCGTCGGTCTGCGCGCTGACGCGCGTCTCCTTCGTCACGGCGTCGACCAGCTCCACCAGCGCGCCCTGCACGCCGGGTTCCTCGCCGTCCATGCGGCCGTTGTAGGCGCTGTCCTCCCAGACCGCGCCGCTGATCGTGCCCACGCCCACGACGCCCACGTCAAGCGCCTTCCGGTCTTCGCCCGCGGCGATCGTCAGCACGTCGCTCTGCGCGCACAGCGCGTCGAGCGCGGGCACGCAGCTCACGCGGCTTGTGCCCGAAACCTGTCGTGCAAACGCGTATCCGTCCTCAAGGGTGAATGTGAGCACCGCCTCGCCCGGCGTCACGCCGGTGAATTCGTATGCGCCGGACGCATCCGTTGTGGTCTCCCAACGCGTGCCCGCGTCTGCGCCGCTCATCTTCTCCAGCAGGACATGCACGCCCTGCATGCCCGCCTCCCGGCTGGCACGCCGTCCGTCGTCGTCCTCATCGAACCAGACGACGCCGCCGACCGTCGCCGTCCTGAGCGCGCCGATGCGCACGTCCGCGATCGAACCGCCCATCTCCAGCGTGCCCAGCGCGATCTGCGCGCGCTGCCCGCCGCCCTGCGGCGTATGGGACGCGCCGTCCGCCGTAAATCTGTATCCGTCCGCCAGCGTCACCTCGATCGCATACGCGCCCGGCATCAGCTGGTCAAACGTGAATTCGCCGCTGCGGATCGTCTGTTTGACAGCGACCTCGCCGCCGTTCGCATCCAGCAGCGTCACCGTCGCGCCGCGCAGGCCGGCTTCCTCGTCGTCCATCACGCCGTCAAAGTCGTCGTCTTCCCAGATCACGCCGCCGATCATGCCCTGCGTCAGCAGGCCGAAGCCGATGGCGTCCACATGCGCGCCGCCCAGCAGCGTAAACGCCTGGGAATAGCCGCGGCCGCTGCGCTCCTCTTCCAGCGGCAGCACGCCGCCTTCCATCGCGCCGGAGAAGACGTAATCCTCCTGCGCATCCACGCGCAGCTTGTAGGTGCCCGGCTTGAGTTCTTCAAAGGCAAAGCGTCCCTGCTCGTCCGTGGCGACGGTGTGCAGGATGTTTCGGCCCGCGCCGTCCATCAGGTGGACGCTGATGCCCGCCATGCCGCGCTCCGTCTCGCCCGCCGTGCGGTCGCCGTCGCTGTCCTCCCAGATGAGGCCGGACACGGTGCTCAGGCGCACCACGCCGGCATGGGCGGATGCCGTCACCTGCCTGCTCTCCACGGCGATGACGCGCGTGGTCGAGACGTTTTCATCGCTCTCCTGCACGCCGCCGCGCGTGGCCGTGCGCTCCGTGCCGGAGAAGCCGCAGCCTTCGGGCGCGGTAAAGCGCACGGTGTATCGCCCGGGCGCAAGGCCCTCAAAGGCGTAGCTGCCGTCCTGCGCGACGTCCGCCTGCGCGATGACCGCCTCGCTGCTGTCCAGCAGCTCCACCAGCGTCTCGCTGCAGGCCGCCTCGCCCTCGTCCCGGTTCGCATCGGCGTCGTCGTCATAGTAGACCTCGCCGCTGATCGTGCCCGACTGCATGGCGCCGATGTACAGCAGCGTCTCTTCGCCGCCCATCGTCAGGGTGAAGGGCGCGCTGCGGCCCGTGGGCTGCGCGCTCTGGGGCACGCAGCTGACGGGATAATTCGTCGTCTGCGGGTCGACCTGCTTCGTCGCGCGCCACTGGCCCGGCAGGCTGTAGCTGAGCACGTATTCGCCCGGGCTGACGCCCTCAAAGACGGCCGTGCCGTTTTCATCGGTGGTGTAGGCGATCTCCTCGGCGTCCTGCCCGTCCTCCAGGCGGATCAGCGCAACCTGCACGTCGGAGAGGCCCTCTTCGTAGACGCCCTTCTGGCCGTCATAATGCGTATCCTTAAAGACCGTCACGCGCAGCGTCGCCGGGATGGTCACGCCCGCGTTCACGCCGTCCAGCTCGTCGCCCGGCTCAAGCGCAAACGAGCGGGTCGCGCCGCTCTTGGCGACCGCGCCGTAGACGGCGGAATCCGCGCCGTATCGGGTGAACGCCCAATCGCCGTCCAGCTCAAAGAGCACGCTGTATGTGCCAGCGTAGATGTCTTCAAACGCGTACGCGCCATATTCGTCCGTCACCGTCTCCGCGACGGTCTCGGAATGGGATTCGCTCTGGCGCAGCAGCGCCACGCGCACGCCCGAAAGCGCACCGGCATCCGGCGCCATCGCGCCGTCTCCGTCGTCGTCCACGCGCACGGCGCCGCGCACGGACGCCGCCTTCTGCAGCGTCACGGTGCCCATGTCAAACGCATCGCCCGCGTCCAGTTCGATGTCGCGCACGATGACGCCGTCCCGGCTCTCCGCGCACAGATACCCGTCCGGGATCTGCACCGTCAGCGTATAGCGGCCCGGCAGGACGCGGCCAAAGCCAAAGTCGCCCATGCCGCCGGAGACGACGACGAGGGGTTCCTCCTCCTCGCGCGCGTCCGCAGACCGCATCTCCACGTTCAGCCCGGCAAAGCCCACCTGCTCGCCGCCCTTGACGATCTCATACGCCTGACCGACGACCTTTGCCGCAAAAATACATCCGACGTTCACGATGTAATCCGTGTGTTCGCCGTCGATGGGCAGCGCGTCGCTCGTGCCCTCGCGCATGTCCGTCACGCCGGAGGTCACATGGCTGCTGTACAGGCTGCCGCCGGAGAACACCAGGCTGTCGCCCGCGTCGAACTGCACCGTGTATGTGCCGCCGGAGAGCGTGTCAAACGCATACCGTCCATCCGCATCGGTGCGCGCGGTGGCGACCACCTCGCCGCCCGATGTGAGCAGGGAGACCGGCAGGCCCGCATAGCGGCCCGTCTCGCCCGCGTCCATCACGCCGTCGGCGTCCTCGTCAAAGAAGGCCACGCCGCTGATGTGGCCGTCGCGCCCGGCGCTCACCGTCTCAAACAGGCCATCGGCCTGCATGGTGAAATCGCATTCCGCCTCCGCGCGGCGCGTGAGCGCGTTGACGGCCGTATCGGGCTGCGTGCGATAGACGAACGCGCCCTCGAAGGCCGCGCTTGCGCGCATGTTCACCGCGCCCTGCGCGCTGGCTTCCACGCTCAGCGCGATCTGGCCCGGCGTAAAGCCGCCGCGCACGGCTTCCTCGCCGGTCGCATCGTCGATGTAGGTGATGCGCACGGCGCAGATGTCGTCGTGCACGTCGTTCAGGCTCACCGCCGTCGGGCCGGAGAGCACGCCGGTCTCCCGTGCGTCGGACGGCTGCCAGCCGCCGCCCGCCAGACAGTATTCCACTCGCGCGCGATAGGCGCCGCCCGACGCATCGCCCGCGCCGGTGATCACCACGCTGACGATGTCGCTGCGCTCGCTGCCGGCCGCGCCGACTTCGACGGTCAGGCTCGGCGCGATCAGCGTCTCACCGCCGTCCAGCGCGCCCGTGTCCACGCACAGCAGCGTCAGGCCCTGCTGCTGCGCCGCGTAGACGGCCTCGATGAGCGCCAGCGCGCCGTCCTGCGGCACGCGCGCGGCACGCATCTGCACGCTCGTCACCGTGCCGCCCTGGGTCAGATACGGCTCCACGGTCACGTCCGCTTCATGCGGTTCGCTCAGCGCGTAGCCCGGCGCGGCCTGCGTCTGGCGCAGCACATACTGCCCGACGGGCACGGCCATGGCATTTTGGTAAGCCGCCTCGCCCATCTCAAAGGAGAGTTCCACCTCGCCGCTGTTCGCGTCGATCAGCTCATACGTGCCGCCGGCGATGTGTTCGCCGGTCGCCGCGTCCACCGTATCCAGCGCAAAGAAGCCCCTGTCGCTGGAGACCGCACATTCGAGCTTCACCGTCTCGCCCGCGCGCAGCACGACCTCGTAATACGTCTCGTCCGCGGCGAATCCCGCCGCGCTGCTGCGCTCGTGCAGGTAATACGTCGTGCCCTCGACGTCCGCGGGGAGTTTTACGCTGTCGGCCTTGCCCTGCGCAACCTCCTGCGCCGTCACGTTCGCCCAGACCGTCATCTGCGCGTCCTCGCTGGGATACGGCTTCATCGCCCCGTCTTCCTTCGTGAAGACGGCGTATTCGCCGGAGAGCGGCACGATGTACGTGCGCAGCGCGTTGTCAAACGTGAGGCCCGTCTTGCTGACGGTCAGCACGGCGTATTCCTCCAGCGGTACGCTGACCTCGGCGACCTCGCCGCCCGATACCGTCACGCTGCGCGCGTCCGCCAGCGCATAGCCCTGCGGCATCTGCGTCTGATGAAGCGCATACTCGCCCGCCGCCAGGCCGCCCACGTAGAGCGCGCCGTCCTGCAGGCTCATCTCGATGTGCGTGCCGTCCGCATCCACGAGCTCAAAGCGCACCTGCGCCATCTGCGCGTCGCTCAGCGTTCCGCCCGTCAGGCGCACGCGCACGCCGCCCAGCGCATCCAGGCAGACGGCGTCCACCTGCGTTTCCTGCGTGTTCGACACGGTGAAGCGAACGGGTTCCTGGGCGCGCACGCCCGTGCTCAGCGCCTTCTCATTCACGACCGCCTCGTACTCGCCGGCCTCCAGCACGGCGCTTGCGCGGCCGTCCTCGTCGGTCTCCAGCGTGATATCCGCGCCGTCCTCGCGCGAGATGCGCACCTGCACGCCGCTCATCGGCGCATATACCGCCTCGCCCGCCTCGTTCAGGCGCTGCATGCGCACGCTGAGCGCCACGCTGCCGTAGCGTTCGTGCGCGATCACCGCGCGCACAGCTTCGCCTGCCTTCGCCTGCACCGTCTGCGCATCGGCCTTCGCATGGCCCGCCGGCGCATCCAGCGTCTCCACCGTCACATCGCCCACGGCCAGCAGCGGGGAGACGGCCATGCCGTCCGCATCGCAGGTCACTTCAAAGCGCGCGCCGGTGCAGTCGGTGAGCTGATAGACCGCGCCGCCCGCCGGCGCGTCCGTCTCATCGACGCTCGAAATCAGGATGCGCGTGCTCTCGGACGGGAATACGATCGTCTCCTGCACGGAGGGCAGCGTGAAGGGCCTTGAAACCGGCTGCACGCCGAGTTCGTGCGCATCGCGCTCCTCCATGCGCAGCGTGTACGTGCCGCTGAGCGCCTCGATGGACGCGATGCCCAGCGCGGTCTCCACCTGTGCGACCGCCGCTCCGGCTTCATCCTCCAGCGTCAGCGTGAGCGACTCGCCCATCGCCTCCTGCTGCGCCTGTCCCTGTTCGTCGAGCTGCTCGATCACCAGCCCGAAGAGCTGCTTCTCGCGCGTGAGCAGCTCGATCTCCGCCTGCGTCACCGCGCCGCCGCGCACCGTCAGCGCCAGGCCGTCCGCCTCCTGCGCCTGCGCGCCCTCGCAGCTGATCCCACCAAAGACGAAATCGCCGTCCACCGTCAGCGCATGCACGCGGTACGTGCCCGCCTCAAGCGGCTCCGAGACGGCCATGCCCTCCGCATCGAGCGCATACGGGCCGAATTCCTCGCCCGTCTCCACGCACTGTAGCGTCACGCTGCCGCCGTCCAGCGCATTTTCGCTGTGGGCGAGCAGCACGATGCGCCCCGTCGCCTGCGTCGCGGTCAGCTCGATCAGCGTCGTGGAGCCGCTCTCCACGATCATCTGCCCCTCGGTCACCGGCAGAACCGCCCGCTCCTCGCCTGCATAGCGCAGGCGCACGGCGTACGTGCCCTCCAGCAGCGACGCGCTCGCCTGGCCCTGCGCGTCCGTGACCACGCTGACCGCCGGATCGCTGAGGATCTCCATCTGCACGCCCGCAAGCGGCTGCGTCACGGTCTGCGCGTTGTCGTCGATGACGGCGTACTGCACGTCAAGGCGCACCGTGCCGGAAGCCGGATGCTCAAACGTCACGCGCGCGCGCGTCGCCGGCGCCACGTCCACCGTCACGCCTTCCCCGGCCGCCTCGCCGCCCGTCACGCTGCGCGCGGCAAACACGCCTTCCGGCAGCCCGGCCTCGCGCACGATGCAGCGCTGCGGCTGCGCGCAGGTGAACACGGCTTCGCCGTTGGCGTCGGTGACGAGCGCGTGCGCCTCGCCCGCCTCGTCCGTCACCTCGATCTGCACGCCCGCCACGGGCGCGCCCAGCGAGTCCACCGCGCTGATGAGCAGCTGGCCCGCCATGGCGTTTTGCACGACGATCTCCTCGCCCGTGACGGGGATGAGCGTCTCGCTGTCAAACAGATAGCCCTCCGGCGCGCTCTCCTGGCGCAGGTAATACTGCGCGCCCTGCGGCAGGCTAAAGCGCGTCTCCCCCTCGCCCGTGCGGATGCGCATGGGTTCGCTGGGGTAGAGCGGGTTGGCCCACGGCGTCAGCTCGCCGCTGCCGGAGTAGACGTACACGCCAAACTCCGCGCCGGCGAGCGCCTCCACCGTCTGCGGCGCGTCCGTCTCGGCGCCCAGCGCCAGCCCTTCCACGCGCAGGCTGATGGCGCCGGCCGCCTGATTCACCTGCATGGCCGGCACGTAGACGTAGTCGCCCAGGCGTTTTTCCTCCGCATGGACCGGCAGGCCGTTCATCATCACGGCGCAGGCAAACAGCGCCGCGCCCTTTGCAATCCATTTCCTGTTGATCATATTCCCTCCGCAGCCGCGAGCGTCTCAAATCAGTATAAAGTTCCAGTATCCAATCAATTTTAATCCATATGGCGGCTCTTGTCAAGAAAGGCAAATTGTGATATGCTTGCTTCTATATTCCGCAAGGCTTTTTTCGGCCTGACGATTCTCTGGAGGCATCATGAACCCCACATACAGCGAAACCTTTGAAGTGCGCGCGACGGACTGCGACGTGCAGCGCCGCATGCGCATGAGCGCGCTCTTCGTCGCCATGCAGGAGGGCGGCGAGCGCCATGCGCTCGCGCTCGGCATCGGCTACGACGCCATGATGGCGCGCGGGCTGTTCTTCGCGCTCACGCGCATCCACGTCCGCTGCGTGCGCGCGCCCCGCTGCGGCGAGCGCGTGATTCACACCACGTGGCCCGGCACGGCCAATCGCTTCTTCTGTCCGCGCTATCACACCTTCACGCTGGAGGATGGCACGCCCCTGCTCGGCGCCGCGGCGCTGTGGGTGATGCTCGACATGCACGCGCGCAAGATCGTCAGCCCCAAGTCCACCGACCTCGTCTTTCCGGACACCAGCGCCATCCCCGTGCCGGTCGAGCTGCCCATGCGCCTGCCCGCCCTGGGCGAGACCACGGCGCACACGCTGCGCACGCCCATGTATTCGGACTATGACGTCAACGGCCACGTGAACAACACGCGCTACATCGCCTGGATGTGCGACGCGCTGGGCGGCGAAGCGCTCCGCGACCACTACATCGGCGAGCTGATCGCCGGGTATGAAAAGGAGATCCGCGAGCCCCGGCCGCTCTCGCTCTCCCTCTCGCACGACGGGGATGCCTTCACGTTCCGGGTCGCCTCTCAGGCGGGCGAAAAGCACTTCGCCGCCGGTGGTTCGCTGCGCAGGGAGGGCTGAGCATGCACGAGACGCTGCGCCGCCTGCGCGAACGCGCGCTGCGGGAGCCGGATTTTCGCGCCGCCCTGCTCAAGACCCGCGAGGCCGACGATCCCCTGCTCGCCCTGTGCGATTTTGCCGCGGAAAGCGGCTGTCTGCTCACGCCGGGCGATGTGATCGCCGGCGGCGAGGCGTCCTGCTGTGCGCAGATGAAATCCACCAACGGCGGCAACCCCATGCCCTACGACTGCTTCGGCTTTGACGACGCCTACGACCTGTTTTTCCTTTCCCTGTGACGCATCCGGATGCGCCGACATAGCAAATCCTCCGCACGCTTGCCGCATGCGGAGGATTCTGTATGTGCGCCGGTCCTGGGGCGCCCGGTTTACCTGCTGGGCGCTTCGCAGCGTTCGCAGGGCGAAAGGCGCGTGTACGGGCTCTTGTTGATGTCACCGTAGGTGAAGCTGCCGGAGAGCGGCAGGTATTCATCCGCCACGGACGGACAGTTCTGATCGGCGTGATAGTATCTGCCGCCGTCCTTGTTGTAGTAGAGCTTGGTCTTGGGGCCGGGCGTCGGCGTGGGCGTGGGCTCCGGCGTGGGCTCCGGCGTCGCATTCGGGTCGGGCGTCGGCGTGGACGGCACCTGCAAGACGCCGCTGGAGAGCGAATCCGGATCGATGTACCAGGCTTCCTGCTCGTACAGGGCGATCGCGTCGTAGCGATAGGTGAGGATCTCGCCGCTGTAGCTGACGTCCGCCTCGATGGTGATCGTGCGGGCCGTGCTGGCATCCGTGCCCGTGGGCGCGGAAACCTGCCGCCAGTCCTGAAGCGGCTTCTGCGCGAACTTCCAGAAGAGCTGCTGCTGCGCGGAATCCGCCTGCGCCTCGCGCCAGCTCGGCGCGGTATACGACACCATGTCGGCGATGATGCCCTTGCGCCACTTCTCCATGAAGTTCTCCAGCGCGATCTCCGCCCCGGACTTCGTGTCCGCCGTGTAGCCGGTCGCGCCGGTGTCCGTCACGCCCAGATCCTGAACGGACTCATCCGCGCTGCCGCCGCTCACGCCGACCTGCTGCAAATCGCTCAAATCGTCTTCATACGTGTCGGTCTGCTGGCTGTAGAGATAGGCGGGCGCCTGCGTCGGCACCGGCGTCTGCGTCTGGGCGAAGGGGTTCGTCTGGCGCACCGGGCTGCTGCTCTGCGCGCTGAGCGCCGTGACGAGCGTGAAGATCATCAGCAGGCCGTACACGGCGGTGAGGATCATGCGGCCCGGAAACAGAAAGGCGCGCACGAACCACATCAGCGCCAGACACGCCACCGTCAGCAGCATGAACAGCCAGCGCATCGGCTGAAAGAAGATGGCCAGCAACCCGAAGACGGGCAGCACGACAAAAAACAGCATCAGCAGAAGCTGATTCCACTCCCGCTTCGGGCGTTTGGGCTTCGGCTTTTGATCCAGCGCCCTTGAGGAACCGGCAGGCGCGCTGGCATAGCTGGGCCTGTTGGATCTCATGAAATCGCCTCCTCTACTTTCCTCATACAAAACAGACGAAACAAGCCGGTCTTTTCTTGCAGACCTTCGCCATTTCGTCATTCTTTTCGATTGACAAAGAACCGTAAATGATATTGTACCACATCACACGCAAAAGAAAAAGAGAATTCGACAAAAAAAGCGTTCCCCGCGACAAAAAAAGCGTTCCCCGCGGGCGCGGAAGAACGGACGAAAGGCGATCCTGCCAGCAAATTCATGGCAGACCGCTTCGCGCGTCACAGCGTGTTGCACGCGCTTTGGGGGCGGCGTTCTCTCGTCCGCTGCGGCCCCGCCC
The DNA here is from genome assembly GCA_944333055.1 of uncultured Clostridia bacterium. Classification (GTDB taxonomy): domain Bacteria; phylum Bacillota; class Clostridia; order Christensenellales; family Aristaeellaceae; genus Ventricola. The sequence continues at coordinate 32,081 of CALVKT010000007.1, forward strand.
GCGCGCTTCATCCGGATGTCGCGGTTGACCTTGCGCGCTCCCTATGCTATACTGACATCATCGCGCATCCATGGCATACGATGCCCGATCGGGAGTGTGACGCAGATGAAAACGGTTTTCCTGCATGGACTGGGACAAACGGCCCGCGATTGGCAGAAGGTCGTCGCGCTGTCCGGTCTGTCCGACATGGACTGTCCGGCGCTATTTGCCCTTTCCCGCGAAGAAGTGACATATGATCGTCTTCTCGCGGAGCTTGAAGCGCGGTATGCGGATGTCAAGGCGCCGTTTCGGATCTGCGGCCTTTCCTTGGGGGCCATTCTGGCCCTGGATTATACGCTTCGACACCCCGATCAAATCGCTTCCGCTGTGCTCATCGGGGCGCAGTATCGCGTTCCAACCCGGCTCATTGACCTCCAGAATCTGCTCTTTCGCCTGATGCCCGGCAAGGCATTTGCGAGCATCGGCCTATCCAAAATGGACGCCATCCATCTGACCCGATCCATGCGCACCATGGACTTCACGCACCGTTTAGGCGAGGTCTCCTGCCCGGCGATCATCGTCTGCGGGGAAAAGGATGCCGCGAACCTGAAGGCGTCCAGAGAATTGGCTTCCCGCCTGCCCCATGGGACGCTGCACATCATCCCCGGTGCCGGGCACGAGATCAACCGCTGCGCGCCGGATGCGCTCGCCGGCCTCCTCAAGCAATAGCCTCTCCTTTGCATGCACAAGTCCTCGCAGCGCCAAAACCTGATTGACAGACCGCCGGCATCGCCTTGCCGGCGGTCTTTTGCTGCCCCTGCATCCTCGCGGCGTGCGTCCTTTCCCTGCGCCGTGTGGATCAGACGCGGGTCTTCGTCTGCCGGGCCGTTCAGGGGACAAAAAAAGCGTCCCCGCGCACACGAGTGCGTGCGCGGGAAACGCGAATGATGCGGATTACTTGCTGCGGGCGTCCTTGATGGCAGCCTGCGCGGCGCTCAGGCGCGCGATGGGCACGCGGAACGGCGAGCAGGACACGTAGTCCAGACCGATCTTGTGGCAGAACTCGATGGAGGACGGGTCGCCGCCGTGCTCGCCGCAGATGCCGCAGTGGAGCGTCGGACGGACGGCACGGCCCATCTTCACGGCCATGTCCATCAGCTTGCCCACACCGTTGGTATCCAGACGCGCAAACGGATCGGACTCGTAGATCTTGCCGGAGTAATATGCCGGCAGGAACTTGCCCGCATCGTCACGGCTGAAGCCGAACGTCATCTGCGTCAGGTCGTTGGTGCCAAAGCAGAAGAACTCGGCCTCGGCCGCGATCTCGTCGGCGGTCAGCGCGGCGCGCGGGATCTCGATCATGGTGCCGACCTGATACTTGAGGGAAGAACCGGCCTGAGCGATGAGCGCGTCCGCCGTCTTGACGACGACGTCCTTGACGTACTTGAGCTCCTTGACCTCGCTGACCAGCGGGATCATGATCTCCGGCACGACGTTCCAGTCCGCGTGGCGCGCCTGCACGACCAGCGCGGCCTTGATGACGGCGGTCGTCTGCATCTTGGCGATCTCCGGATAGGTGACGGAGAGGCGGCAGCCGCGGTGGCCCATCATCGGGTTGAACTCATGCAGATCCTTGATGACCTGCTTGATGTAGGTCACGGACTTGCCCTGCGCGTCGGCGAGCGCCTGAATGTCCGCCTCATCGGTGGGCACGAACTCGTGCAGCGGCGGATCCAGGAAGCGGATGCAGACCGGATGGCCCTCCAGCGCCTCAAACAGGCCCTCGAAGTCGCTCTGCTGCATCGGCTCGATCTTCGCCAGCGCGGCCTCGCGCTCCTCCACGGTTTCCGAGCAGATCATCTCGCGGAATGCGCCGATGCGGTCCGGCTCAAAGAACATGTGCTCGGTGCGGCACAGGCCGATGCCCTGCGCGCCGAATGCAGCCGCCTGCCTGGCGTCGGCAGGAGAGTCGGCGTTGGTGCGCACGGCCAGCTTCTTGTACTTGTCCGACAGCTCCATGATGCGCCCGAAGTAGCCGCTGTTGGGATCGGCCGGGACGGTCGGGATCAGGCTGTCGTAGATGTTGCCGGTGGAGCCGTCCAGAGAGAGCACGTCGCCCTCGGTGAACGTCTTGCCCTTGAGCGTGAAGCGCTTGTTCTCCTCGTCCATCCTGATCTCGCCGCAGCCGGAGACGCAGCATGTGCCCATGCCGCGGGCAACGACGGCGGCGTGAGACGTCTGGCCGCCGCGCACAGTCAGGATGCCCTGCGCGTACTTCATGCCCTCGATGTCCTCCGGCGAGGTCTCCAGGCGCACGAGGATGACCTTCTCGCCCTTCTTGCCGTGCGCCACGGCGTCCTCGGCGGTGAAGACGACGGTGCCGGCCGCCGCGCCCGGAGACGCCGCGATGCCCTTGGAGATCGGCACGGCCTTCTTGAGCGCAGCCTGATCAAACGTCGGGTGCAGCAGCATGTCCAGGCTCTTGGCGTCGATCTGCATGAGCGCCTCTTCCTCGGTGATCATGCCCTCGTCGATGAGGTCGCAGGCGATCTTGATGGCGGCGGCGGCGGTGCGCTTGCCGTTTCGGGTTTGGAGCATGTAGAGCTTCTGGTTCTCAATGGTGAACTCCATGTCCTGCATGTCGTGGTAGTGGTTTTCCAGAATCTGGCAGACCTCCACGAACTGCTTGTACACCTGCGGGAACTTCTGCTCCATCTCGGAGATCGGCATCGGGGTGCGCACGCCGGCCACGACGTCCTCGCCCTGTGCGTTGGTGAGGAATTCGCCGAACAACCCCTTCTCGCCGGTGGCGGGCGAGCGGGTGAACGCGACGCCGGTGCCGCAGTCGTCGCCCATGTTGCCAAAGGCCATCATCTGCACGTTGACGGCGGTGCCCCAGGAGTACGGGATGTCGTGATCCATGCGGTAGATGTTGGCGCGGGGGTTGTCCCAGCTGCGGAAGACGGCCTCAATCGCGCCGAAGAGCTGCACCTTCGGGTCGACCGGGAAGTCGGCGCCCAGCTTGCTCTTGTACTCGGCCTTGAACTGCGCGCACAGCTCCTTGAGGTCATCCGCCGTCAGATCGACGTCCTGCGTGATGCCCTTCTTCTCCTTCATCTCATCGATGAGCTTTTCAAAGTACTTCTTGCCTACCTCCATGACGACGTCGGAGTACATCTGGATGAAGCGGCGATAGCAATCCCACGCCCAGCGCGGGTTGCCGGACTTGGCGGCCATGACGTTGACCACTTCTTCGTTGAGGCCCAGGTTCAGGATGGTATCCATCATGCCTGGCATGGACGCGCGCGCGCCGGAACGGACGGAGACCAAGAGCGGGTTCTCCAGATCGCCGAACTTCTTGCCGGTGATCTTCTCCATCTTGGCGATGTTCTCCATGATTTCGGCCTGAATGTCCTCGCCGATGCGGCGGCCGTCCTCATAGTACCGGGTGCAAGCTTCGGTGGAAATGGTAAATCCCTGCGGAACCGGGAGACCGATGCGGGTCATCTCCGCGAGGTTTGCACCCTTACCACCAAGCGTATTGCGCATGCTGGCGTCGCCTTCTTTAAAGAGGTAAACGTACTTCATGCTGCCAAGCCCTCCTTCAAAAGTGATCATTCCTGCATTCCGAAATGGAAAATGCAGGTGAATAGACGATTGAACAGCCCTGTGGGCAGGGCTGCACACCACTGATTATAATGCCTTTTCAACCATTTTTCAATGTTTTTTGGGCAATTCCTTTGTATATATTTCGGCTCATGACCTACATGCAAACGGCGCCTGCATCCGGCATGACGCAAAGCCCTCCTCAGGCACTCAGTTTCTGGCCAGAAAAACGCCGCTTCGGCGCGCCGCCGCCGCGCGCAGCAGGGCCGTCCGCTCCGCCTCAAATGTAGGATCTTTGGACAATTCCAGAAAGGCGTCGCGCGCGCGGGCCAGCAGCCGCGAATCGGAGGAGAGCATCAGCGCCGGCATCTGCGGCTCGCCGTGCTGGCGCGTGCCGAAGAACTCGCCCGCGCCGCGCAGCTCCAGATCCTTCTGCGCGACGGCAAACCCGTCGTGGGTCGCCGTCAGCGTGCGCAGGCGCTCATTGGGCTCGGCCATCAGGAAGCACCAGCTCTCCTGCGCGCCCCGCCCCACGCGCCCGCGCAGCTGATGGAGCTGCGCCAGGCCGAAGCGCTCCGCCCCCTCGATGACCATCACCGTCGCGCGCGGCACGTTGACGCCCACCTCGATCACCGTCGTGGCGACCAGCACGTCGAGCTTCCCCGCGTAAAAGCGATCGAGCGTCTCCTCCTTGTCATGCTTGTTCATCCGCCCGTGCACCAGGCCCACGCGCAGCGGCGCAAGCGCCTGCGTGAGCGCCGCGCACACCGCCGACGCGCTGCGCACGTCCGGGTCGTCCTTCGCGTCCTCGCCCACCAGCGGGCAGACGACGTACGTCTGAAAGCCCTTGGCCGCCTCGGCGCGAATGAAGCCGTACAGCCCTTCGCGCTTCTCCTCCGGCACAATGCGCGTGTGCACGGGCGTGCGGCCCGGCGGCAGCTCGTCCACGAGCGAAAGGTCGAGATCGCCGTAGAGCACCAGCGACAGCGAGCGCGGAATCGGCGTGGCGCTCATCACCATCACGTGCGGCGAGACGCCCTTGCTCGCCAGCGTCGTGCGCTGGCGCACGCCGAAGCGGTGCTGCTCATCGGTGACGACCAGCTGCAAGTTGGCAAACGTCACGTCCTGCGTGAGCAGCGCGTGCGTGCCGATGACCACCTGCCATGCGCCCGTGGCGATCGCCTCGCGGGCACGCCTGCGCTCCGCCGCCGCCATCTTGCCGGTGAGCAGGCCGCAGGATATGCCCAGCGGCGCCAGCGTCTCCACGGCGCTTCTAAAGTGCTGCGCCGCGAGGATCTCCGTGGGCGCCATCAGCGCGCCCTGTCCGCCCGCGCGCACACAGAGCGCCAGCGCGCAGAAGGCGATCACCGTCTTGCCGCAGCCCACGTCGCCCTGCACCATGCGCGCCATCGCGCGGCTTTGGCGCATGTCCGCAGCGATCTCCAGGGCCGCTCGGCGCTGCGCGCACGTCGGCGGGAACGGCAGCGTTTCAAAGAACGCATCGACCCAGTCATCCTGCACGGGAAGCGGCTGCGCCTGCGGGCGCGGGCCGCTCGCCCCGGCGATGGCCGCCTGAAACAGCACCAGCTCCTCAAAGGCCAGCCGTTCCTTCGCGCGGGCAAGCGCCTCAAAGCCGGTGGGAAAGTGCGCCTCGCAGAGCGCTTCGCGCCGCGCCATCAGATTGTGGCGCGCGACGAACGGCGCAGGCAGCGGGTCGGGCAGATCGTATTCTTCCAGCAGCAGCCGGACGGCGTCGCGCAGCGGCTTCTGCCCGACGCCGGGCACCGGCGCATACACCGGCACGATCTGCCCCGGCTCCTCCATCGTCGGGTTGATCACGAACAGGCCGGTCTTCTTGCGCACGCAGCGGCCGTAGAGCGTCACGTGCTGCGTGTCAAACAGCCTGTCCTTCATCCACGGCTGGTTGAACCACATGCAGCGCACGCGGCCGCATTCGTCCGCCACCGTCGCCGATACCCACTGCATGCCGCGCGCGCGGTGCAGCGCGGGCTTGCCGGTAACAAAGCCCGCAAAGCATGCCTGCGTGCCCTCCGTCATCTGAGCCGGGGAGAGCGGATGCGTCGTATCGCGATAGCCCGTGGGCAGCCGTTCGATGAGATCCTGCGCGGTGCATATGCCGCGCCTTTGCAGCGCTTCAAGGCGCTTGGGCCCAAAGCCCTTGAGCTCGCTGAGCGCGCGCATCGTGTCCCTCCCATGCAAAAAACCGCGCCAGCGAAGGCGCGGCAGGATGTCGCTTTATTCCGCAGAGATCAGGTAATAGTACAGCGGCTGTCCGCCGTACTGCACCTCCACGTCCAGATCGCCAAAGAGCTCCGCCACCTCGGCGCCCAGCGACTGCGCGTCCTCCTCAGAGGTATCCTGGCCGTAGTAGATGGTGATCAGGGAGTCGCCCTCCTCCACCACGTGGCCCACCAAGTCCACCGCGATGTCGTGCACGTTCTGGCCGACCGTCTCGATGCGCCCGTTGTGGATGCCGATGATGTCGCCCTCCTTGATCTCCTTGTCCTCAAACACCGTGTCGCGCACGGCAAATGTGATCTGACCGGTCTTGACCTGCTCGGCGGCGGCCGTCATCGCCTCGCGGTTCTCCTCCGGGCTCGCCTCCGGGTTGAACGCGATGACCGCGCCGATGCCCATGGCCACGTTCTTGGTGGGCAGCACGAGCACGTTCACGCCGTCCGCCAGCTCCGCGGCCTGCGAGGCGGCGAGGATGACGTTGGAGTTGTTGGGCAGGACGATGACGTTCCTGGCGCCCACGCCATAGACCGCGTCGAGGATGTCCTCGATGCTCGGGTTCATGGTCTGGCCGCCCTCCACGATGTGGTCGACGCCCAGGTCATTGAAGATGCTGGAGAAGCCCTCGCCCAGCGACACGGCCACCATGCCGTATTCCTTGCCGGGCGTCTCGGCCTTGGCGGCCTCTTCCTCCTGGCGCTTCTTCTCAGCTTCCTTCTGCTCCGCCTCGGCCTTGGCCATGCGCTCGCGGCGCTCCTCGGCCATGTTGTCGATCTTCAGGTTCACCAGATCGCCCATCGCGCAGGCCCACTGAATGGCCTTGCCCGGATCGTTGGTGTGCACGTGCACCTTGACGAACTCGAAGTCGCCCACGCAGACCACGCAGTCGCCGATGCGGCCCAGGCGCGTGCGGAACTTGTTGATGTCGTCCTCGGTCACGCCCTCGTTCATGTCCTGAATGACGAACTCGGTGCAGTACTTGAACGTCAGCTCTTCGAGCGCGTCGTGGTCGTCCTCGAACTCAAACGTCGCCGCGCTGCCCACGCCGGCGGCGGTCTCCTCGATCTTCTCGCCGTTGTACGCCGCGCGCCAGCCCTTGAAGACCGTGAGCAGGCCCTGCCCGCCGGAGTCCACGACGCCCGCCTGCTTGAGCGCGGGGAGCATGTCCGGCGTCTTTTCCAGGATCGCCTCGCCGCTGCGGATCATCTTGTCGAGCACATCGCCGACCGTGCGCGGCTTCCTGGCCACATAGCGCTGCGCGTCCTCCGCGATGACGCGGATGACGGTCAGGATGGTGCCCTCCTTGGGCTTCATGACCGCCTTGTAGGCCGTGTCCGCGCCCGCGCGCAGGCCATTGGCAAACGCCTGAGCGTCGATGGTCTCGCAGCCCTCGATGCCGCGGGAGAAGCCGCGCAGGATCTGGGAGAGGATGACGCCGGAGTTGCCGCGCGCGCCCTTGAGCGCGCCGCGCGCCGCCATGCCAGCCATCTTGAATGCGCTGGGATCATCCAGCGCCGCGATCTCCTTGACGGTCGATTTCATCGTCAGGGACATGTTGGTCCCCGTGTCGCCATCCGGCACGGGAAATACGTTCAGCGCGTCAATCGCCTCGCGATTTTGTTCCAGCAGGTTCGCTCCCGCGATGATCATCTCTTTGAGAAGCAACCCGTCAATAGCTTGCTGTGACAAATAATTCGCCTCCAGTTTTCCGTCAGGGGGATCAGACGCGGATACCCTCTACCGAAATATTCACCTTGCGCACTTTTGCGCCCGTCATGTTCTCGATCTTGTAGCAGACCTGAGATTTGATGATCTTGCAAACCTCCACGATGGAGATGCCGTACTCGACAATGATGTACAGGTCGATATCGATGCCATCGGGCGTCACGTTGACGCGCACGCCCTTGGTCAGGTTCTCCCTGCCCAGCCATTCCACAAAACCATCCTTGGCGCGCTTGGAAGACATCGCCACGATGCCGTAGCACTCCAGCGCAGCGTAACCCGCCACCTTCAGCAGGACATCATCGCTGATCGTAATCTGACCGAGGTCGTTGCTGATTTTACATTCCATGAAAAACCCTCCTTGCGCAGGGTCATACTGACCCGAAATCTCAGTGGATCACTGTACAGTATACAAGAAAGCGCTCGATTTTACAAGGATTCCTCAGAAAAAAACTGCGTCATACGCGCGCTTTTCTCCGCTTTGTCCGAGCCGGCGGCCTTTTTTTCTCATTTTATTCAAAACAAAATGCAAAAAACACTTGTCAAATCGGGTCGCCGGTGCTAAAATAATCACGTTATGACTGTTTACGCACCAGAAGGAGGTGTGATCATGGGGAAGATTTGTGAGGTTTGCCAGAAGGGCGCGATGAGCGGCCACAACGTCAGCCACTCCAATCGCAAGAGCAATCGTGTCTGGCTGCCGAACACCCAGCGTGTTCGCGTGACCGTTGGCGGCACTGTCCGTCACATGAATGTCTGCACCCGTTGCCTGCGCAGCGGCAAGGTCGAGCGCGCGCTGTAAGGTTGCTGTTGACATGAGGACACCCGGCTCCAATCGCGGAGCCGGGTGTTTTTCGTTCATCCCTTTTTTCCGGAAAACCAGCGCACCAGCGCGCGCACGAACCGCGGCGCTTTGATGCAGATCATCCTGACGCTCATGGCACCCTCCCCCTTCACTCGCTGAGCAGCATGAGGCCGATGACCGTCATCGCAACGCCCAGCGCGATGAGCAGGCATTCCATTGGCAGGCACAGGAACACGGTCAGCACCCCCGTGAGCCCCAGCAGGATGCCCGCCATCCGCCTGCCGTGATCGCCGCATCTGCGCACAGCCATCCCCTCCCGCTCCCATCCTATGCGCGCCGACGCCGGGCGATACGCCCACGGACGCGAGGCGATCGCTGAACACACGAAAACGGACGGCACGCACATGCCGTCCGTTTCCCGATTCATCAGAGTGCCTTACTCCATGACCTTGCTGAATGTCTTCACATCCGCCTCGGAGACCCACTGGGTCACCGCCGCATCGTAAGCGGCCTCCTGCGCCTCGGCGAGCATCTCGTCGTAGAGCGCGGTCTTGACCTCGTCGGTGTATTCCACCGCGCCGCCGGTCACATCGCCGGCGTATTGCAGGATGTGATAGCCGTAGCTGGTCTGCACCAGCTCAGCGGACACGTCGCCCACATTCGCCAGCGCCATCGCCGCATCCTGGAAGCTCTGCTCGTACATGTCAAGCCCCTCGCAGACCAGATAGCCGCGGCTCTTGTTGGGCTCGGACTCCATGCCCGGATCATCGCCGTAGGCCTCGATCAGCGCGTCGAAGTCCTCGCCGGCCTGCGCCTTGGCCAACGCCTCCTGCGCGACGGGCAGGATCTCGGCAAAGGCCGCCTCATTCGCCGCGTCAAGCTTCGCCTGCGTCTCCTCGACGGTCGCCTGCGCGGTGGTCACCTGCTCCTCCAGCGCCGCGATCTGCGTCTGGTAGTCGGCCAGCGCTTCCTCGTCGTAGCCGGCCGTATCCTGCGCCTTGAGCTCCTCCAGATCGGCATTGCCGCTGGTAATCAGGCTGTTGGCGGTGCTCAGCTCGCTGTTGAGCGTGTCGATCTCGCTCTGCTTCTCGTCGCTGATGGAGACGAGCAGATTCTTCACGCCGCGGTAGCCCTCCGGCATGTAGTACAGCTCGGTGCCGTTCTGCTCCGCATAGGCGTAGGCGCTGGGCGTCGCGTCGTAGGTCTCCTTCTGCTCCGCCACGCGGTTGTCAAATTCTTCCTTCACCTGCTCGTCGGTGACGGTCACGTCCGCATACGTGTGCTCGCGCAGCTTCTCGCTCTGCACGGACATCGTCTGGGACTGCACGAAGTAATCGCGCGTGTAGCCCAGCGTGTTCAGGTCGTTGGTCAGCATCTCGTCGAGCTGGGCGTCGGTGATCGTCGCCACGGGCTCCTGTGGCTCGGCGGGCGTCGCTTCGGTCGCCTCGCCGTCGGTCGCCACAGCGGCCGTCAGGCGCTCCTGCTCCTCTTCGACGGTCTCCAGATCCGGATAGTTCTGGTAGCGCACCAGCATCTTATACATTTCAAGCATGGAATCGGCGTACACTTCCACCTCGGCCGTCTCTTCCTCGGTCAGCTCGATGAACCCCAGCTCCTCCATCTTGTCCTCGATGACGGCGGATTCGATCATCTGTTCGAGCGCCAGCTCGCCGTAGGAGGCCATCGTCTCCTCATCCACCGGCAGAGAGATGCCGTAGTACTGCTGCATGTACTGCTGCTCGTACTCGACCAGATAGTCGCGGTAGTTGAGCCAGTCCGCCTTCGTGATCTCGGTATCGTTGACCTTGGCCACCACCTGCGCGCCGTCGAGCTCTTCGTCGTAACCGATCAGGTTGCAGCCGGAGAGCATCAGCGCCGCCGCGAGCAGCATGGCGATCAGTGCGATTCCCTTTTTCATGTCTCGTTCTCTTCCTTTCAGCCGCAGTCCGGCAATATACGTTACATTATAGTGGGCCGTCACACAAATGTCAAGCCGCGCGCGCCGGCATGGCGCGCGCGGCCTGCGGTTTTTCGCCATCCGGCGTCATTGTTCACCATTTTGTCACGCGATTGCCGCAATCACTGTCCGCGCACGCGAATGCCATAGTATTTCCCCAGCGTTCTGTTGGGCCATGCGTCCGGGTCCGTCTGCAAGGTGACTTCCATCGTAAAGCGCGACGTGGACGGCACCGAAGCGACCGTCACCTCCGCCTCGCCCGCTTTGGCCGCCGCTTCGATGCGCTCAACCTGCGCCTGCCAGGCGGCCTCGTGCGCCGTCACGTCGCGCAGCGCGACCGCCGTGCCCAGCGCGACGAGCAGCGCCATGACCGCCGCGCCGCCCGCCGCCGCCCGCCGGGAAACCGCGATCTGGCCGCACAGCGCCAGCAGCGCCGCAATGCACAGCACGGCCACGGCGGTGAACGACCGGTCGGAGATCTGCGGCGAGCCCAGCAGCGCGCCTGCGCTGAGCACGGCGGCGAGCACGGGCAGCGCCGCGCGCTCCAGGCGCAGCGCCACGCGCCGCCTGCGGGCGAAGAGCACCACCGCAGCCCCAAGCGCCAGCACGACGCCCGCGCTGCACAGCGTGCACCAGGCGATCACCGCCGCGCGGTAGATCATCTCCGCGAGAAAGCCGCGCGTGGCCTCCTCGCTCGCCCGCGCAAAATTGCCCGGCGCCAGCAGCATCACGGCCACGCCCAGCGCCTGCGCGGCCAGCGCCGCCGCGCGCCATGGGCGAATCCGCCTGCCTTTCACCGCGTCATGGGCGAGCAGCAACAGCAGCGCGGCCAGCACGCCGCAGGCTGTGTTCTCGTTCGTCCAGCCCGCCAGAAAGCTGACCGGCACCGCCGGCGCACCGCGCAGGCCGTCCGCATCAAAAAAGCCGCCCCCGCGCTCGCTCTTGGCGATGAGCAGCGGCACGAGCGCCAGCGCCGTGCCCCACAGGTAGTTGCACGCGCCGTCCAGCCACAAAAAGACGGTGCCGAAGAACGGCACGGTCAAGAGCAGCAGGCCGTGCGCGCAGAGCAGCGTGCGGCCGTCCCGCCTTCCCGCAAGGGCGCAGATCTCCAGCAGGAGCACCAGATACATGAGCGCATTGGCCACGTTGAACACGCCCTCGCCCCAGTACAGGAAGAGCTGCGCCAGCGCATGCACCACGCTGCGCCCGCCCCAGAGCCGGTAATGCGCGGCCTGCGAGGCGAGGACGTCGCCGACGCCTGCGAGCCGTTCGCCCGTGCTCCAGGAAAAGCTGTAGTCGTAGTCGTCCATCATCAGCGGCATGTGGCAGTTGAGCAGGAACATGCTCACGCCGATGAGCGCCAGCAGCAGCGCAAAGCACGCACGCTGCGCGCGCGCGCCGCTCATGCCTTCGCCTCGGCGGGCCTCATCGCCAACAGGCTGGTGCCGTGGCTGGTGACCAGCACGTCGCGTCCGATCCATTCCTGCGGAATCGTCTTTTTGCCGTCCAGCAGAAAGCGGCGCTCGCCCTCCACGCTCATGTCCTCGTAGATGTTGAGGATGACCTCGTAGAAGACGACGCCCTCGTCGTACACCGGATCCTCGCCCACGCGCACCAACGTGCCGAGCGTCTCGTGCGTCAGGCCGCTGTGCACCTCCTCCAGAAAGCGCACATAGGAGGCGGCGGGCTTGATGCGCAGATCGCACAGGAAGATCAGTATCGCGCCTGCGAGCACGAAGCCCGCGATGCTCAGCGCCTCCTTGCGCATGGCGAAGGCCGCCGCGCCCAGCACCGCAAAGGGCATCATGAGCAGCAGCGTGCACCGGATCCGGCTGCGCTTTTCCCGTCTGCTCGCTTCTAAGTCCGCCTGAGAATAGAATTCCATGTCGTTTCCCGCCTTATTGGATGTCTTTTGCGCCTCAGCGCCCGATCGGGGTGAAGCGAACCCGTCCGTTGTCGTAGTGAATCACGCCCGTGGAGCCGCGCACGTCCCGCTTCTCCACGCAGAGCTTCATGAGCTTCGCGTCCAGCGGCGGCCCGCCCGCGCGCACCAGCGCGTCCTTCCAGACCGTAAACTTGCAGCCGTCGCGAAAGCGCGTGCAGTAGAAGCTCTTCGAGTTCTCGGCGATCTTCCCCTGCCCGCACATGGGGCACGCAAGCCCCAGATCCGCGGGCCGCCTGCCCCGCTTGCCGCGCCGCTCCTCCCTGTCAAAGGGCACGTCCGGCGCGGAGGCCGCGTGCTGCACCAGAAATGCCGCCAGCCGCGCGATGCCCGCGCGAAAGCGCGCTTCCTCGCCCTCGCCGCGCGCGATCTGCGAGAGCGCCCGCTCCCAGCGGCCCGTCGTCTCCGGGGAGGCGATCTCCGGGGGCACCGCCTCGATGAGCCGCACGCCTTTGGGCGTGGCCGTCAGCGTACGGCCCGCGCGCTTCACGTAGCCGACCTCGATGAGCCGCTCGATGATCGCCGCGCGCGTGGCCGGGGTGCCCAGCGCGCAGTCCTTCATCTGCTCGCGCAGCGCCTCGTCCTCGATCCGCCTGCCCGCGTGCTCCATCTCCCGCAGCAGCGTCGCGTCCGTGTGTTCCTTGGGCGGCTTCGTCTGCTCCTGCTTGACCTGCGCATCCCGGCAGATCCGCGTGTCGCCCCGGGCAAGCGGCGGCAGCGCCTGCTCCTCGCCGTCCTCGGCCTTCTTCGCCTCGCGGCGGTAGACCGCCTTCCAGCCCTCCTGCACGACGCTCCTGCCGGTGGCCAGGAAGTCGTCCTCGCCCACGCGCGTCACCACGCGCAGCGCGTCGTACTCGTAGGCCGGATAAAACGCAGCAGCCAGACGCCGGGCCACCATCTCGTAGAGCCTGCGCTCGTTTGCCGTCAGGTTCATCCCCGCCGCACGCCTGCCCGTGGGGATGATGGCGTGGTGGTCGGTCAGCTTCGCGTCGTCAAACACGCGCTTTGTGCGCGCGACGCCGAACGAAAGCGCCTGCTCGCCGATCGCTTGCAGGTCGCCGTCGTAGGCGGCAAGCGCCTTCTCCACCTTGCCCAGCATGTCGCAGGAGAGATGGCGGCTGTCCGTGCGCGGATAGGTGATCAGCTTGTGCTGCTCGTAGAGCTTCTGCGCGGCCGCCAGCGTCTGCCTGGCCGTCAGCCCCAGCTGCGCGTTGGCCTCCCTCTGGAGCGTCGTCAGGTCGTAGAGCAGCGGCGGCGGCTCGCTCTTGCGCTCGCGCGCGGCCTTTGTCACCGTGCCCGTCCCGCCCCTGGCGCGCGCGGCGATCGCCTGCGCCGCCTCGCGGCTGTCCACGCGCTTTTCTCCCTCGGCCGTCACGTAGACGCCGCGATAGTCGCCAAAGTCCGCGCGCACCGTGTAGTACGTCTGCGGGACGAACGCGTCGATCTCTCTGCGGCGCTTGACCAGCATGGAGAGCGTCGGCGTCTGCACGCGGCCCACCGACAGCAGCACGCCGTAGCGCAGCGTATAGGCGCGCGTGGCGTTCATGCCGATGAGCCAGTCCGCGTCCGCGCGGCAGCGCGCGCTCTCGTAGAGCGCGTCGTAATCGGACGACGGGCGCAGCGCGTCAAACCCCTGACGAATCGCCTCGTCGGTCATGGAAGAAATCCACAGGCGCCTGACCGGCTTTTTGCAGCCCGCCTGATCGTAGATATAGCGAAAGATCAGCTCGCCCTCGCGTCCGGAGTCCGTCGCGCAGACGATGTCCGCCGTCTCCGCGTCGTTCATGAGCGCTTTGACCGCCTTGAACTGCGCGCTCGTCTTGCGGATGACCTTGGTCTCCATCTTTTCGGGCAGAATCGGCAGATCCTGCGCACGCCATTTGGCGTAGCGCGCGTCCAGCTCCTGCGGCTCCTTGAGCGTGACCAGATGGCCGACGGCCCACGTGACGACGTATCCTTCGCCCCGCAGGCAGCCTTCGCCCCGCCCCATTGCGCCCAGCACGCGCGCGATGTCGCGCGCGACGGACGGCTTTTCTGCCACCACCAGCGTGTGCATGCTTCACCTCATGCGCCCTGCTGCAAGCTGGCAAAGCGCGTGTACTGTCCCAGCCAGGCCAGCTTCACCGTGCCCAGCGGGCCGTTGCGCTGCTTGGCGACGATGACCTCCGCGATGTTCTTGTCCTCGGTGTTGGGATCGTAGTATTCCTCTCTGTGCAGGAACATGATCACGTCGGCGTCCTGCTCGATGGCGCCCGAATCGCGCAGGTCCGAGAGGATCGGGCGCTTGTCGCTGCGCTGCGCGCCGGCACGCGAGAGCTGCGCCAGCGCGACGACCGGCACATTCAGTTCCTTGGCGATCGACTTGAGGTTGCGCGAGATCTCGCTGACCTCGTTTTGCCGGTTCTCCGTGCGCCCGTCGGCGCTCATGAGCTGCAAATAGTCCACAACCACCATGTCAAGCCCCCGCTCCATCTTGAGCCTGCGGCAGCGCGAGCGCAGCTGCGAGGGCGTGATGCCGGACGTGTCGTCCATGTAGATGTTCGACGCGGCCAGCGGGCCCAGCGCCGCGGAGAGCTTCACCCAGTCCTCATCGTGCAGCGAGCCGTGGCGCACGGACTGCATGTCCACCCGCGCATCCGAGCAGAGCAGACGCATGGCCAGCTGATCGTTGGGCATTTCCAGCGAGAAATACGCCACGGAGCGGCCAGCCTGCGCGCCCGCATAGCCGGTGATGTTCAGGCCGAACGCCGATTTGCCCATCGACGGGCGCGCGCCCACGATCACCAGCTCGCCGCCGTGCAGGCCGGTGAGCAGGTTGTCCAGGTCCACAAAGCCCATCGGTACGCCGTCGATGCCGCCCTTGAGCTTCTCCAGGCGCTCGATGCGCAGGTAGGTGTCGGGCAGCACGTCCGAGATGTGCTTGAGCGTCGCGCCCTCGTGTCGGCGCATCACGATGTCAAAGATCGACTTTTCCGCCGTGCCCAGAATGCTGCTCACCGGGTCGGTCTGCGCGTAGCAGGCGGTCGAGATGTCGCCCGTCACCCGGATCATGCGCCGCAGCGTCGCCTTCTCATCGACGATCTGGATGTAGGCGCGCGCGTTCACCGTGGAGGGCATGCACTGGGACAGCTCCACCAGATAATTCGTGCCGCCCACGCCCTCCAGCGTGCCCCGGCGGGCGAGCTCGTCGTCCACCGTCACCAGATCAACAGGCATGCCCTGCGTGTTGAGCTGATGCATGGCGTCGAAGATTTCCCGGTTCGCCGGCTGATAAAAGTCGTCCGCCGTCAGCAGCTCAAAGGCGATGCTCAGCGCCTCCCGATCCTGCATCATGCAGCCGAGCACGCTCTTTTCCGCGTCCGCGTTGTTCGGCGGTACGCGCACGACCTGCTCGTCCATCCCGTCACTTCCCTTCGTGGTTTCCGGCGGGGTTACGCTCCGGCAACCTCCACCTTCACGGTCATCTCCGCAGTGATGCCCGCGTACAGCCAGACGCCGGCGGTGTATTCGCCCGCGTTGCGGATGTTCTTGACGTCGATACGGCGCTTCTCCACCTTGACGCCGTACTGCTTCTCCAGCTCGGCGGCGATCTCCGCGGATGTCACGGAGCCGTAGAGCCTGCCGCCCTCCGCGCCGCGCGCGCGCACGGCGATCACCTTGCCGGCGAGCTTCCTGGCCGTCTCCTGCGCCTGCGCGCGCTCCACGTCCTCGCGGTGCTTCTGCGCGGACTTGGCGTTCTCAATCGCGTTGAGATTCGCGGCGTTCGCCTCGCGCGCCAGCCCCCTGGGGAGCAGGTAGTTGCGCGCGTATCCGTCGGACGCCTCGATGATCTGATCCTTCTTGCCGGTTCCCTTGATATCCTTGAGCAGAATGACTTTCATGTTCGTATCCTCCCGTCGTCCTCTTTCCTGTTATTCGTCCATGTGCCTGCGCGGGTCAAACGGGTTTTCCTCCTTCCCCAGCCGTTCGCGGCGGTGGGAGAAATCCGTCGCCTGATCGAATATGCCCACGATCATCGCCAGATCGCCCATGAAGAAGAACCCGGCGATGAACACCACGCCCTGCCAGGTGCGCGAGCGCCCATGCTCGTCGAGCAGGTAGCAGATGGCTGCGATGCCCTGCAGCGCGAACACCTTGTTGAACAGCCCGTTGAACACGTAGAACATCGTGGTCATGCTCTGGGGCACGAGCATCGCCAGCACGTAGAGCAGCGCCAGCGTGGCGCCCAGAATGCGGCCCCAGCCCTTGGGCACGCGCCAGGTCTTGAGATGCGGATAGTCCACATGCACGCCCCTGTGGCGCATGCCCTTGCGCAGCGCCGCCTGTCCGAGCAGGCCCGCCGTCACGGAGCCGGTCGCCATCTGCATGGGCAGCTCCAGGCGCAGCACGGAATCCATCGTCAGCACGAGCGACTGGATCAGCGATTCGCGCGTCTGTGCGTCCATCCCGATCACGCCGATGGTGCTCTCCCCCTCCGGCGCGGAGATGACGCCCATCTGCATGAGCAGGCTCAGGAGCGTATCGCCCAGCGCAGGCGTGGCGCTGAACATCTCCTCCAGGAGCTGCGTGAGCGCCGAGACGATGTCGTTGCCCGCGAGCAGGCTGAGCAGCCCCACGACCGCGCCCATCGACGCGAACATCGCCACGCCGCCCGCCGCCACCGATTCCCAGAAGGATCGATCGAGATCGAGCATCACGCCCGCGACGATCACGGTGGGCACCATCAGCAGCAGCGCGCACACGCCGCCCCACACGCCAAAGAGCATGACGCTCAGCGCCGTCAAGATGCCGCCGCAGACGGCCGCGCTGACCGGGCCCGCGTAAGCCAGCAGCGCCAGCAGCACCACAGGCACCATCGTGATCACCTGCGGCAAAAAGAAGCCCATGCTCAGCAGCGGAGAAAGCACGAGGCAGGCGACGATGGCCGCCACCGTCAACCCCACTTTGTTCTTCTGCCGGAAGACCGTAACCTTTTGATTTTCCACGTTATCTCCTTCTCGCCAAATGCTTCCATGCGGGGGCGCACCGCGCGCCCGCATCCATATGCCAAAACTCCATTTGATATTATAACGCATTTGCCGCCGTTTGTATAGTTTGAAAAAATGCAGGTCATTCGCCGTCTGCGCGCGCAAAAAACCGGCACGCCAGCGCGTCCATGAGCAGGCACAGCGAGAGCATCATCAAAAAAAGTGCGAACAGGTAGACGGGCCGCCCCAGCGCGAAGACGGCCTCCAGCGGCGTGCCCGCAGGCGGGGCCATGAGAAAGAGAAAATCCGTGCCCAGCGCGCGGTTGACCGCCCCGGCCAGCAGCGCCAGCGCGCACAGCGCGCCCATCATCGCGGGCGTCTTCCCGCTGCGCGGCCGCATGCCGAAGGCCATCCGCGCGCACGGAATCACCAGGATGAGCGCATGCGTGACGGCATAGGAGACGTTCAGCAGCAGCTGCCAGCGGCTAACGGCCGGCGCGGGAAACAGCAGCGCCAGCGCCGCGCCGGGCATGCCCAGATACCAGAGGAAATCCAGCGGCGAGGGCCGCCTTGCTCCCGCCAGCACGATGCTGACGCACGCCGACACGCTGCACAGGTGCAGCGGAATCGCCTCCCGCCAGCGCCCCTCCAGCACGAGCAGCGTCAGCGTCACGCCCAGCGATGCGCTGAGCAGCAGCCCCAGCGCGCCGCAGACGGCGCGCTCCCGCCCCGCACAGGCGTACCTTTCCCTCTTTTCCCGCTCCATGCACATCCCCCTTGCCTGCAGGATGCACAGGCACACGCCTGCCTATCCCCTCAACCGATCGCCGCCGCCCGCGCCGGGCAGAGCACGCGCCAGCCGCCGCCCGCCGCGGCGCGGCTGAGCAGCCGTTCGCAGAGCAGATCGACAGCGTACAGCCGCCCCTGCGCGGAGAGCAGACAGCCCGCGCGACCGGGCGCATCTTCCCGGCTGATCACGCGGCCGTCGCATGCGCGCACCGCCGTAAGACGCCCCTGCGTCGCGGCAAAGAGCGCATCGCCATGGCAGAGCAGGCGGCCCGGCATCCCCTCAAGCGCCAGCGTCCGCCGCCCGCCGTCCGGCAGCACCGTCACCAGCAGCGAGGCGAGCGCAGGCGTCAGGCAGAGCGCGTGAATCGCGCCCGCGCGCATCGCCACGCTGTACACCGGCCCCGGCATGGACAGACAACCCCGCGCCTCCAGCCGCTGCGCGCCCAGCAGGTGTACGCATCCGCTCTCCCCGCCCGCAACCGCCAGCACGTCGCCGTCGAGCGCCATCTGCTGCGGATTGCAGCCCACGCGGTTCAAATAGCGCGCCTGCCCGCTGCGCGCGTCGCACAGCAGCACGCTGTCCGCGTCCGCGCAGAGGATGTACATGCACGCGCCGTCCGGCGAGACGCACAGGTCGCACGCGCCGGGCCCGCCGGGAAACAGCCCTCTGGGCACGAGCGTGCGCCGGTCAAGCCGCCAGATCACGCGCCCGTCCTGCGCAGCGCACAGCAGGTCCTCGCCCGCCGCGCACAGCGCGCCCGCGCCGTCCAGCGGCGCATCGCGCAGCCGTTCGCCAGAAAGAGAGAACACGCCGATTCCCCCGTCGCCCGATACCATCAGTTCCATCGCCGTTCACGCCCCTTCCGCCCTCTTCAGCGTATGAAGCGGCGCAGTCAGCCGTCACCGAAAATCCGCCGTTCAGCAGGAAAAGACGAAATCCTGTCGAATCGTTACCGGGTATTCCATTCATATCGGGAGGTTATGGACATGAACACCTACAAAACCCGCGGCACGTGCAGTCGCGCCATCGAATATGAGGTGCAGGACGGCGTCATCACCGAGTGCCGCTTCATCGGCGGGTGCATGGGCAACACGCAGGGCGTCGCGGCGCTGGTCAAGGGCATGAAGGTCGAGGAAGCCATCGCCCGCCTGAACGGCATCCAGTGCGGTGCGCGCGGCACGTCCTGCCCGGATCAGCTGGCGCAGGCGCTCAAGCAGGCGCAGGGCTGAGCTTGCGCAGGCACGGGAATCGCCGCGGCGCCGCAGGCGGCACGCCGACTCCGGCAGCGCCGTCCCGTCTGGTGCCTTCAATCCGCGAGCAAAACCCATCCAAAAAACGCGCGGCACGCGCCATGGCCAATCGCCATGACACGCGCCGCGCGTTTTTTCGTATAAAAGAGGAGTCAATCCCTGGGGAACACGCCGCGTTCGCCCTTGCAGATCGCGCGCGCCGGGATCACGCCGCGCACGCAGGAGAGCGGATAGACCTGGCTGTCGCGCCCGACGATCGTGCCGGGGTTGAGCACGCTGTTGCAGCCGATCTCCGCGCGGTCGCCCAGCATCGCGCCGAACTTCTTGCGGCCGGTCGCATAGTCCGCCTCGCCGTGGACGACGACGGGCTGCTTGTCGCCCTTGACGTTGCTGGTGATCGCGCCCGCGCCCATGTGTGCCAGATGGCCGAGGATGGCATCGCCGACGTAGTTGTAGTGCGGCACCTGCACGCCGTCAAAGAGGATGCAGTTCTTGAGCTCCGTGGAATTGCCCACCACGCAGCCGTCGCCCACCAGAATGCTGCCGCGCAGGAACGCGCCCGGCCGCACCTCGGTCTTCTCGCCGATGACGCACGGGCCGGCGATCGACGCCGTCGGCGCGATGGACGCGGACCTGGCGATCCACACGTCCTCCTGAGGGTGATCATACAGGGCCGGATCGAGCGATGCGCCGATGGCGCGCACCGTCTCCTTGATGCGGTCCAGCGCCTCCCACGGGTATTCGCACGCGGCGAGCATGTCCGCCGCGCGGGTGTGCGTCAGATCAAACAGATCGACGACCTTGATCGCGTCCATATTCCGCCCTCCTCATGCAAGGCCCTCGGCCTTGATCACGTCGATGATGTCATTGACGCAGCGCTCGGCCTCGCGCAGCTCCTTCGCCTCGGCCATCACGCGGATGACCGGCTCGGTGCCGCTCTCGCGCACGAGGATGCGGCCGCTGTCGCCCAGCTTTGCCTTCGCCCCATCGACGGCCGCCTGCACGCGCGCGTTCTGGCGCACGGCCTGCTTGTCGCTCACGCGCACGTTTTTGAGCACCTGCGGATACGACGTCATGTCGGCGCACAGGCGCGAGAGCGTCTGCTTGTTGTCGAGCATCGCCTCCATCAGCTCGATGGAGGTCAGGATGCCGTCGCCTGTCGTCGCGTACTTGCTCAGGATGATGTGGCCGGACTGCTCGCCGCCCACGCAGTAGCCGTTTTGCACCATGTTTTCGTAGACAAACCGGTCGCCCACCTTCGTCTGCTCGTACTCGATGCCCGCCTCATCCAGCGCCTTGTACAGCCCGATGTTGGACATGACCGTCGTGACGACCCTGTTGCCCGTCAGGCGGCCTTCCTTCTTGAGCTGCTTGCCGAAGATGTAGATGATCTTGTCCCCGTCCACGACCTCGCCGTTCTCATCGACGGCCAGGCAGCGATCCGCGTCGCCGTCGTAGGCGAAGCCCACGTCCAGATGGTTCTCCAGCACGAAGCGGCGCAGGCCGTCGATGTGGGTGGAACCGGCATTGCGGTTGATGTTCAGGCCGTCCGGCTCCGCATTGAGCACATAGGTCTTTGCGCCCAACGCCTCAAAGACGGTGCGCGCGATGTTCCACGCGCTGCCGTTGGCGCAGTCAAGGCCCACGCGCATGTTCTTGTAAGAGTGGGACGCCAGCGAGATCAGGTAGCCGACGTAGCGGTTGCGCCCGGAAACGAAATCCACGATCTCGCCCAGCGCGTCGCCCGTGGCCAGCGGCACGTCGCCCTCAAGGCCCAGCGCCGCATAGTCGCCGTCCAGATACGCCTCCACGGCCGCCGTCGTCTCGTCGTCCATCTTCTCGCCGCGGCTGTTGATCAGCTTGATGCCGTTGTCGCAAAACGGGTTGTGCGAGGCGGAGATCATCACGCCGCAGTCAAAGCTGTCCACGCGCGTGACGTAGGCGACGCTGGGCGTCGTGGTGACGTGGAGCATGTACGCGTCCCCGCCGGTGGCCGTCAGGCCCGCGACGATGGCGTATTCAAACATATAGCTGGAGCGGCGGGTATCCTTGCCGATGACCACGCGCGCCTTTCTTCCTTTGCGGGCGCCGTAATACCAGCCGATGAACTTGCCGATTTGGTAGGCGTGTTCGCTGGTGAGCGTCACATTGGCTTCGCCGCGAAAGCCGTCCGTGCCGAAGTACTTGCCCATGATGCATCATCCTTTCAGCGATTCATTTCAAAAAGCACCACGCATATCATTATGCGCGCGAATGGGCCCCCTGTCAAGGATTTCCGCATCGAGCGCGCACAAAACGAGAGAACCCCGACACGAAAGTGAAATAGAGCCCATTTGTGAGATCGCATGACATGCTGCCACAACGAAAGGATGAAACCCCTGTCGCCGAACGCGACGCATGGCGTCCGGCCGAGATATGCTGCGATCAGGGACTTTCTATTCTGTCCGTCTGGGATGGGACAATTCAAGCGCCGCACCGGAATCCCGTCTGTAGCCACCCGCCTGAAAACGAGCGCGGAGCTCATAGAGCGCCATCAGAGGGCCCTGATCAAAGGTCTCATCCGGATATCGCGTTTCAAATGACGCCACCTGTTGCATGAGAAAGGGCATCGCGTTTTCATCCGCACGGAATCCCAGCACAAGGCACATCATCGATTGCGCATAGGGGCTGCGGATTTCACCGTAATGCTCTACAATCCAGTTCACGCAGTCGGCCGAGCATGCCGTCATGAACGCCGCGGCGTTTTCAATCACATGGTCATTGAGCGACCTCAAGATCATGCGCCGGATTTCCGGCAAGGCCTCCGACTCTCGTTTGAGCAGTTTTTCTCGAACGATCTGATGCGCACGAGCAGGCAGGGGCTGTCTGAGCATCCGCAGCAGCTTCTCGATATCCTCTTCCTGCTGCACACGGGTGATCGCCTCCGACTCGTTCGGAATGTCGATCCTGCTTTCTGCCGCCATCCGGCGCACTTCCTGCGTCACTTCATCTACAGCTTCTATAACCTCCGGCATCAGCAACAAGCTGTACATCAGACGCGCTGCGGAATACGCCTTGACAGGATGACAGTTGAAGTAATCCTTTGTGAGCAACTTCATCTTCTCTGACATTTGCATGCTCCTCTCCTCTGGAAAATGCCGCATACTTTCCGGAATGACAGCAGTCCTGTGCAAGCCAAATGATATATGATCATTTGTCAATCCGCGCTGCTCAGACATCGGCTTTGAATCGATGGCGGATTCCTTTTCGTCCACATCCGGGTGTTTACACCGGCTGATCCCGACAGATCACTTGGTATGTGTCAAGGCATCATGACTGTTCGCCGCAAAGTCGCCCATCCCTTTCCGCATGCGCGGCAGCGCGCCGCGCTCATGGATGGACAGACTCGTTTTGTTTCGCCTCTCTCCAGCGCCTGAAGGCATAAAAAAAGTCTGAAAACCGGAGCTTTCAGACATCTGGTGCACCATCAGGGACTCGAACCCGGGACACCCTGATTAAGAGTCAGGTGCTCTACCAACTGAGCTAATGGTGCGCGTGGAGCGGGTGATGGGAATCGAACCCACGTAGCCAGCTTGGAAGGCTGGAGCTCTGCCATTGAGCTACACCCGCACAGTGGAGCGGTAGACGAGATTCGGACTCGCGACATCCACCTTGGCAAGGTGGCACTCTACCCCTGAGCTACTACCGCATAAAATGGTGCGAGTGAAGAGCCTCGAACTCATACGCCGGGGGCAACAGATCCTAAATCTGCCGCGTCTGCCATTCCGCCACACCCGCAAAGTCACTAAATGGTGACCCATTGGGGATTCGAACCCCAGGCACCCTGATTAAAAGTCAGGTGCTCTACCAGCTGAGCTAATGGATCAAATGGCTGGGGTGGCAGGATTCGAACCTTGCGAATGTGGGAGTCAAAGTCCCATGCCTTGCCGCTTGGCGACACCCCAACGTTCGCTGAACGGAGCAGCGAAAAAAGTGGGGTGAGTAGTGGGAGTCGAACCCACGACCTCCAGAGCCACAATCTGGCGCTCTAACCAACTGAGCTATACCCACCACATGGCGCGCCTTAAGGGATTCGAACCCCTGGCCCACGGCTTAGAAGGCCGTTGCTCTATCCGGCTGAGCTAAAGGCGCATGGTTCTACCTCTCTTGCGCTGCGGCGTCCCCGCTGACGGATATTGATTATACCGAATGACGTCGCATCTGTCAAGCGCTTTTTCCACTTTTTTGACTTTTTTCTTCACAGCGTCACCGGCGTCGCGCTGCGCGCGCCGCCATCCAATTCGAGCACGCACGCGCGCGCCTTGCCGCCCCGGCAATAATTGCCCGCCGAGCCGGGGTTGAGCAGCAGCACGCCCTGCACCGTCTCGCACAGCGGCACGTGTGTGTGGCCAAAGAGCGCCACCTGCGCGCCGCGCTCCTGCGCCTTGTACAAAAGCGCGGCCGGCCCCGCCGTCATGTGGCCGTGGGTCATGTAGACGCGCACGCCGCCGATCTCCTCCACCCGCTCCAGCGGCAGCGGGCTGAAGAAGTCGTTGTTGCCGCGCACGGCGAAGAGCGGCGGACGGTTGGGCCGCTGGGCCAGGCGCGCTTGCAGGTGCGCCGCGTCGCCCGCCACGTCACCCAGAAAGCAGACCGCGTCGAGCTTCCCCATCTTCTCCAGCAGCGCGTCGAGCGCATCGTGGTCGCCGTGGCTGTCGGAGAAGACGCCCACGCGCATCATGCCCGCTCCTCCTCAAGCGCCGCGAGCACCGCGGCAATGCCGCGCTTTCTGTGGCTGATGGCATTCTTGGTCTCCATGGAGACCTCCGCGAACGTCTGGCCCGTCTCGCAGACAAACAGCGGATCGTAGCCAAAGCCGCCCGTGCCCCGGCGCGCAAAGAGGATCTCGCCCTCGCACTCGCCCCGGCGCACGATCGGCTCCATCCCCGGTCGCGCGAGCGCGATCGCCGCCACGTAGCGCGCCGTGCGCGGCGCGGGCACGTCCTTGAGGCGCTCAAGGAGCAGATCGTTGTTCGCTTCGTCGTCGCCGTGCCGCCCGCAATAGCGCGCGCTGTAGACGCCCGGCGCGCCGCCCAGCGCGTCCACCTCCAGCCCGCTGTCGTCCGCAATCGCGGCGCAGCCCGTCAGGCGCATCACGAAATTCGCCTTGATCAGCGCGTTTTCCTCAAACGTCGCGCCGTTCTCCTCGATGTCCGCCTCGACGCCCGCCTCACGCATGGAGATGATGCGATACAGGCGGCCGAGGATCGCGTCGAATTCGCGCAGCTTGTTTTCATTGTTGCTCGCCACGATCAGGCGCGGCCGATTGCTTTCCATCCTCATTTTCCTCCCGGACAGATTTTCTCCAGTATACCATATCCGCCGGACGAAAAAAAGGGCCGAACGCACGCTTTCAGCCCTTTGCCGCGCTACTCGATGAGCATGACCTCCGGAAACTGACTCTCCACCTCCGCCGCCACGTTGGCAAACGTGGGCACATCGTCAACCGGCATCTGATACGGCTCGCCGTCCACCAGAATCTTCACCTTCTTGATGCCCGGATACCGCGTGCAGGTCATCATCAGCGCGCGCATCGCCTGCACGCCGCCGTCGCTCTGCTCGGCGATCTTCGTGAATTCCTCCGAGAAATTGATCGTCACCACGCCGTCTTTGACCGACACGCCCAGCAGCTGTACGTCCTCATCGATCGGCGTCTCCAGCCCGCTGTCTGCCTTCGGGCCGCGCAAGAATTCAAACACCGCCGTCGCCACGTCGTTTTCGGAGTACACCGTGCGCGACACGGGCACCAGCAGCCGCCCGTCCTGCGCGGGGAAGTACATCTGAATCTCGCTCGCCCCGGCAAACGTCGGCGCGGCCGGTTCCTCCTGATTGAGCCCCACGCGCGTATAGGAACCGGAGATGTTCGTGCCGTGTGTCAGCGTGTCGCGCTTCTGGCCGTCCACCAGGAAGTTGACGTCCTTCACCGTGTCAAACTCCGTCAGCGCCCACACGATCGCCGTGCGCATATTCTCCTCCTGCTTTTTGTCGCCGGCCGAGAGCGCCTCGCGCCCCAGATCCACGCGCGCGTGCCCGTCGGCGATGTCCAGCTCAAACGTCGTTCCCTCCGGCACCACGGGCGTCAGCCCCAGGCGCGCGGCATCCATGTCGTTTCTCGCGCTCTGCACCATCAGCTCCAGCGTCGCCTTGGCGATGCCGTCCTGGCGCACCACGTCGCGTTGGACGGGCACCAGATACCCGTCCCCGTCCGCATAGTAGACGACCGTCTGCTGCATGTCCTGCGCCGAAACGGAGACGGCCGCCTGCGGGATCTCCTCCAGCGGCTCCTCGTAGGGCTCCAGCTCCACGTTGCGGCTCTGAACGGACAGCAGCAGCACCAGCGCGGCGCTGCAACCGATGAGCGTGCGCTCCACATGTACCCGTCTGAATCGGAACCTCGGCATGTTCGGCCACTTCATCCTCCATCACTCCTTGCAGTTCATTCCGCTTGAGTGTATTCCTCCCCATGCGCATCCATGCCACGCGCTTTTGCGTTTGCGTCTGTCGGCCCGGCATGCTATAATGGACTGGATTCACCGGCATTCTACCCTCAAGGGAGGTTTTTCTCATGCCCATGGACGGCGTTATGCTCGGCTTTGTCGCGCGCGAGCTGGATGCAAAGCTCAGGGACGGACGCATCGACCGCGTCATTCAGCCCGAACGGGACGAAATTCACCTGCTCATCCGCGCGCAGGGCGAAAACCACCGGCTGGTGCTCAGCGCATCGGCAAACGCCGCGCGCGTGCACCTGAGCCGGCACGCCAAGACCGGCCCCATGGAACCGCCCGTCTTCTGCATGCTGCTGCGCAAATATCTCGGCGCGGGCCGCGTGCAGCAAGTGCGCCGCATCGCGGGCGACCGCATCCTTGAAATCGAGATTCAGGCGATCAGCGAGATGGGCGACACGGTCAGCCGCACGCTGGTCGTGGAGATCATGGGCCGCCACTCCAACATCATCCTGCGCACCGGCGAAGGGCGCATCGTGGACGCCGTGCGCCGCGTGGACGAGGACATCTCTCGCGTGCGGCAGGTGCTGCCCGGCCTGCCCTACAGTTATCCGCCGTCACAGGGCAAGCTCGATCCGGACAAAGCCGGCGCGCAGGACATCGCCCAGCGCCTTGCGCAGGCCGGCGGCAAGCTGGAAAAGGCCGTGGGCGCCGCACTGGCGGGCTTCTCCCCGCAGGCCGCGCGCGAGGCCTGCGCGCGCATCGGCCTGGACGGTCAGGCGCTGATCTCGGAGCTGGACATCGACAGCGCCGCGCACGCGCTGCACGCCTATCTGGCCGCCATGCCGGAAATGGGCCCGTGCGTCGTCACGCTGGGCGAGGACGGCGTACCTGCGGACGTCTATCCCTTCGCGCCCATGCACCTGGGCGTCAAGACCGAAGCGTACGACAGCCCCAGCGCCGCGCTGGACGCTTTCTTCTATGAGCGCGACCGCCGCGATCGCATGCATCAGCGCGCCGCCAGCCTCGCGCACACGCTCAAGAACCACATCGAGCGCTGCGAAAAGAAGATCGCCCTGCAAAATGAAGCGCTTGAGGGCGCGGCGCGCATGGAGGAATACCGCAAAAACGGCGAGCTGATACAGGCCAACCTCTACCGGCTCAAGAAGGGCGAAGCCGTCGCGCGCGTGGAGGACTTTTATCGCGAGGACTGCGCGCCCATCGACATCCCGATGGATGTCTCCCTCTCCCCCGCGCAGAACGCGCAGCGCTACTTCAAGCGCTATCAGAAGGCGCGCGGCGCGCGCACGCTGGCCGCCGAGCAGAAGCAGAAGGCCGAGCAGGAGCTCGCGTATCTGGAGCAGATGGAGGACGACCTGCGCAAGTGCACGGACGCCGCCGGGCTCGCCGAGCTGCGCGCGATGCTCGAAAAGTCCGGCCACGTGCGCCCGACGGTCTCCAGGGCGAAGCCGCGCAAGGAAGCGCCCTCCCAGCCGATGAAGTTCCGCTCCAGCGACGGCATTGAGATCGAAGTCGGCAAGAATGCGCTGCAAAACGAACGCCTGACGATGGGCGCCAGGGGCGACGAGCTCTGGCTGCACGCCCAGAAGATGCCCGGCTCGCACGTGCTCGTGCACGCGGCGGACGTGCCGGAGCGCACGCTCATGGAGGCGGCCATGCTCGCGGCGTATTATTCAAAGGGCGTGCGCTCGGCGCAGGTGCCCATCGATGCCACGCTGCGCCGCTACATCAAGAAGCCCGGCGGCACGCCTGCGGGCTTCGTCACCTACACGCACCAGCGCACGCTTTACATCACGCCGGACGAGCGCGCCGTCCGGCAGATCACCTGCCTGCGCGCATGACGCGCAGAGAAGCAGGCATGCGCCCTTTGTCATCGTTCGCCCGACGGACAGGCCCGGCATCCTTGAGCAGACCGCACGGGCGGACTCACGGGCGTCATCGACAACGACTTCCACGACCGCAAGGCCCTCGCGGCCCACGCCTGCGCTCGACCCGCCGCCACGCGGACAGAAGCCGTCGCAAAACCGACGGCATCAGCGGATATACGGCGCAGCCCCCGCACGATGGTGCGGGGGCTGCGTGTCTTCTGCGCGGATGTCGCCGCGCGTTTCTCCATTGTATCATCCGCCCTGCAAGAGCGCCGCGAGCCCGGCCAAAGCCGCCGCGATGGCGGGCATCCCCAGAAGCGTGAAGAGCCACTTCTGCACGCACACGCGACCGGGGATATAGGGCCGCAAGTCCTCCGTGCCGGGGATGATCCACGCCTTCGTATGGCCGACCCAATACAGGTCGATGAAGAGCCGGTCAAACAGGCCCATGATCCACAGGATGACCGTCATCTGCCAAAACCCGTCCGCAAAGCCCGACGCCCCGTTGACGGCATACACCAGCAGCGGCGTCAGCACGAGCACCGGCGCGAACATCGCGGCGCCCACCAGCGCAAAGCGCCGGCGGATCTGCGCGCGGGACGTGTAGCCCAGCGCGACGGCACGCTCCTGCACGTCCCGCTCATAGAGGACGGCCAGGCCCGCCGGGCCGTTGGCGATGCCCACGACGCAGGTGAGCAGCAGCAGGAAGCACAGCAGCGCGCCTTCCAGCAGGAGCAGCATGTTCTTCCCCTCCTTCGCTTCGATTCGACAGGCGCATCAGACGATCTTCACCTTGCCCTTTGTCGCCCTGAAGACGATCAGCATGGAGATGACGGTCGTCACAGAGAGGATGGTCGCCAGCGCGGCGGCAGTGCCGTCGCTCATGCGCACAACCTCCTGATAGATCGCCACGGCGATCGTCGATGTCTTGCCCGAATAGAGCATGATGGAGCTGGAGAGCTCGTTGATGCAGGTGATCCAGCTGAGCACCGCGCCGGACATGACGCCCGGCAGCATCATGCGCGCCGTCATCGTAAAGAACGTCTTCATCGGGGACACGCCCAGGTTGATGGACGCCTCCTCCACCGACGGATCCATCTGATAGAGGAACGCGCTGCCCGATCTCACCGTGTAGGGCAGCTTGCGCACGACGTAGGAGATGATCATGATCGCCGCCGTGCCCACGAGGATCAGCGGCTTGCGGTTGAACGCCACGATGAGGCCGATGCCCAGCACAGAGCCGGGGATCACGTACGGGAACATGATCAGCGTATCGATCAGGCTCGCGGCCTTGCCCTTCTTGCGCACCAGCACGTAGGAGATCAGGATGCCGAAGATGACGATGAACACGATGGCCGCCAGCGAGAACGCATAGGTATTGAAGATGTTGCGGCCCAGACGGCTGAGGATGGCGCGGTAGTTGTTCAGGTTGATGCCCTGCACCACGCCCGAAAAGCTGCGCTCCACAAACGACTGGCAGACGACGACGATCTGCGGCAGCAGCGCCAGGAAGAGGATCAGATACACGGGGAGCGACACGGCAAAGCGCTTCATGCCGCGCAGCTTCGTCTCCTGCGGCGGGCGCAGCGTGCTCATGGTGTAGTTTTTCTTCTCCACCACCAGCTTTTGCAGCGCGAGCATGACCATGGAGCAGGCGACGATGATCACCGAGAGCGCGGAGGCCATGTACGGGTCTGTCGCACTCTCGGACATGTACTCGTTGTACACGAGCACGGGCAGCACCGTGTATCCCTCGCCCAGCAGCATCGGCGTGCCGAAGTCCGCCAGGCACGTCATGAACACCATGATGCAGCCCGCCAGAATCGAGGGCAGCACCACGGGCAGCGTGATGGTCATGATGCGGCGCAGCTTGTTCATGCCCAGATTCTCCGCCGCCTCCTCCAGCGAGACGTCGATGCTGTTCATCGCGCCGGACGTGTAGAGGTACACGTATGGGAACAGGTGCAGCGTGAAGACGAAGATGATGCCGTTTCGCCCGTATATGGTGGGCGCGGCAAAGCCCAGCGCCGTAAGCGTGCGCGTGATCAGGCCGTTGCGGCCCAGCAGCACGATCCACGAATACGCGCCGATGAACGGCGGGCTCATCAGCGAGAGGATGATGAGCACGTGCAGAAAATTCTTGCCCGGCACGTTGTAGCGCGTCATCACGTAGGCGATGAACACGCCGATGATACAGGCAAAGAGCGTGGTAAACGAGCAGATGGCCAGCGAGCGCAGCAGCGTGCGATAGTAGTACTTCTTGGAGAAGAAGCGCTGGAAGTTGTAAAGCGTGACGCCCTCCACCTTATTGGAGAAGACGCTCTTGGTCAGAATCGTGTAAAACGGATAGACGATGAATAGGCACAGCGCGAAAATCACGATGACCTTGACAAAAAACCAGAAGTCCAGCTTGATCTTCCGGCGCGGGCGATCCGTCACCTGGAAAGCACCTCCCCGGCCTCGTCATAGAGGCTGATGCGCACGGCGTCAAAGCGGATGTGCACCCGCTCGCCGACCTCGTGCACGGTCGCAGTGTCCTTGGTGTATTCGTTGATGATGAGCATTTGCCCGTCGTCAAGCTTCACTTCATACTCGATGAAGTCGCCCAGGAACGTGGAAAAGAGCACCGTGCCTGGCATGCCCTGCGCCGCAAAGAAGAGCTGCTCCGGGCGCGCGGAGAGCTGCGCCTCGCCCGTGCAGTGCCTTCGCACCGGCACGTCGATGTCCAGCTCGCCCTTGATGCAGACGCGGGCCACGCCGCCTTCGCAGCCGGTCACCTCGCAGTTGAGGAAGTTGCTCACGCCGATGAAGCCCGCGACGAACGGGTTCTCCGGCCTGGCGTAGATCTCGCGCGGCGTGCCGATCTGCATCACGCGGCCCTGATTCATGACGGCGATGCGGTCGGAGATGGCCAGCGCCTCCTCCTGATCGTGCGTGACGTAGATGGTGGTGATCCCCAGACGGCGCTGGAGCTTCTTGATGATCGAGCGCATCTGCACGCGCAGCTTGGCATCCAGGTTGGAGAGCGGCTCGTCCATCAGCAGCACGCTCGGCTCGATGACGAACGCGCGCGCCAGCGCCACGCGCTGCTGCTGGCCGCCGGAGAGCTCGCTGGGTTTGCGCTTGGCCAGCGGCAGAATCTGCACCAGCTCCAGCGCCTCCTTCACGCGCCGCTCGATCTCCTCTTTGCCCACCTTGCGCGCCTTGAGGCCGTAGGCGACGTTCTCCTCCACCGTCAGGTGCGGAAAGATCGCGTAATTCTGGAAAACCATGCCGATATCGCGCTTGTGCGCGGGCACGTCGTTGATGCGGTTTTCACCGAAGTAGAAATCTCCGCCTTCGATGGAGTTAAAGCCCGCGATCATGCGCAGCAGCGTCGTCTTGCCGCAGCCCGACGGCCCCAGCAGCGTGAAGAACTCGCCCTGCTCAATGGTCAGAGAGACGTCGTGCAGCGCGGTAAAGTCGCCGTAGCGCTTGACGGCGTGTTGGATGATGACTTCGTTGCTCATAATGCCTGTCCTCTCTCAGAAGCAAAGAAGGGGGACATCGGCATGTCCCCCCGGTAAGTCGCCTGATGGTTTGCAGATCGAGGGCTTACTCCTCGGCCTCGATGGTCAGGTCGTTCCACTTTTCGACGATCTCCGCCTTGTTCGTCGCGGCGTAGGCGAAGTCGTAGTCGCCCA
Organism: uncultured Clostridia bacterium; assembly: GCA_944333055.1. GTDB lineage: Bacteria > Bacillota > Clostridia > Christensenellales > Aristaeellaceae > Ventricola. Next base: position 63,409 of record CALVKT010000007.1, read on the forward strand.
GATCCAGCGTGTCCAGGCCGACCAGGCCGACCGGGGTCAGGTCGCTGCGCACGGGACGGCGGGCCCAATCGGCGTTCTGCGCGGTCTGGCACTCCAGGCCGGTCACGAAGTCGATGAAGAGCTTGGCATTCTCCGGGTTCGGGCAATCCTTGATGAGCGCGACGCCATCGGGCACGGCGGAGTTCTTCGCCGGGTAGACGTAGCCGATATCCGGGTTGTCGTTATACAGCACGGCGGACTTCTCGATGGTCACGCCCACCGCATATTCGCCGGAGGCCACAAGCTTATGGCAATTGCCGGAGGAATCCTGCACCTTGCCGTCGAGGTTCTTGATGAAGTTGAAGACCATCTCCCAGCCCTCGTCGATCGTCGGCTTGGAGAAGAGCATGGTGCACAGCTGCGTGTAGGCGGAGCCGGACTTCGCCGGGGACGCATAGGCGATTTGCCCCTTGAGCTTCTCGTTGCACAGGTCTTCCCAAGTCTTGGGCACGTCCTCTTCGGCGATCAGCTTCTTGTTGTAGATGATGACCATGGGCAGCGGGGACTCGCCGATCCACATGTCATTCGCATCTTTGTACGCCTCGCCGATCACATCGTCGTTCGCGCAGACGTAGGGCTGGAAGTAGTCCACATAACCGGCCAGCGTGTCCGCACCGCCGCCCCAGAGGACGTCGCCCTGCGGATTCTCGGACTCGGCCACGATACGCTGGCACAGCTCGCCGGTGCCTGCCGCGATGACCTGCACGTCGATGTCAGGATAGGCGGCTTCAAACATCGCCACGCCCGCGTTGAGCGGATCGGCGTCGTGCGGGGAATAGACGACGAGATTGCCCACGGCCAGCGCGGCGCCGGCTGTGGCGAGCATCATCGCGGCGAGGATGAGCGCAAACAGTTTCTTCATGAAAATAGCCTCCTCTGTCTCTTTTTTTTGACGCGGACGCTTTCGTGCCCAATCCGCGCCATGATCTATTCATATTTTACCCATTTCTCATAATCATGTCAAGATTTTCCTGTAAGAAATGTCCATCGTGCGCGCAAAAAGCGCGCCGGGTTTGGGCATTGCCCATCGGGCGGTCACATATAAAAGGCGTGATTTTCGGCGCGCGCCCTTGGCGCAAGGCCGCAGCGCAGAGGATACGCCCCGTGTTCGGAACGAAGCGACGCAAAACGCCCCGGACATTCAGGCGTCCGGGGCGATCAATCTCGCGGCGCGCGCATACAGGGCTTGCGCCGCATACAAGCGCGCCCTTGAATCTGTTCGGTCAACCGCAGACCGTTTTGCGATTGCTCGGCCCGCCATAGCCTTGCCTCTTCAAGCAATGTATCGATCAGCTCTCGTTTTCCTTCCGTATAACATGTGCGGTTCGATGAAAACCGAACGGCCAGCCTCCGCTTGCAATCATCATATAGCAATGCTTTTTCTGGAAAAGCGTTGAGATAATCGCGGAAATGGATGTAATGATTCCATTCGCTTTCATTCCATCTGACGACATGAACGTGGTGTGTTCGCAGATCTCCTTCAAAGCAGCCCTTTACAAATAAGACCTGCCCCGACACATCCTCCCCGCGAAAGACAAATCCTTTTTTCTGGAGTCCGTCGATATAAGGCTGAACATCGTTCAGTTCACGAACACCTGTCACAGTATCTATAATCGGCTTGGCATGGATTGAGGGAATAGCCGTACTGCCAATATGTTGGATATCAACGGCAGCATCACCCAAGAGACCCTTTAATTCCTGAATGATGTTTTCTGCTTCATTGATCCATTCGTCTTGATGCTCCATCAATCGTACAGTGCCTCTTTTTAAGCCCAGCACCGCTCCTCGCCCCCAAAGATTTCGGTCTCTATTCCATGACCGCAATAGCGCAGCCACAGCAGAAGAAAAACCGCCGTAGCCGCCCTATGCACACCGCGCCTTTCGCCCGGAGCGCTCGACTTCCCCTTGTGCAGCCCGAATCGGCCGCGCTTACCACTTATTCTCCACCTTCTCAGCAAAGCCCATCAGATCGCGCACGGCCACGCGCGTGCCGTCGTCGAGCACCGCCGTGCCTGAAAACCGGCCGAACACCTGATTCTGATCGCTCTTGATCAGCTTCACGTCCGTGCAGCTCGCGCGGTTGAGCACCGGCGCAAATGCCATCTCAAACCGGCCGTCGTCGCTGGTAAACGTCCACGGCGAGAGATAATCCTCGCGGCCGTCTTTCATGGGGATGTGGAATGTGACGCCGGAGAGCTTGTGCGCCAGGCCGCCGTAAAAGAGCATGTTCTCGCTGGCCGCGCGCGTATCGCCGAAGCCGCAGCCGATGTTGAAGCCGAAGTCCACGCCGTCCACGAGGCCCGACGCGCTGCCCCAGTACCACGTGTTGTGATACGTCCACACGCCCCGGCCCCAGTCCAGCACGCCGAACGCGCGCTCCGGCTCAAAGGCATAGGTCTTTTCCCCCAGCTTCACTGTGCCCTGCGCGCGCATGCAGTTGATCTTCTGGTTGTAGTAAAAGTGGCCGGGCTTGTCAAAGGGCGTGCAGATGACCATCGACTCCTGCGGCTCGCGCGAGAGCGTCACGTCGATGTCGATCGGCTGGCCATCCTTGAAGCCGTCCATGTGCGCGGTCAGCCGGCGCACGCCGCCGCCGACGTCAAAGCGCAGCGCGTAACCCCTGCCCGCGCTCCTGGTCACGCCCTCGCGAGAGGTCAGCGGCAGGTCTGTCCTGCCCATCGGGAGCAGGCGCATCGGAGATTGGGTGATCTGCCACGGCTCGCCCTCGAAATTCAAAAACGAAATCGAGTCCAGCCCCATGTAGCTGTTGTCCGCGATGGTCAGCGCCACGCCGAAGCGGTCGCCGCCCACGTAGTAGTAATCCCACTCCTTCAGGCGTGCAAAGCCGCGCCGCACCTTCGTGCGGTCGTAGACGGGCAAAAGACGCCTGGCATAGCCCGGCTCCGTCAGATTGCCCCGCGCATCGAGCAGCGGAATTTCCCTTGTGATCTCATGCTGCATGCGCCCACCTCCCGTCCGTCACAGCTTTTCCAGCAGTTCCACCACATCAAGCACGCGCGCCCTGGGCACCAGCGGGGACGGCGCGCCGCGCTTGGCGCAATCCAGCAGGTGCGTCAGCTCGCGCAGGAACCATCCGTTCCTGCCCAGGTTGATGCCGCAGTCCACCTGCACGGGATCGGTCACGTCAAAGCGCGTCACCGCGCCGTCGGCGGCATAGCCGGTCACGCCGTTTGCGTCGCAGATGAGCATGCCGCGCTCAAAGTACACGCGCCAGCGCGCGGTGAACGGGATCGCCGCGTTGAACCAGGCGGCCTCCGCGCAAACGTGCAGCCCGCTCTCGTAGGCGTACTGGAAGCGGTACTGCTCGGCATACGCCCTGCCTTCGCCCGCGCACGACGTATAGGTCACACCGTCCGGCTTGCCGAACACGCTCACGATCACGTCCAGATCGTGGATGTGCAGGTCGAAGGGCAGCAGGCCGCTCTTCTCCTGATCAAGCAGCCAGCCGCCCTGCGACCACTTCGGGCAGGCCGACAGCCGCTCAAAGCAGGCGTCCAGCGGCCTGCCGTAGCGCCTGTCGCGCACGACCTCGCGCAGCGTCTCCACTTCGCGGGTGAATTGCAGCACCTGTGCGATGTAGAGCTGCACGCCGTTCGCCTCTGCGGCGGCGTACATCGCCTGCGCGTCCGACAGATGGAGCGCAACCGGCTTTTCACAGATCACATGCTTGCGCTGCGCGGCCGCCTCCAGCACGAGCGGCTTGTGCAGGTACGTCGGCGCGCAGATGTCGATCACATCGATCGCTTCCCTTTCGCACGCCTGCGCAATGCTCTCGTAGACCGGCAGATTCCACGCGCGCGCCTTCTCCCTGTCCGCGTCCGTCCGCCCGACGCACGCGGCGACGTGCGCGCCCTCGATCTGCCGGTAGTTCAAATAATGGCAGGCGCCCATGCCGCCCAGCCCCACGAGCAGGATGTTCATCGTCTTCGCCTCGCTTTTTCCATATTCCAGAAGAGGACACGGCTGACCGTGCCCTCTTCGTTGATGCGCTGTCCGGTTGTTCACCCGCTCGGCCCCTGTGCAAAGAGGCCGCCGCGCGCCAGCGTGACCGGGGGATTGCCGCCTCCGAGACGGCCTTGATGGCGCTTCGCGCCCTGCGCCATGGACCCTTTGTGAACGTTGTGCGCAAGCCCCAAAGCCCGCCCGAAGGGTTTCATTCCTCAGACGCCCTTCTCCGCTTCGCGCCGACAGCTCGTTGCCATCGCGTCAGAGCGCAAAGCCCTGCGCGCGCAGGTAATCCGCGCTGTCGCGAACCGCCTGATGAACGGCCTCCAGGCTCTGCGGCCCCGCCGCCGTGAACTCGATTTCGATGCTCAGCGGGCTGTCGTTGCGCGCCCGCTCCAGCTGCGCAAAGAGGCTGGGGAAATCCACATGCCCCTTGCCCAGCGCCGGGAAGTCCCACACGTCGTCCGCGCCCGCCTTGTCCTTGAGGTGGACGTAGGCCACGTCGCCGATGCACGTCTTGAGGTCCTCGCAGGGATCGACGCGGCCATAGAAGATCACGTTCGCCGTGTCGTAATTGATTCCGACGCGCTTGCTGCCCACGCGGCGCACGATGTCCGCAAGCACCGCGCCCGTGCCGTGCGCCTTGCCGTGCGTCTCAAGCACCAGCGTGAGGCCGTATTGTTCGAGCACCGGCACCAGCGCCGCCACGTGCCGGGCGACGGTCGCATTGTCCGCGACGGCGTTGTCCTTGAGGTGCGCCTCGCCGATGGAGCTGACGATGTAATCGCAGCCGAAGAACGCGGCCAGACGGATGTTCTTGACGAAGTCGCCGATGCGCGCGGTGTCCATCAGATTGCAGTGGCCGCTCATGGCGAAGGGCTTCAGGCCCGCGGCGTCCAGCATGTCCTTGACCTCCAGCAGCCGCTCAAAGGGCTGATCCGGGAAGACGTGCTCCGTCCAGCCCTTCGTCGCCGTCAGCTCGATGTAGTGGAAGCCGGCGGCCCGAATGCCCTCGATGGCCTCCTCGATGGGAAAGCCGTGGTAGCAGTTGGAATTGACCGCAACGATCCTGTTCATCGCTTCACGCCCCTTTTATCCGTTGACCCGCACGGTGCGGCCCGTCTCGCTAGACTCGATCGCGCCGAACACCGCGCGCATCGCGGTCAGCGCGCTCTCGGCGGTGATGTACGCCGCGTCCTCGTCCTGCATGCACTTGACGAACATGTCGATCACGCCGGAGGCCGTCTGGTTGTCGTTGGTCTGAATCCGATCGACGTCGAAGTACTCGACCTCGCCGCCCTTCTTTTCCAGCACAAGCGTGTGCTCCGGGTGGTCGTAGATGCGCAGTACGCCCTGCGTGCCCCAGATCACGGTGGAGTTGTCCTCCGCGCCATAGTCCGTCCAGGAGACCATCATCGTGCCCATCGCGCCGCCGTCCATCCGATACAGGCACATCGCGTTGTCGTCCACGGTGATGGGGCTGCCGTCGGCGAATGTCTTATCCAGCACCGCCAGCTTTGCGCTGACCTCGACGATCGTCTGTCCGGTCAGGTACTGGATGAGGTCGGTCTTGTGCACGCCCAGATCGGCCATCGCGCCCATCGCCGCGCGCTTCCTGTCAAAGAACCACGTGCCCTGCCCCGGATCGACGCTCCACGTCTCGGGGCCGCCGTGGCAGAACGCCGTCTTGAACGTGAGCACCTTGCCGATCGCGCCCGCGTCGATGAGCGCCTTTGCCTGCCTGTGCGCGCCCGCCAGCCGCTGGTTCTGGCCGATCATCAGGCGCTTGCCCGCCGCCTTTGCCGCCGCGACCATCGCCTCGCAGTCCGCGAGCGTCGTGGCCATCGGCTTTTCGCAAAGCACGTGCTTGCCCGCCCGAAGCGCCGCGATGCTGATCTCGGCATGGCTGGCATTGGCCGTGCACACGCTCACCGCGTCCACGTCGGAGGCGAGCAGCGCCTCGACGGAATCATACGCCGTCGCGCCGTACTGCGCGGCCAGCGCGCGCGCGCGCTCGATGTTGATGTCGTAGAGCGCCGTGACGGCGCAGTCCGGATTGGCCGCATACTCGGGCAGATGGCGCACCTGGCCGATCTTGCCGCAGCCGATGAGTCCGATTTTGATCATGGCGATTTCTCCTTTTCTTCCGCGTCGCAGGCCGGTCAGGCGTTCTTTTCCTTCTTCTGGAGCAGCACGGCGGCGATGACGATGAAGCCCTTGAACGCCTCGCGCAGGAACGGCGGCACGCCCATCAGGTTGAGCAGGTTGTTCATCACGGCGATGATCAGCATGCCCAGCACGGTGCCCAGGATCGAGCCCTTGCCGCCGGACATGCTCGTGCCGCCGACGACGACCGCCGCAATCGCGTCCATCTCGTAGCCGCTGCCCGCGTTGGCGTAGTCCATGGAGCCGATGCGCGCCACCTGAATGATCGCCGCGATGGACACCATCAGGCCGCAGAGCACGTACACCAGCGCCGTGACCTTCTCCACGTTGACGCCGGACAGGCGCGCCGTGCGCTCATTGGAGCCGATGGCGTACACGTGGCGGCCGAACGTTGTCCGGCGGGAGATGATGTGCAGCACGACGGCGAGGATCAGCCAGTAGATGATGGGCAGCACGACCTGACCGCCGATCTTCGTATTGGCGATGGCCAGAAAGTCCGAGGGGACCTTCACGCCCTGGGTCTGCATCACCTGCTGCGTTACGCTGCGGCAGATCTTCATCATGCCCAGCGTCGCGATGAACGCGGGCAGCTTCTGTTTGGCGATCAGGAAGCCGGAGACGCCGCCCAGCGCGCAGCCCATCAGCAGGCAGGCCGCGATGCCGATGACGTACACCGGCAGGCCGGTGATGCCCATGGACGTGAACAGGCCGTCCGGGTAGCTGTTGATGCAGACCATCAGCACCGCGCCCACGGCGACCAGCGTGGAGCCGACCGCCAGGTCGATGCCGCCGGAGATGATGACGAACGTCATGCCCAGCGCGACGATGCCGACGCTGGCATTGTTGCGCAGGATGTTGATCCAGTTGCGCGTCCAGTGCGAGAACCATGCGCCGAAGCTCTCAAAATCGAAGCCGAGCGCGAGCGTTTGCAGGATGATCATCAGCACCAGCACGCAGGCGGTCGAGAAGAGCGGGTTGGTCTTCCACTGCACAACGGCCTTTTGCAGCAGTGTTTGATTCTTTTCGTTTGTCTTCATGGTCGTTGACTCCTCTCGTTAGCCGCCGGTTGCCAGGCGCATCATTTCGTGTTCGTTCATGGTCTCGCCGGATACCTCCGAGCGGACGCTGCCGTGATACATCACAAGCGCGCGGTCGCACAGGCGGATGATCTCCTGCGCCTCGCTACACAGCACGATGACCGCCACGCCCTGCGCGGCCAGGCGCAGGATGATCTCGTAGATCTCCTCCTTCGCGCCCACGTCCACGCCCTGCGTGGGATTGTCCAGAATCAGCAGCGACGGCCTGGCGCTGAGCCACTTGGCCAGCACCACCTTTTGCTGGTTGCCGCCCGACAGGCTCGTGATGCCGTCCGTCTCGCGCTCCATCTTGATGCGCAGCTCCCTGCGCTGCACGTCAAACTGCTCGTGCTGCCGCTTTCTGTCGATCAGGCCGCGGCGCGTCAGTTTGGGCAGGGTGACGATGGTGCCGTTTTCCAGGATGTTCATGTCCTTGATGATGCCGTTCTCCTTGCGGTTGCGCGGCACATAGCCGATGCCAAGGGCAAGCGCCTGCTGCGTCGAGGCGACCATCACGGGCTTGCCGTGCATATAGATCTGCCCCTGATAGCGGCCCTGCGCGCCAAACACCGTGCGAAACAGCTCGCTGCGGCCGTCGCCCAGCAGGCCCGTGACGCCGACGACCTCGCCCGCGCGCACGCTCAGGTGCACATCCCTGAAGTGCGGCTCCTGCGTCAGCCCTTCAAGGCGCAGCACCTCCTCGCCCAGCTTTGCGCCGCCCGCCTTGCCGCCGGTGCGCACCTCGTGGCCGACCATGTCGCGGGCGATGTCCGCGATGGTCGTGTCCTTCACGTAGCCGTCAGCGACCATCACGCCGTCGCGCAGGACAGTGTAGCGGTCGCAGATCTCCATGACCTCGCGCAGCTTGTGCGAGATGAAGACGACGCCGACCTTCTGCGCCTTGAGCGTGCGCAGCATATCAAAAACGCGCTCGATCTCCGGATCCGTGAGCGATGTGGTGGGCTCATCCATGATGATGATCGAAGCGTTCATCATCAGCGCGCGTGCGATTTCGACAATCTGTTTGAACGAGGCGTCCAGCGAAGAGACCATGGCGCCGGGATCGATATCCAGCTCCATCTGCTCAAAGAGCGCCTTCGTCTGCTGATACATCGCCGCGTGGTCGAGGAAGCCGCTCTTCTTCTTGATCTCGCGGCCGATGAACATATTCTCGTAGACGGGAAGATCGTTGATCAGATTCAGCTCCTGATGGATAAAGGCGATGCCCGCGCCCAGCGACTGCGCGGGATTGGCAAAGGCGACCGGCGTCCCGTCCAGCTCGATCGTGCCCCGATCCGCAGGCAGTACGCCGCCCAGAATATTCATCAGCGTCGATTTGCCCGCGCCGTTTTCGCCCAGCAGCGCGCAGATCTCGCCCTCGTTCAGGTGAAAATCGACGGCCTTGAGCACGTCGTTGGCGCCGAAGGATTTGACAATGCCCTTCATGCTCAGATTCATGCGTTCACATCCGTTCCGAGAAGTTGTGCTTTTCTTCACCGCTTGAAAGAAAGGGCCATGGCATAGCCACGGCCCTTTTCCGTCGGTTTCAGATTAGTAGATGGTGTTGGCCGGGTCGATATACTCGTCCACATTGGTCGCATCCACGATCTGGGACGGGATGACCTTGACGGCGTCCACGGTCTCGCCGCCGACAACGGCGATCGCCACGTCCATGCAGTCCTTGATCATCAGCGGGCTGTAGAGCGCGGAGCACGCCGCGATCTGATCGGCCTTGTCCTTGATGATGCCGAAGTACTCCTGGCAGCCGCCGCCGCCGGTGATGGCCTTGATATCGGTGCGGCCGGCGTCGTCAATCGCCTGCAGCGCGCCGATGGAGGTCTCGTCGTCCAGGGAGAAGACGGCGTCGATCTGCGGGTTCGCGGTCAGGATGTCGGCCATGTCCTTGAGGCCGTCCTCACGGGTGAACTTGGTCGCGTACTCGATGATCTTCACGTTCGGGGCGATCTCGGCCATCGTCTCGGTGAAGCCCTTCATGCGCAGCTCGGAGACGGAGCCGGAGGTCGGAACAGGCAGCGCCACGACGGTGCCCTCGGTGCCGATCTTCTCGACGATGTACTTGGCGCCCGCCACGCCCATGGACTCGTTGTCGCCGGTGACCTTGTAGATGCCCTCGGCCGGGATGTCCATATCAAACGCCACGACGGTGATGCCCGCGTCAATGGCGGCCTGCGCGGCGACTTCCATGCCGGTCCACTGCGGCGCGATGACCAGCGCCTGCGCGCCCCAGAGCATCGCCTCGTCGATCTGCGTGGTCATCTCCTCGGCGTTGGAGCTGGTGTAGAGCTTGTACTCGATCTTGCCGGCCGCTTCCAGTTCCTTGCAGTACTGCTCGGCGTTGTAGGTGATGCCGCCGACCCAGCCGTGCGTCACCGCGGGCACGAGCACGCCGATCTTGACCGCTTCCGCCTGCGCAAACGGAACCATGCCCAGGCAAAGCACGAGCGCCACAACGATAGCCAGAATCTTCTTCACAACAGTTTCCTCCTTACAAAGATGGTTGTTCTCTTTCCGGTATCCGCCCCGGAAACGGGCCCTTGCACGGCGAAAAGCGGCGGCTTGCGCGCACCGGAATTCCTCCCCATGCGTTACCCGTATGATAGCACGCCGTTTTCATTTTGTCAATTTCCGTCCGCCATTTTCATAAGTTTACATTCTCTGTCCCGAATTCCGCGCGCCATTTCTGTTCAGTTTTGATCAGAATCGCGCCGGTGTCGATGAAAATTTATCATCACGGCTTTGATGCGGTTTACATTTTCCGCCGCCCGGTGGTATAATGGAGCAAACGCCGCATGGCGGCAGCCGGAAGGACGATGACGCTTGAAGAAAAAAGGGATTGATCCCACCATTCGGGACGTCGCCGCGGCGGCCGGCGTGTCCATCGCCACGGTCTCCCGCGTGCTCAACGACCGCAGCAGCGTGCGCCCGTCGACGGTCAACCGCGTGCTGGAGGCCATGGCCGCGCTGAGCTATGCGCAGGCCAATGCCCCGCACAGCGCGCGCAATCCGCTGGTGGTCGTCATCCTGCCGAACCTGCGCAACCCGTTTTACGCGGAAATCGTGCTGGGGCTGCAGACCTCGGCCAAGTCTCACGGCCTGGAGGTATTGCTCTACCCGGAGGGCAATGTCGAGCGGCATGCGGCGCAGATCGCCTCGCTGCTGCGCAGGATCAACGCCTGCGGGTTAATCCTGCTCTCGCCCGTCACGCAGGCCGGCGTGCTCGACGAGCTCAACGCGCTCGCGCCGCTGGTGCAGTGCGCCGAATACAACGAGGACAGCCCGCTGCCCTACGTCGGCGTGGATGACGTGGCCGCCGCCCGCAACGCCACCGAGACGCTGCTGCGCGCCGGCCGCCGGCGCATCGCGCTGATCAACGGCCCGGAGAAATACAAATACGCCCGCCATCGCCGCCAGGGCTACGAGGAAGCGATGGCGCAGGCGGGGCTTGAGATCGACCCGCTGCTCATTTCCAACGTGACGGAGATGGGCTTTGACAGCTCCATGGCCGTCGCCCAGCAGATGCTGCTGGCGCGCGAGCGGCCGGACGCCATCCTCGCGGCGAGCGACATGTACGCCACGGCGGTGGTCAAGGCCGCCGCCATGTGCGGCCTGTCCATCCCCCGCGACCTGTCGCTCATCAGCTTTGACAACACGTACATCGCCCAGATGCACCACCCCAGCGTGACCTCCGTCGGCCTGCCCCGCTTTCAGCTGGGATACATGGCCATGGAGGTACTCTCCGAGCGCATGCAGAACGCCGCCAGCGACGAGCCGCGGCAATACCTGCTCAAGACGGAACTCGTCCTCAGGGATTCGATATAACGAGGAAACAGAGAAGGAGGAAACGACATGAAACTCGGATTTGTCAGCGCCATACTCGATGGCTGGACGTTTGAAGAGATGATCGACACCGCCAGCGAGATGGGCTATGCCTGCGTGGAAGTGGCCTGCTGGCCGGTCGGCAAGGCGGAGCGCCGCTATGCGGGCGTGAGCCACATCGATGTGGATGCGCTGGACGACGCCAAGGTCGCCTACATCAGGGACTACTGCGCCCAAAAGCACGTGGAGATCTCCTCGCTGGCGTTCTATCCCAACACGATGGACAGCAACCCGGAAAAGCGCGAGGCCGCCGTCGCCCACCTCAAGAAGGTGATCTGCGCCAGCGCGAAGCTCGGCGTGAACATGGTGACCACGTTCATCGGCCGCGACCAGCGCAAGACCGTCGAGGAAAACCTCGAACTGGTCAAGACGATCTGGCCGCCGATCATCGCGCTCGCCGAGGAGAAGGGCGTCAAGATCGCCATCGAGAACTGTCCGATGCTCTTTGGCCCCGATCAGTGGCCGGGCGGGCAGAACCTGATGACCACGCCCGCCATCTGGCGCAAGGTCTTTGAGATTCTCCCCTCCGACAACCTGGGCATCAATTACGATCCCTCGCACTTCGTCTGGCAGATGATCGATTACATCCGCCCGCTCTACGCGTTCAAGGACAAGATCTTCCACGTCCACTACAAGGACATCAAGGTCTATCCGGACAAGCTGCGCGAGGTCGGCGTCATGGCCTATCCGCTCGACTACATGAGCCCCAAGCTGCCAGGCCTGGGCGACGTGGACTGGGGCAAGTACGTCTCCGCGCTCACGGACATCGGCTACGACGGCTACACCTGCATCGAGGTGGAGGATCGCGCGTTTGAGGGCAGCCGCGAAAAGGTGCTCGACTCGCTGCGCCTCTCCAAGCGCTACATGGAGCAGTTCGTGATCTGAGTCTCGGAGTGCTCCCCCAACCCCGCACTTCCCGGCATGCGCCGGGGCGGTGGATAATCCCATGCAAAGCAAAGCAGCTTCCCGTTTTGAGAAGCTGCTTTGTCGTATGCACATGAGCGACGTGCGCTTGTCCTCCCCTCGCCCGGCGCAAGCGCCGGGCAAGGCGCGCACGTTCGCCAGCGCGCCGCGAAGCGAAGAGGGAGCCGGGCGGCAGCCCGGCGTCTCCCCTTCATCCTCCGCCTTACTTGCCTTCGAGCTTGTCGAGCATGTCCCACACGCCCAGCATGTACATGATGCCCAGCGCGCGGTCGTACAGGCCGTAACCCGGACGCACGTTGCCCGGCCCTTCGCCCCAGAGATGACGGCCGTGATCCGGACGGATGTAGCCCTCGTAGCCGCAGTCGTGATACGCCTTGAGGATGTCCAGAATGCCGGTATCGCCGTCGCAGTCGCGGTGGCTGGCCTCGGAGAAGTCTCCGTTCTCAAAGTGCTTGACGTTTCGGATGTGCGCGAAGGCGATGCGGTCACAATGCTTGCGCACGATCTCGGCGACGTTGTTGTTCGGATCGGCGTTGAGCGAGCCGGAGCACAGCGTCAGGCAGTTGTACGGATCGTCGACCATCTTGAGGAAGCGGTCGATGTTCTCGGCGTTGGTCAGCAGGCGCGGCAGGCCGAAGATGTCCCACGGCGGATCGTCCATATGGATGGCCATCTTGATGTCGCACTCGCGGCAGGTGGGCATGATCGCTTCCAGGAAGTACTTGAGGTTCGCCCAGAGCTTCTCGTGATCGACGCCGGCGTAGGCCTTGAACAGCTCGTCGAGCTTGGCCATGCGCTCCGGCTCCCAGCCCGGGAAGGTCATGTTGTACTTCTCGGTGAAATCCATGATGTACTTCGCCATGGCGTTATAGTCATCCTGGATCATGTTCTTCTCGTAGAACAGGGCGGTGGAACCGTCGCCGACCTCGTGGAAGAGGTTGGAGCGCGTCCAGTCAAAGATCGGCATGAAGTTGTAGCAGATCACCTTGACGCCGAACTTCGACAGATTGCGGATGCACTGCTTGTAGTTCTCGATGTACATGTCGCGCGTGGGCAGGCCGATCTTGATGTCGTCATGCACGTTGACAGACTCGACGACGTCCATGTTGAAGCCATACGGTTCGAGCTGCTTTTGGACTTCTGCGATTTCTTCGACGGTCCAGATCTCGCCGGGCATCTTGTTGTGAAGCGCCCAGACGATGGTGGTCACGCCGGGAATCTGCTTGATATCGGACAGGGTGATCTTGTCATTGCCCTCTCCGTACCAGCGGAAACCCATCTGCATCGGCATAGGAATCCCTCCAGTTCAAATAATCATCGTGTTCAAAGCTGATCACTGGGCATAGTATACCATAAAATGTCGCGCGCATCAATGCAATGCGACAAAAAAAGCCCGGCAGGCATGCCGGGCTGTGGGATGCGATTAGAGCTGCGGGCCGGCGGCGACCAGCGCCTTGCCGGCGTCGTTGCCGGTGTACTTCACGAAATTCTTCACAAAGCGGCCGGCCAGATCCTTCGCCTTGGTCTCCCACTCGGTGGGATCGGCGTAGGTGTCGCGCGGGTCGAGAATCTTGGAATCGACGCCCGGCAGCGCGGTGGGCACTTCCAGATCGAACAGCGGGATCTTCTTGGTCTCGGCCTTGAGGATGGCGCCGTTGAGGATCGCGTCGATGATGCCGCGGGTGTCCTTGATGGTGAGGCGCTTGCCGGTGCCGTTCCAGCCGGTGTTGACCAGATACGCCTTGGCGCCGTTGGCTTCCATCTTCTTGACGAGCTCCTCGCCGTACTTGGTCGGGTGCAGCTCCAGGAAGGCCTGGCCGAAGCACGCGGAGAAGGTCGGGGTCGGCTCGGTGATGCCGCGCTCGGTGCCCGCCAGCTTCGCGGTGAAGCCGGAGAGGAAGTAGTACTGCGCCTGCTCCGGGGTCAGGATGGAGACCGGCGGCAGCACGCCGAAGGCGTCGGCGGACAGGAAGATCACGTTCTTGGCGGCCGGGGCAGCGGACACCGGGCGAACGATGTTCTGGATGTGATCGATCGGGTAGGAGACGCGGGTGTTCTCGGTCACGCTCTTGTCGGCAAAGTCGATCTTGCCATCGGCATCCACGGTCACGTTCTCCAGCAGCGCGTTGCGCTTGATGGCGTTGTAGATGTCCGGCTCGGACTCCTTGTCCAGATTGATGACCTTCGCGTAGCAGCCGCCCTCGAAGTTGAACACGCCGTTGTCGTCCCAGCCGTGCTCGTCATCGCCGATGAGCAGGCGCTTGGGATCGGTGGAGAGGGTGGTCTTGCCGGTGCCGGAGAGGCCGAAGAACAGCGCGGTGTTCTCGCCGTTCATGTCGGTGTTGGCGGAGCAGTGCATGGAGGCAATGCCCTTGAGCGGCAGGTAGTAGTTCATCATGGAGAACATGCCCTTCTTCATCTCGCCGCCGTACCAGGTGTTGAGGATGACCTGCTCACGGGAGGTGATGTTGAAGGCCGCGCAGGTCTCGGAGTTGAGGCCCAGCTCCTTGTAGTTCTCCACCTTCGCCTTGGAGGCGTTGTAGACGACGAAGTCCGGCTCGAAATTCTCCAGCTCCTCCGCCGACGGGGTGATGAACATGTTCTTGACGAAGTGCGCCTGCCAGGCCACTTCCATGATGAAGCGGATGGCCATGCGGGTCTCCTTGTCCGCGCCGCAGAAGGCGTCCACGACGAACAGGCGCTTGCCGGAGAGTTCCTTCTGCGCCAGCTCCTTGACCACCGCCCAGGTCGCTTCGCTCATGGGATGGTTGTCGTTCTTGAACGCGTCGGAGGTCCACCACACGGTGTCCTTGGAGTTCTCGTCCATGACGATGTACTTGTCCTTGGGGGAACGGCCGGTGTAAATGCCCGTCATCACGTTGACGGCGCCCAGCTCGGTCACCTGGCCCTTGTCGTAGCCTTCCAGCTCGGGCTTGGTCTCCTCCTCGAAGAGCAGATCGTAGGACGGATTGTACACGATCTCGGTGGTGCCGGTGATGCCATACTTGGTCAGATCAATCTTAGCCATGTTGCACGCTACCTCTTTCCTTACATCAGTCGCGGGATATGACGGATCGCAGGCGAGCGGACATTGCGTCCGCAAAGCCCCTGAACCCTCATGATACACGCATATCATACACCAGCCGACACACAAAATCAAGCCATTCTGCAAGAAATTCACAAATCTGTCAAGTGTTTGCAATCCAATCCGACTTTTTTTAAACGAAGAGCACAAGGCGCTCCCCCATCGGCCCGCCTGCGCGCAGCGGCGGACGCCGCGCGCGCACACCGGACGGCGCCCAAGCCGCAGACGCCGCGCCGGCCGGTGTATATTTTTCGTCAAAAATGCTGTCCTCGCATCAAAAAAACGCCGTCTCCGTCCGCCGTCTCCGGCATGCCCCGCGCCCGGCGCAGCCGCGCGCATCTGCATGACGCCGCGCCGTGTGCGCTTTCGGCGATGCGCGCGGTTCGTCCCCGCATGCGCCGCCCGCTTTGATATAAAAATAACGTTTCGCGCACTGACCCTGCAAAAAAAGGCCGGACGCTTACCGCCCGGCCCGCGCGCTCACCAGCGCGGTTCCTCTCTGGTCACGAATTCGCGGTAGATCGCGCGGGTCGCCACCTCAAAGTCGAGGTTATCCACGCCGACGATGATGTTCAGCTCGCTGGAACCCTGGTCGATGAGGCGGATGTTGACGCCCGCGCGCGTGAGCGCGTTGAAGATGCGCGCGGACGTGCCCTTGGAGCGCACCATGCCCCGGCCCACCGTCGCAATCAGCGCGAGGCCGGAGTGGATTTCCACGGAATCCGGCTGGCAAAGTTCGTGGATGCGCTGCATGAGGCGCTCCTTCTTGCCCTCCAGCGTGGCCTCGTGCACGACGACGCACATCGTATCGATGCCCGATGGCATGTGCTCAAAGGAGATGCCCTCCTCCTCGATGGCCTGCAGGAGCCGTCTGCCAAAGCCCAGCTCCGCGTTCATCATCGCCTTCTCCACGTTGATGATGGCGAAGTTCTTGTGGCCCGCGATGCCCGTGATCGTGTACGGGCTGTCGAACTCCTCCGCCTCGTAGCCGATGACCGTGCCCGGGGCCGTCGGGTCGTTCGTGTTGCGGATATTCGTCGGGATGCCCGCGATGCGCACCGGGAAGATCGCGTCCTCGTGCAGCACGGATGCGCCCATGTACGACAGCTCGCGCAGCTCGCGATAGGTCACATAGCGGATGGGCTCCGGGTTGCGCACGATGCGCGGGTCGGCCATCAGGCAGCCGGAGACGTCCGTCCAGTTCTCATAGAGGTCGGCGTTCACCGCACGGGAGACGATGGCGCCCGTGATGTCGCTGCCGCCGCGGGAAAACGTCTTCACATTGCCGTGCGTGTCGCAGCCGTAAAAGCCCGGCACGACGGCGTGCGCGCGCCCGGCAAGCAGCGCGCCGAGGCGCTCCTGCGTCCTGGCGCTGTCCAGGCGGCCCTCCGCGTCAAAGAAGATGCCCTCCCTGGGATCGACAAAGTCCCAGCCCAGGTAGTCCGCCAGCAGAATCGCATTGAGGTATTCGCCGCGGCTGGCCGCGTAGTCCGCGCCCGCGCCCAGCTGAATCTGCTTGCGCACCTCGCTCAGGTGCGCATCCAGATCGACGGTCAGGCCAAGCGCATCGGCGATCTCCCGATAGCGCGCGCAGATCGCGTCGAACGCAGGCGCGATATCCTTGCCCGCCGCCGCCAGGCGGCTGCACGTGTAGAGCAGATCCGTCACCTTGACATCGGTCGCGCAGCGCTTGCCCGGCGCGCTGGGCACCACGATGCGCCGGTCCGCATCCAGAAGCAGAATGTCCCTGACCTTTCTGAATTGTTCAGCGCTGGCCAGCGAACTTCCGCCGAATTTTGCCACTTTCATGCCCATTCGGAAGCCCTCCGATTTCTTCTTTCCAGAATCTGAGAATACAGGTATCATTGTATAGAACCGCGCCCGCAAAGTCAAGAAAATTTCGCCAGCCACGCACAGCCATGCGGGATTTTGCTGAAACACGCGCGCGAACACATCGGTCGTCTGCCGGTTTTCGGGGCGGCGCATGCGCCCTTAGCAGCATCCTATGTCCGCCAAAGCGCCCCGGTGAAATGAAAAGGCGGGCTGCTCGCCCGCCGCTTATTCCTGATACGCCGCGCGCACCTGCCGCGCAGGCCGCGTCTCCTCTTCCTCGTCTTCCCCCAGCGCCTTGAGCCCTTCCAGCGCCTGCGGAATCATCTCCACGATGCGCTCCATGGGCGACGCGCAGTTCGCGCTGAGCAGGCGCACGCCGTTTGCCGAGCACACCAGAAACCCCATCGGGTGCACCGACACGCCCGCGCCCGCGCCGCCCGCAAAGGGCATCTCCTCCTGCGGCTGGCGCATCATCGCGTATTCCCCGCCGCCCGCGACAAAGCCAAAGGACACCTTTGAAATCGGTATGATCGTCGAACCGTCCTGCGTCTGCACCGCGTCGCCGACCACCGTATTGACGTCGACCATGTCGCGCAGGCTCTCCATGGTCGTCCCCATCAGGCTTTCAATGGGATGCTTTTCCACCCAAATCCCTCTCTCCCGGTCTTACTCGCAGCGGTTTTGAGCACTGCAAGCATAATATCGCCGGGCTGAAAGGAAAATATGCAGCGCGCATGCGCGGCCAGCTCCGCCCCGCCGAAGGCCGCCTCCACCCGCACATCGGGCGGCGCGCCGCCCTGAATGGGCACGAGCAGGGCGGCGGCCAGCGCGCGCACCGTGCCCGCGGCCACCGCCGTCGCGCCCGCATCGCCAAGGCCCAGCCGCACGTGCAGCGCCAGCCGCTCAAACCGGCCCGCGCGCAGCGCTGCGCGCACGTAGGGCAGCGGCCGGCGCAGCCTGCCCGGCGTCATGCCCGCCAGCGCGCCCGCATCAAACGGAAAGCCATAGCGCGGCAGCACGTGCAGCCCGCGCGCATCCGCCTGCAAAACCGCGTCAAAGCGCAGCGTCGCGCCCAGCGCATCCGCCGAGAGCGACAGGCTGCCCTGCCCGCCGAACAGGCTCACCTCCGCCCGCAGGCGCACGCGCATGGCCAGCAGCCCATACGCCAGCACGAGGAGTCCCAGCACGCGCACGCCCCCTTTTTCCCCTTTTCAATCGCCCCGATATCCTGTATAATGACAGAAACACCACCGCATTATGCCGAGGAGGAACCATGAAGCTCATTTCCTGGAACGTGAACGGCCTGCGCGCATGCCTTGGCAAGGGCTTTGCCGACTACTTTGCCGCGCAGGACGCCGACTTTTTCTGCCTGCAGGAGACGAAGATGCAGCCCGATCAGGCGCAGGTGCCCGCGGACGGCTACCACGTCTACTTCAATTCCGCCGAGAAGAAGGGCTACTCCGGCACGGCCATCTTCGCCAGGCGCGCGCCGCGATCCGTCGCCTACGGCATGGGCAGCGAGCTGCACGACCACGAGGGGCGCCTCATCACGCTGGAATACGATGACTTTTTTCTGGTCACCGTCTACACGCCCAACAGCCAGCGCGAGCTCACGCGCCTGCAATACCGCCTGTGCTGGGAAGAGGACATGCGCATGTACCTCAAGAAGCTCGACGCGCAAAAGCCGGTCATCGTCTGCGGCGACATGAACGTCGCCCATCAGGAGATCGACCTCAAGAACCCCAAGACCAATGTGAACAACGCCGGCTTCACCCAGCAGGAGCGCGCCGCCATGACGAAGCTGCTGGACAGCGGCTTCGTGGATACGTTCCGCCACCTGCACCCGAACGCGACCGGCGCGTACAGCTGGTGGAGCTACATGTTCAACGCGCGCGCCCGCAACGCGGGATGGCGCATCGACTACTTCCTCGTCTCCGAGCGCATCCGCGACAGGATCGTCGCCGCCGACATCCACGCCGACGTGCAGGGCAGCGACCACTGCCCCGTGACGCTGACCCTTGACCTGTAAACAGAAAGGACGACCGCCATGAAACTCATGTTCGCATCCGACATCCACGGCTCCCGCAGCGCGACGGAGGCCATCCTGCGCCGGTATGAGATCGAAGGCGCCGACCGCCTCGTGCTGCTGGGCGACCTGCTCTACCACGGGCCGCGCAACGATCTGCCCGACGCCTACGACCCCAAGGCCGTGACCGCGCTGCTCAACGCCCACAAAAATGAGCTGCTCTGCGTGCGCGGCAACTGCGACGCAGAGGTCGATCAGATGGTGCTCGATTTCCCGATTCAGGCGGATTACGCGCTCTTTGATCTGGACGGCGTGACGGCCTTCGTCACACACGGCCACCTGTACAACACCGCCGCGCTGCCGCCGCACAAGCCGGGCGACCTGCTCATCCACGGCCACACGCATGTGCTCACCGTGCAGCAGGCGGACGGCATGACCTACGTCAACCCCGGCTCCGCCGCGCTGCCCAAGGAGGGCAACCCCAAGAGCTACATGGTCTACGAAGGCGGCGTGTTGACCATCAAGACGCTTGAGGGCGACGTCATTGTGACGCACGCGATCCGCTGACGCCCGCATGCAGACGCGCCGCTCCGGTTTTAGCCGGAACGGCGCGTTTATTGGAAAAAAGGGAAACGTTGGGCTGCCGCCCAAACCCGCTCGGGGCGCCGCCCCGAACCCCGCAAGGGGCTGAGCCCCTTGACCCCACATCGCCTCGCGGCGGTTTCAAGCCGTTCAGCGCGCGCGCTTCTGCCCCTCATAGAGCATGGCCGCGCACTCCGGGCCGGTGTTCGAGCACACCGCGCTGCCCAGATGGAACAGCCTGGCCGGCGCATAGCCGATGCTCGCCTCGCCCGCCCTGGCGTACTCGTCAAAGTACTTTGTGTTCGTCACGCCGATGTAGTACGGCGTGCCGGGGACCATGTGGCTCTTGCAGTGCTCGATGACCGCCGTCACCACGTTCCGGTCGCCGCGCACCTTGCGCACCACCTTGCTCACGCCGTCAATCAGCGTGATCACCGGATGGATGCCCAGCAGGTCGCCTGCGATCGCCGCCGCCGCGCTCACGCGGCCGGATCGGCGGATCACCTTGAGGTTATACGCGGTGATCACCAGCTCAAAGCGTGCAAAACGGTCGTCAAGATATGCCGCGACCTCCTCCACCGGCTTGCCCGCCGCCAGCATGTCCGACGCCGTGCAGCACTCCAGGCCGTAGGTGACGGAATAGGAATGGCTGTCCACGATGGTGATCTTCATCTCGCTGTCCGGGTATTCCTGCTTAAACTGCGCCGCCGCGGCGTGCGCGTTGGCGTTCGTGGCGGAACCGGTGGCATTGATGGAGATGTAGAGCACATCCTTGACGCCCTCGCGGTGGTACGCCTCGAACTGTTCGAAGAACTCGTACTGCGGCACTTGCGAGGTGGTGGGGATGCCGTCGCTTTGGCGGAGCATCTCGCTGAACTGCTCCGGTGTGAAGTCCACCCGCTCGGTGTAGCCCACACCGTCCAGCGCGATCTTCAGATTCAGAATATCGATCTGGTGCTTTTGCGCCATCTCGGGCGGCAGATCGCACGCGGAGTCCGTCAGCACGGCGTATGTTCTCATCCAATCATCCTTTCAAGGCATAACATGAATCCATGATACAATATTTAACCGCCTTTTTCAAGGGCTTAGAAACATTTTTGCAATAAAACAGAAACCTTTCTTTCACAGACGTTCGGCCGCCGGGCGCGAGAAACGCACACATGAGGAAAGCCGCCCCGGCAAGCGGGACGGCCTTTGATATGCGGGAGAATTACGCCTTGCCGGCGCAGCCCAGCACGTGAATGAGCTTGTGGCGAACCAGTTCCTTGATGTTGGCGCGGGCGGGCTTGAGGTACTCGCGCGGATCGAACTTGTCCGGATGCTCCGCGAAGAACTTGCGGATGGTGCCGGTCATCGCCAGGCGCAGGTCGGAGTCAATGTTGATCTTGCAGACGGCGAGCTGGGCCGCATGGCGCAGCTGCTCCTCCGGCACGCCGATGGCGCCCGGCATCCGGCCGCCGTACGCGTTGACCATGTCCACGTACTCCTGCGGCACGGAGGAAGAGCCGTGCAGCACGATCGGGAAGTTCGGCAGCTTCTTGACGATCTCCTCAAGGATGTCAAAGCGCAGCTGCGGGTTGGTGCCCGGCTTGAACTTGTACGCGCCGTGAGAGGTGCCGATGGCGATGGCCAGGGAATCGCAGCCGGTCTTGGCGACGAACTCCTCGACCTCCTCCGGACGGGTGTAGTGGGCGTGATCGGCCTCGACGCTGACCTCGTCCTCCACACCGGCCAGCGCGCCCAGCTCCGCCTCGACCACGACGCCGTGGCCATGCGCGTACTCGACGACCTTGCGGGTGATCTCGATATTCTCGGCGAAGGGCTTGGAAGACGCGTCGATCATGACGGAGGTGAAGCCGCCGTCGATGCAGGACTTGCACGTCTCAAAGCTGTCGCCGTGATCCAGGTGCAGCGCGATCGGGATCTCCGGGCACTCCAGGACGGCCGCCTCGACCAGCTTCACCAGATAGGTGTGGTTGGCATAGGCGCGGGCGCCCTTGGACACCTGCAGGATCACCGGGGCCTTCTCCTCGCGGCAGGCTTCGGTGATGGCCTGAACGATCTCCATGTTGTTCACGTTGAAAGCGCCGACGGCGTAGCCGCCGTTGTAAGCCTTCTTGAACATTTCGGTAGTGGTAACAAGAGCCATTTCCATTCACTCCTTCATCTGTTGCGGCGCGCCTGCGCAAGCCGCGCCGTCACCATACGGTTACAGGATACAGTATAGCAATTTTTTCACGTTTTGAACAGGTCTTCTTTCCATTTTCTCCGGTTTTGCCGAAAAAAACTTCCCCTTGCGCCGCTGTGTTGATGCTGATATACTGATGCCATCGACAGGAGGAAAGTGGAATGGATACTCGACTGGAGTGGATCGCGACGGCAGCCTTCGGGCTGGAGGGCGTCGTGGCGCGCGAACTGGCGCGATTGGGCATTTCTGCCAAAGCGGAAAACGGCGGCGCGCGCTTTACGGCCACCTGTGAGGAGGCCATGCGCGCCAACCTCTGGCTGCGCTGCGCGGACCGCGTGCTGCTGGTCGTGGGCCGGTTTGAGGCGCGCAGCTTCGATGCGCTCTTTGAGGGCGTGCGCGCGCTGCCCTGGGAGGATTTTATCGGCCGGGGCGCGCTTTCCCGTCAGCGGCAAGTGCGCGCGCAGCCGGCTGATGAGCGTGCGCGACTGTCAGGCCATCACGAAAAAGGCGGTCGCCGCCCGGCTGATGGACAAATACCGCGTCTCGTGGCTGGAGGAGACGGATGAGACCGTCGCCATCGACGTCGCGCTGCACGGGGACATCGCCCAGCTGACGCTCGATAGCAGCGGCGTGGCGCTCAACCGGCGCGGCTATCGCACCTGGAACGGCGAAGCGCCGCTGCGCGAGACGCTGGCCGCCGCGCTGGTGTCCCTCTCCCCCTGGCGGCCCGGCATGCGCCTGCACGACCCGATGTGCGGCACGGGCACGCTGATGATCGAGGCCGCCATGCGCATGGCCAACCGTGCGCCCGGCCTGACGCGCAGCTTCGCCATCGAGTCCTGGCGCTTCACGCCGTCGCAGGCGTTCGCGCAGATCCGCGAGGAGGCAATGGCCGCCTTTGCGCCCGATCGCATCGAAGGCATCTCCGGCGCGGACATCGACCCTCAGGCCGTGGAGCTGGCCAACCGCCATCTGCGGCAGGCGGGGCTCGCCGGGAAGGTCCCCTTGACCGTGGCCGACGCGCGCGACTGCCGCATCGACGCACCGCAGGGCGCCTTCCTGTGCAACCCGCCCTATGGCGAGCGCCTGAGCGACCGCAGGGCCTGCGAGGCGCTCTATCGCGAGATGGGCCTGCTGCTGCGCCGCCATCCCGGCTTCACGCTCTCGGCCATCACGTCGCATCCCGGCTTTGAGCGCTGCTTCGGCCGGCGCGCGGACAGGAAGCGGCGCTTTTACAACGGGCGGCTGGAGTGCGAGTTCATGACGTTCGGCCTTCCCGCGCGCGGCCGGTGAGCCGCGCCGCTTCACGCAAAACGGGACTGTCTCGCCAGGAGACAGCCCCGCTTTCGTATCTCACATGTTTTCCACAAAGTAGGTTTGAATCGCGGCGACGGCCGCCTCCTCGTCCTTGCCCTCGATGGTCACGGTCATCTTGCCGCTGCCGATGTCATCGCAGATGAGCCGGCGGGCTTCCTTCACATCCACGCACGTCTCGCCGTGGGTCAGATGAACGCTGCTTTGAAAGCGCGCGGCCTCGCGCATCAGGTTGCCAATGGGCCGGGCATGCAGCGCATACGGCCTGGTCAGCACGTAGCTGAACTGTTTCATGAAGCATTCACTCCTCTCCTGGTTGCGCGGGCATTGCCGCGCATCCGTGCTACGCGTGCAGATTATAGCCCAGACGGCCGCCGGATGCAAGTGGGACAAAATCCGCGCGCCGTTCGCCGATAAAAAACCGACGAATTCAAGGCGGCGCTTTTTGTCCAAACGGGCGGAGGTTCCCCGGAAAATTGACACGATAATGAATGTTTCTTTCCCATATCCGCCAAATTTATCGGCCTTTTTCCCGTCATGACGCCGATTTTTGCCATAAAAGGAGCGGCCACCGTCAGGTTGCCGCTCTTTTGCGTCTGTCAGGGCGAAAATGGCTGCGCCCAGGTTTACTCAAAATCCAGGTACTTGGTCATGATGTATCCCCGCAAGTCATCCGGCGTGACCACGATGGACCAGTTCTTGCCGTACTCGGCCACGCGCAGGCGTTCGCCCGTTCTGGCCCTGCCGATGATCTGGCCCTCCGTGCTGCTGGCGCGGTTGCGCAGGTTCACCTTGTCCATGTTGACAAAGGCGGTCAGGTGCGTGGCGCTGGCAGGCGCGTTGAGCGCGCTGAGCGCCGCAAAGCCCGTGTGATCCTGCGTCGCGTCCGACACGTCCAGGCCGACGCTGCTGCTCGCCTGCACGAACGCCATGTCGCCGAACTTGCCGAGCATGTAGACCTTCGTATCCGCCGCGACCGTTTCCGTCTCCTTCGCGTTGGCGTCGGGCGACGCCTTGAGGCTGATCTCTTCAAGCGTCGTCGCGCGCTGCGGGATCTTGGCGGAACGCTGTTCGCCGTCCTGCGTCAGGATGCGGATCTCGTTTTTGAGGGTGTAGCCGCGCAGATCGCCCAGCGCCACCTGCACGTAGTCCGTCTGCGTGTATTCCACGATGCGCACCTGCGCGCCCGGGCACAGCGCGCCCAGCATCGTCGCGTCAGACTCCGGCATTTCCATCACGAGCACGGGCACGTCCGCATTGTCCGCCTGCGCCACGCCGACGCTCTCGCTCGCCTCCGACAGCGTCAGGTCGCTGAGGCGCAGATAGCCGAAGTCGCCGCAGTCATACGCGCCCACGCCGCCCTCCAGGGTGCGCACATAGGCGTAGTCGCCGCACTCGGCCAGCACTTCCACCTTCATGTCCTTGCCCAGCGTCATGTAGGGCTTCGCCTTGTCGCCCGCCTCGCTGTAGAGCAGCGCGTCCAGCTTCGTCTGCATCAGCAGCGGATAATACGGCACCACGCTGCGCGGCTGATCGGCGAGCGCATAGAGGTTGTCCGTCTGCGTATACTTGATCCAGCCGGAGACGCCGCCCACGCGCACCCTGCGCCACTCGCCCTCCTTGCGGCCAAAGAGGCTGAAGCACGCCGTGCCGTTCTTGAGCGTCATGAGCTCCTCGGCGCGGCTGTTGGGCGCGTCGTAGAGGAACGTTCTGGTGTCCGCGCTCCTGCCCGCGACGATGCTGACCTTGAGCTCGCCCACGTCCGTCAGCGTGTCCAGCGGCACGTAGCCGTGCGTCCGCTGGCCGTCCACGTCCGCCGCGATGTAGGCCCACGTGTCCAGCACGCCCACCAGCGAGACGGATGCGCCATTGTCAATCGTGGCCAGTCGCTCGCTCTGCTCGTCGGCGGCAGCGTACAGCGGCAGGTTCGTCATCCACATGCCGGTCAGATCGACCTCGGCCGCCCGGCACTCGCCAAAGGCGCTGTCCTCGCCGTAGCGGCTCACGGCCTCCTCCTTCGTGATCAGGTACTCCGTGGCCATGTAGCCCGTCAGGCCACCGATGCTCACCTTGGTGTATTCTTCGTTTTCCTGTCCGAGGTTCTCCACCTCAGCGCCCGTGTAATACAGCCCCAGGATCGCGCCATTCTTGGACGGCTCCGTCCGCAGGTTCAGCCTTTCGGGATAGATCTTGTCCGTCTCCCGGTTGTCCACGAACAGGCTGTCGCACACGCCCGCCGCTGCGGTCACGAGCATGATCAGCGTCAGGATCACACTCAGCTTTTTTTTCATCTGCCGTCACACTCCCTTTGTATCGCTTTGTCTACTTGACGAATCAGCGAATGGGTTTCTTCCCATGATCTGGATTAATTGTTACCGGAATTTCATCATTTATGCACGATCGGGCGCATGACATGCAGCGCGCCGGGCAGCACGGCATAGGCCGCCTCATCCATCGCCTCCAGCCGCCCGTCGATATTGACCACCATGTCCCGCGCGCGGATCGTCACCCGCTGCGCGCGCACGACGTGCGCGATGGGCAGATGGACGTGCGCGCCCAGGATGAACAGCGGCAGCAGAAGCGGAATCATCCGGCTGGGCACGCGGTCGACCATGACGACGTCAAAGCGGCCGTCGTCGATCTTCGCGCCGGGCGCGACCTGCATGCCGCCGCCGATGTATCGCCCGTTGGCGATCTCCACGATCGTGCCGCGATACGGGAAGGGATCGCCGCCGTCGATGGCGATCTGCGCCTCCAGCGCGCGATAGCTGCCCAGCACCGAGAGCACGGCCTTGCGATACGCCTTGTTGCCGGGATAGACGCGCTTGAGCTCCTCCGTCTTGCGCAGCACCTCCACGTCAAAGCCGGAACCGGAGACGTTGAGGAACGGCCGGCCGTTGATGCTGCCGCAGTCGATCGCCTCCGGCCGCCCGTCCATCTGCGCGCAAAACGCCGCAATGGGATCGCGCGGCAGGCCGAAGGCGCGCGCAAAGTCGTTCCCCGTGCCGCCGGGCACGATGTAGAGCGTGCAGCCGCTGCCCGCCAGCGCGCAGACCACCTCCGAGAGCGTGCCGTCGCCGCCGACGCACACGACCGCCTCGCAGCCCGCCGCGAGCGCCAGCCGCGTCTGACGCTCGCCGTCGCCCGCGCAGGCCGTCTGCATCACGCGGCACGCCTGTCCGCGCGCAGCGAGGATCTCCGCAACCCGCCCGGCCAGCGCGGCGTTTTGGCCGTCGCCCGATACGGGATTGACCACGATTGCAAACATGGCCCGTTCACCTCGGTTCTTCTGTATCCTCCGCCGTCTCTTCCGCCCTCTCGCGCAGGCGCGCGAACGCGCCCGGCATCACCCAGCGCACGGGATCGAGCTCCACGTTGCCGGGCTTCTTGGCGAAGATGGCGAACTTGATGGGCACGCCCTGCGCGGTATACATCGCCTCGTGCTCGCTGACGTAGTTGGGCGAAAAGCCCGCCGCATGCAGGTCATTGAGCAGATGGCGCAGCTCAAACCCGCAGGCGTCAAAGTACGGCAGGGAGTCCGTGAAGAGCGGCAGGTCGTCCGTCTTGAACCAGATCTCGCCGCCGTCCACCAGAAAATCGCGGTACTGCATCAGCTGGCGCGGGTGCGTCAGCCGCCGCTTGGCGTACTTGGGGCGCCTGGTCCACGGGTTGCAGAAGTGGATGTAGATGCGCTCCACGCGGTCCGCCGGCGCGAACACCTTGCGGATGTCCTCGATGTTGTAGCGCGCAATCACGATGTTCTTGACCGGCTCATCGCCGTACGCTTTGACAATGTTGCGGCGCACGTCGCCCAGCACGTTGCAGGTGATGTCCATGGCGACGTAGTTCACATGCCGGTTTTCGTGCGCCATGACCGCGGTGGAGACGCCCTTGCCGCAGCCCAGCTCCAGATGCAGCGGCCGATCCTCATCAAACCGCTCGCGCCAGTGTCCGCGGTGGGATTCCGCCTCATCGGTAAAATACGGGCAGGCCGCCAGCTCCGGCTTCGCCCACTTCTTCGTCCTCATGTGCATGGGTCATATCCTCCATCAAAACGGGCCGGCCACGCATGACTGACCCGGAAAAAAACGCATACGCAAGTATAGTATACCATGCTTTTCAGCGCGCGGCAAGGCGCTTGTGACAGCACAGCCAGACCTGCAAAAAAAGAAGTCATTATTTTGATTTTTGTGAGATTTTTCACTTTCACTGTGGTATAATAGATTGAAGAAGTATTTGCCTGAAGCGGCACATCGGCCGCAACAGTCGCAACACAGAAGAAAGGACCTGCAAGGGGCGCACAGGCGCCGGAAACGTGTGATGAAGAGCTTCAAAAAACTCCTGCTGATCCTGTTGTTTCTCGTGCCGGCCGTGTGCGCGTACCCCGCCGCCGCGCAGGCGGAGGGCGTCCTGGAGGACAAGGCCCTCTATCGGAATCACCCGCTGTACATCGATCTGAACACAGACCCCTCTGACGCCGCCGACGACAAAAACTTCGTCGTCATGCAGGAGGGGGCGGTCATTCTTGACGACCCCGATCTGCGCCTGGAACCGGCGGACGACGGGAAAACCTATACCCTCTACGGCTCCGGCGGCTCCGCGATGGGGATCACCCCCGGCACGCCGGTGGCCTTCATCGACATCGCGCGCCAGCAGATGAACTTCTTCCTGCCCCAGCAGGTGACGGTCGGGGCGGATCGCGTCGTCTTTTCCTGCGATCCGGAATCGGTGACGCCGGAGCAGCTGTTCTGGAAGATCGCCCTGGACATCGAGAAGGACATTTCCTTCAGTCAGGACATCGATTTCACAGACGGCACGATGACGTTCAAGGGCAAGCTCAGCGGCGATCTTCACATCGATGTCTTCTGCAACGGCCTGGAGATCGAGACGGCGAACTGGCTGGAATACGACTTGACGAATGTGCTCTTTGAGGCCGACGGCAACCTGCAGCAGGAGTTTCCCATCGCCAAGGTGCCGATCACCGGCGTTCCCTATATCGGGCTGGAGATCGGCATAGGGCTCGGCGTCTTTGCAGAAGGGGATACGGAGGTCGAGTTTGACATCACGGAGGGCAAGGCCGGCTTCAAGCTCTCCGAGCGCCTGCTGCCCCTTCCCGGCACCCCAAGTTTTGAGAACCAGTCCAGCCGGCCCAACGCCCAGATCAGGGAAGTCATCGCCGAGGGCGATTTTGAATTGGGCATCACCCTTGGCCCTTCCCTCGACGTGCTGGGCATCATCGGGATGGGATGCGATCTGGCCACGGACATCGAAGTGAACGCGGAGCTCACGGGCGACGAGGGCGGAGCCCAGTCCGGCGGCCCGGAGAAGTGGCATATATGCAAGGAGCTTTCCTGCCTGCAGGGCGAGATCGATGTGCTGGCCAAGGCGGAAGCCTGGCTGCAGGTGGCAAAGAGCGCATACTCGATCAGCTATGATCTCTTGCGCCAGAACTGCGGCGACTTCCACTATTCCTTCACCTTCGACGAATTCGCGTTCGCGCCCTGCGATCACTACCTGTATCTGGTGGATATAGGTGTCTTCGAAAGAGGCACAACGAATCCGATGAAGGATGTGACCGTCGAATACGCGCCCTTGTTGGACCTGTCCGACCGGAAGGGAGAGGACTATATCAGGGGCAAGACGGACGAGAACGGATATATCGGCCTGTATATGCCCGGCGATACGGTCAAAATCACCGCCACATCGTGGCAGGATGATCCTGCCCCCGCCGGAAAGATCCATGCTACGGTTGAATATGCCGTCAAAACCAGCGGCGAACCGCTTGCCAATCAGGTGAGGATCGAGCTTCCCCCGTACAGCGACATGCACCTGGTTAACTTTGATGAAAACGCGCATGGTGAACCCGTGGAGAACATGCCCAGCTCGTTCTCCATTGAGCAGGGAACCACGGGATACCTTCCCAACGAAGTTCCCCGCCGCGAGGGATACGCTTTTGTGGGGTGGTCCGATCCTGACGACCCCAACCTCGTCTATCTGCCCGGCGGACCGATCACGCCGAATGAGGATATCGAACTGGATGCGATATGGGACACGAATCCTGTTGTGCCCAGCTTCCGCACCATCATCTACGACCCCGACGGCGGCATCCTGGCGGATAATCCGCAGATCTATGAGAGCACAGACAGCTTTGTCCTCATCAACCCCACCCGCAAGGATCATATCTTTACCGGCTGGACGGGCTCCAACGGCGACGAACCGCAGCTGCATGTCACCGTCGAGTGCGAGTCCGAAGCTGATTTTGTGAACAGAGTGTATAAGGCCAACTGGACCCCCGTTCACCACAATGTCATCTGGCGCAACTGGGACGGCACATGGCTGGATGTGACCCGCGATGTCGCCGCAGGCACGGATCCCGAAGGCTTGTATGACGGCCCCACGCCGCCCGTCAGAGCGTCGGACGAGCAGTTCTTCTACATCTTTTCCCATTAGAGGCCGGATTTTGCGCCCGTGACCACCGATGCGCAGTATATCGCCGCATATGATGCCTATCCCCTGCTCAAGCTCGTCCAATCCCCCGTCGATCAGATCGCCTCAAGCGGCGAGGAGGTCGAGTTCCGCGTGGCCGTCTCCGGCGGCCAGGCGCCGCTGCAGTACCAGTGGTATGTGATCCCTGCAGAGCAGATGGGCAGCGCCGAGCCGAACGGCACGGCCATCGCCGGCGCGACATCCGACGTGCTGCGCATCACCGCCGGCGATTCGGTCAACGGCAACCGCTACTACTGCGTGGTGAAGGATCAGGTGGGCCAGCAGGTCGTCTCCGACGCGGCGCTGTTTACGCTGTCCATCGCCATTCCGGTTACCGGAGATGGCTTCCCGATGGCGGTCTATCTGGCGCTGACGGCGCTGAGCGCTGCGGCGCTGCTGCTCCTGGTGAAGCGCCGCAGCGCATAAAACCCCGCCCCGAAAGGGGAACGCGATGGACGGCGGCATCGTGCGCGGCGTCTGCCCTGTGCATCATGCAGGAGGAGCGGATGACGCCATGCAAGGGGAGTGCGAGGCTGTCCACGCTTTGAATACGGATAAAGAACGGTATGCCCGCCTTCTCTCCGGAGAAGACGACGCCCTGTGCCTGCTGATGAAGCGGTATCTGAAGCCCTCAGCGCGCAGCGGAGGCCGGGGAGGCGGCGATGGATGCCTTCGCGGTGGTCGCGATGAAGCGGATCGTCCGGCATGGCTTTCAGCGCCGGCTCGATCGCATCGCGCGCAATCCGGCCGTCTCGCGCGACCGGACGCGGCGGTTTGCCCCGATGCCGTATGACGGTTCACACGGGCTGACCGCCGCCGGCGCGATGGCGGCCACCCGCGCGTCGCACATGATGCGCAGGTTCAAAAGACCGTCCTCCACGATCTCGCGGCCGGGGTATGCCTCGCTCCACGTGCCGCCGGGCATGTCGGTCAGCATGTGATACGGCCCAAAGACCGCCCCAGCGTCGCCCGGCACGGCGCGCTCAATGTGAAGCGCTTCTCTCCCTCACCTGGCGCGGTTTTCGGACAGCCGCGCGTCAAACCCCTGCGGATAGCGCGCCCTGAGCTTCTCGATGTTGCGCGCGAGCACGTCCTCCAGCGGCACGCCGAGCGCGTGCGCCGTCTCCGCCAGATACCAAGCCACGTCGCCCAGCTCCCCGATCAGCGCGTCGCGGTCGAGCGCGTGCCCCTGCGAGAGATGCTTTTTGACGATGTCGATCGCCTCGCCCGATTCGCCGCACAGCCCCATGACGCCGTTGATGAGCACGTCCTTCTCGTCAAGCGCGGGATTGAGCGTGCGCATCGCCAGCGCCTGATATTCGTTGATGGTCATCGCGTTCCTCCGGCGGCCATGCGCCGCCCCTTTCCGTTTTCTATTTATGGGCGCGTCGTCTCGTCCGCCGCCGACGCGTCAAACAGGTACGCAAACAGCCCGGGCGTGATCGCCGGATACGTCAGGTTTTCAGGCAGGGCGTCAAACAGGCGCACCTCCGCCATCTCATGCGGCGGCATCGGCCCGATCTCCCCGATCTCCGCGTGAAACACGCAGCCCGCCGCGCCTTCGCCCGTCGCCTCGTCGCCCGCCCAGTAGTCGCACAGCGCGCGAATCGCATAGCGCGTCGCGCCGGATTCCTCGTAGAGCTCGCGCCTGGCCGCCTCCATCGGCGTCTCGCCCGGCTCCACGTGGCCGCCCTGTGTCTCCCATGTCGTGCGCCTTCGGTGGCGGCTGAGCACGATCTTGCCCCGGCAGGTCGACAGGACGACGACGTACTTGTACGCCTTGAGCGTCCCCACCGGGTGGATCTCGCTGATCATCGGCGCTCTGCCCCCTTTCTTTTCTCCATGATACCACAGGATGCACGCGCTTTCCAGCAAAAAGCGTTTGGGAGACCCTTTTCCTCATATTGGCGAACTGCGCGCCCGATGTCACCGCACACGCCATCCCCACATGCAAAAACCGGCCTGTCTATGCAGACCGGTTTTCGTCGATTTTGCAGTGATTTGCACCGCCTGATGCGTCAGGTGCCGTCTGCCGCCGCGTCGTTTTTCTCCGTCTCCTCCGTCTGGTCATCCGTGACATCCGCGATCTTCTCCGCTTCGGGCAGCGCAATCGCGCGCTCATACAACCCCATCGCCGCAAACGCGACGAGGACGGCATTGAGCGCAGCCAGCGCGATGACGTCCGGCGTGAACGCCTGCGCCGTGAACAGTTGGGCCAGCAGCAGCACGGCCAGCGATACGGCGTAGACCAGCGCCCGCGTCGGGACGTGGCCGATCTTGTCGACCGGCAGCTTGAGGAACTGCACGATGAACACGACGGCAGCCACCGCGCCGGAATAGGTCGCCAGATAGCGCCAATCAAAGAACGCATGGACGCCCGGCTCAGCCGTCTCGGCGCAGGCCGAAGCAGCGATCGCCAGCATCACCGTCATGGTCAAAAGCACCCTGTTCAATCTCTTCATCTCGTACCTCTTGAATGTGCCTCAGCTGCGTTTGTAATCGCTCTGAGGCCGTCTTTTCAATATCCGGGGATAACGGCCACGCCCACCGCATCGTATCCCTCAAACTCCGCCGCCAACGTGGCGCCGCCTGCAAGCGGATCGGGGATTCTGCCGCCCGGCACATCCAGCCTGCACAACGGCAACGGTCAGCAGCGGAAGCTGCCGCCAATCGCAAAGGCAGCGGGCTCCGCGCGCCCATCTGATCGCCAGCGAAGTCGTTATACGCGTTTGCTGCCCGTGTCCTTCATGGGCGGGTGAGGCCACACGCTCGGAAATCGTCGCTCCGCCGCCGGCATACGGCGGATCCGTGATCACGGCATCAAGCTTGGAGCCGTGATCGTGGGGCAGAAATGCCCGGCAGTCGCCCTGATCGAGTTCCGGCATGGAAGTGCGCTTTCGATTGACCGGCGGAGTGTTCTGCGTCCGGTTTATACATCGCTGCACATCCCTGTACGGAACCGGGTTTTCCCTTCCTTGTGCCGTCTCTCTGGTTCTGAAACAATGGCCATGTTCGAGCAGGAGCCGAACTGACGCCGCACTTCCATCCGCGTCGGCTCGCTGATCGGCAGCCCGTCTTCTCGCCCGGAAGCGCGCAGCCGCCTGCTCAAACATCCACGTGTCGGCGGACTG
The DNA here is from genome assembly GCA_944333055.1 of uncultured Clostridia bacterium. Classification (GTDB taxonomy): domain Bacteria; phylum Bacillota; class Clostridia; order Christensenellales; family Aristaeellaceae; genus Ventricola. Next base: position 96,122 of record CALVKT010000007.1, read on the forward strand.
CATCGCATCCCGCCTTATTGGGTTAATCAAGACTTCCGATCAATACCCGGAAATCCCCGACCGGCTCGAAGTGGTTGCCCTAGCTGTCGATGACCGTCACCTTCTGCGCCTCCGGCGCCTTCTCCCCGGCTTCCTCCCGGATCTCCTCTTCCGTGTCAGAAACGGGAACGAGATACGCCGCGCTGGCGTAACCTTCCAATTCATTGAACCTGATGAACGGCCAGCCGTCGCCGTCGTCCTTCAGGACGTCCACAGTGCGGCCCTTGGGCACGTGGCCCAGGATGCGCCCGGTTTTCGCGAGCGCCCGCACGCGCAGCGGATCACGCGCCGTCGTCACCGTCGCCCGATACAGCACCGCCGTCGCCTCCTCATCGTCCGTCTCGTCGTCCGTCTCTGCCCGGCTGTCTCCCGGCTCGATGTCCCGGTGAATGCCCAGCAGCGTCCACCCCTCGTCCGCCGCGAGCAGCGTCTCCACCACGCGCCCATAGACGCTGGAGCTGTGGATCACCGTGCCCTCGCCGGTCACAAGCCCCACGTGATGCACGTCGTCGCCGCGCCGCTTGAAGGCGAGCATGCCGGGCTGCGCGCCGGAAAGGCTCTCCTGCCGCCAGGTCAGGTGCCGGTATTTTTTTGCGTTGTCGATCGACCGCCACAGCCAGTTCGTACCCTGGCATCGGTAGTCGCTGTCCCCACCCGGACTGCGTCGGATCACGGCGCGGATCAGCGCGATGCAGTCCATCTCGCTGTACGCCGTGCCGAGGCACGACCGTGCGGTCTGGATCGCATCATGCGCCTTGATGCTCATCTGATCACCCCCTTCATGCCATAATTTACGCCGTGCGCTGCCGGCGTGCTACCGCGCGCGGCGGCTGCATGTTGTTGTGGGGCGGATCGCACCTGAAGCGCATCGGACACCGGAGACGAAATTCCGGAGGTGAGTTTTATGGGAAGAGAAGTTCATTCCTATGAGCTTCGGCAGGAAATCGTCAAATATGCTCCGGAAGAAGGGCATACGCGCAAAGAGGCAGCGGCGCATTGGGGCGTTGCCCTGTACCCGGTTGAAAAATGGGGGCAATGTCATGGGGAAAAGGGGCTTGAAAGCAGGAATCGCCGGGACAGAGCGCAGTCATTTACCGGCGAATTCAGGCCGAATGGCTAAAATGTATGGAAGAAAATCACTTGTGCCATCCGAAAGCCGCAGCCTGTTTTTGAAGTCTGACGTTCACATTCATGCTCATTCCCGAACTTCTACACAACTTGTCGAAGCTGAATCTCATCCACCGCCTTGTTCCAGGTTGAGATGGATTTCCTCGCTGCCAATCGCGGCGAAGTGGTTTTCACAGGAATCCAATGCGAGAAGATGGGGCGCAAGCAAATCCACCCCTGAACTTCTGCTTTTTGCGCAGAAGTTCAAACAGCTCCGCTTCATCCCAGGTTGGGAAGAAGCGGAGCCGTCACGCTTGCCTGACTTCCCGGCATTTTGTCGGGAGGTGCCTTCTTCATCATCTATCAAACTGATATTGCGGCCTGATTTCTACAGCCGCTTCATTCCTGTTCAGAAGCTCCGTCAATTTCTCTGCCGGCAAATTGATATGCCCCAGCTTGGTATAGCTCCAACTGTTTGACCCGAAGAAGATCACAAGCTGATTGCCGGAATACAGTACAACATCGCCCGGTTCCGTTGTCATGGGAACATCGTTTCTGGGAAAGTTCTGCGGAAGACGGCCCACTTGTTCAAAGCCGCCATAGATTGTGGTGTGCACGACGATGCTTTCGTTTTGGACATAGCTGAGCAGCTCGTCAGTTGCTTCGTTCTCTTCCCATTGCACATCTGCAATCGTTCCGTTTATGCACAGCACAATCGTTTCCTCCATCGGCGCAGTTGACGATTCTTCCGGTGAAAGTGTGCGCAACACCTCTGCGGTCGATCCCAAAGCATGCCCCGTCTGCGACGGCACCGCAGTCCGGGTTGAATTCACTGCCCGACCTGTGCAGGCCGTGAACAGAAAAAGCACTGCCATGAGAAGAAAAAGCGCTTTCATCTCAAGTGTTCCTCGAAGAAACTTCTCAGCTTTTCAAAAGGAATCACATCCATCTGATCATAGAGATCAACATGGTTTGCACCCGGAATGATCAGCAGCTCCTTATTCTCTCCGGTCAGCTTTTCATAAGCGCTTTCGCTGAAATAGCGGGAATGTGCCTTTTCCCCATGCACCAACAGAATTGCAGCGCGTATTTCGTGACTGTACTGTAGGATGGGCATGTTCATAAACGACAGCGATGAAGTCACATGCCATCCGCTGTTGGAATTGAGAGAACGGGAATGATATCCACGCGCCGTCTTGTAATAGTCATGATAGTCCTTCACAAACTGAGGGGCATCCTCCGGCAGAGGATCCGCAACGCCGCCGGCAAGGGCATAGCTTCCGTTTTTATAGTCCTCCGTGCGCTGGGCATTCATCGCCTGTTTCTTTGCATAGCGGGCATCGGCAGTATTTTCACTGTCAAAATATCCGTTGGCGTTCACACGGGTCATGTCATACATGGTCGATGCCACGGCAGCTTTGATGCGGGTATCCATAGCGGCGGCATTGATGGCCATACCGCCCCAACCACAGATGCCGATGATGCCAATGCGGTCAGGATCTACATTTTCCTGAACAGAAAGGAAGTCCACTGCAGCACAAAAATCCTCCGTATTGATGTCCGGGGAAGCCACACATCGAGAGCCGCCGCCGCTTTCTCCGGTAAAGGACGGATCAAAGGCAATGGTCAGAAAGCCAAATTCCGCCATTGTCTGGGCGTATAACCCGGAAGACTGCTCCTTCACCGCGCCGAAAGGACCACTTACCGCAATGGCAGGAAGCTTTCCGGCGGCGTTTTTCGGAATGTACATATCTGCTGCAAGTGTAATGCCGTAACGATTGTGGAACGTGATCTTTCTATGGTCTACTTTGTCGCTTTTCGGAAAGACCTTATCCCATTCACATGTCATATTCAAATGTTCCATAACAAAACCTCCATTTGATCTCTGAATCGTCTGACGGCGCCTCTCGGCAGCTCCAGCTATTCTGCGGATTTGTTGCGTACATTCATTGCTTAAATCTCCCTGCCTGCCTGATACGCGTCGTCCAAAGCAGGATGGCCGGCAATTTCTCCGATATTGTTCACCCCACCGGCGAAAATGATGTCCGCAAGGTGGCATCTGTCGAAGCAATCCACCCAGCCCCGGATGGCCTTGACAGCGCCATCCACAACATCAGGCGCATCCTCCGCTGCTGTTGCCAGCACATAAGCTCTGGTGAAAGCGTAATCAGAATCAAAAAGCGGGTTGGCTCTATCCAGCATGGTCTTGAGCTGACCGCTGATGCTGTAATAATAAACAGGTGTGGCAAAGACCAGTGTATGTGCATCGTGCATCTTTGCCGCAATCTTCACGGCATCGTCATGAATCACACAGCTTCCGGTCTTTTGACAGGCCAGACACCCCTTGCAAAAGCCATAGTGCTTTTCGCGAAGACGAATGATCTCCACATCGTGTCCCGCCTCCTGAGCGCCTTTCGCAAAGGACAGCGCCAACATTTCGGAGTTACCGCCTTTGCGGGGACTGGAAGAAATGATGAGAACTCTACTCATAATAAACCTCCTCGCATGTCTTGAATGGTTGTGCTTTTTGTGATATGCTATATGATAATAGCTGAACCTGACTTCAGGTCAATATGTTTTTGGAAATTTTTTCGGAGGTTTTGATGTATACGATTGGACAGGTATCTGAGATGTTCGGGCTTCCTATTTCCACCCTGCGCTATTACGATAAACAGGGCCTTTTCCCAGAAATGAAACGAGTATCCGGAATCCGGAAATTCAGCGAAACGGAACTCGAAGCTCTGCGGGTCATTGAATGTCTGAAAAAGTCCGGGCTGGAAATCAAGGACATTAAGCAGTTTATGGACTGGTGTGTAGAGGGGGCATCCACCTATCCCCAGCGAAAAGCCCTCTTTGAACGGCAGCGGGAGACGCTGGAAACGGAAATTGCCCATATGAATCAGACTTTGGACATGCTTAAGTTCAAGTGCTGGTACTATGAACAGGCATCGAAAGACGGACATGAAGACAATCTGAGGGCCATGATCCCGGACAACCTTCCTGAGAACGTCAGCCAGTGGTATGAAAATGCACATAGATGATGAAAACCGTGGTGTCAACGGTATTTTCATTGCCTGCACGGACAATTCAGCCGGATTTTCCAACGCCATCCATGCGGCATTTCCTTAAACAATCTTTGGATATCTGCCATGCGGGCAATGTCTTTAACATGTTGGATGCAGCCGTCCATGCTGAAGCCTCCTTGTTTTGTGCAATGAGGCTTCGCCACCATTTTTTCGCAGCGTTGTCAACTGTTTTTTGAAAATTGTATGAAAATAAGAACCGAAACGATTTCCACTCCTGTTTCGGTTCTTTGAATTATTGTGCTTGAGTTTGGCGTAATGACATCGGCCTCAGGCGCAAGCTCCGCTACGAATTCACTTTGGAGAGATTTCCCTCCATGCCGCCCTAAATGGCTTTTTCTCCAGTCTGTCCCTGTTTGCTCACGCGGACGGGGTTTTTGTGCAAAAACCGCTTGACTCTGACGTTGCGTCAACTGCTATACTGTTCATGAAAGGAGGGAGCCTTCCATGGAATATTCCATTCAGGCCCTGTCGCGCCTGTCCGGGGTGACCACCCGCACCTTGCGCTGGTACGACCAGATCGGCCTGCTGAAGCCGGCCCGCGTCGCGCAGAGCGGATACCGCTACTACGGGCCGGAGGAGGTGGACCGTCTGCGAGACATCCTCTATTACAGGGCCCTCGGGGTGGAGCTGGCCCAGATCAGAGAATGCCTGAACGACCCCTCCTTTGACAGGCTGTCTGCGCTGCGCGGCCATCTTCGGGCGCTGGAAGCCCGGCGCTGCCAGTTGGACAGGCTGATTCGATCGGTGCGCGATACCATCCGATGTGAAGAAAGGAATGAGAGGATGAACGACAAGCAGAAGTTCGAGGCGTTCAAAGAGCAGACCCTCATGCAGTACGAGAAGGCCTATGGCCGGGAAGTTCGCGAAAAGTACGGCGATGCGCAGGCGAATGAGGCGATCGCGGCGGTGCGGAACCTGACGCAGGCGCAGTACGCGGAATGGACGAAGCTGGGTGAGGCGATCTGCCGGCGGCTGGAGGCCGCGGTCAAGGCGGGTCTTTCGCCCCTGAGCGAGGAGGGCGAGGCGATCGTCGCGCTCCACCGCCGCTGGCTGACGGTGACCGGAAACGCGTATGACACAGCAAAGCACCGGGGTCTTGCCGAGCTCTACGTGACGGACGAACGCTTCACGGCGTATTATGACAGAGAGACGCCCGGCTGCGCCCGCTTCCTGCGCGACGCGGTGAGCCACTGGGCCAAATGATCATCAGGGGTTCCGGCGCGCGGCTTTGGGGGCGGCGCGGCGGAACCCCGTTTCCGCATCAAGGGCAAAGCGCGTCCGTGCGCACCTGGCTCCTCGATCAGAAGGCATGCGGACAGAGACGGATCGCGAACGTCCCTGCTAATCCGTCGCGCTCTCCAGATACATAGCCGCGCCATGGCGGCGCAGCGGCGTGTAAACTGATCCGCGCCGATGGCGCCCTGCCCGTATTGATTCAGCAGGCTTCCCATCTCCTGTGACACGGCCATATGGAAGTTGAGCCCCATATCCGCGCGGATGCGCATGTACGGCGCAAGCGCCTTGTATTTGCGATCATCTCAGGCGTGAGACTGTCGTGCCGTTTTTTCAGCGCCAACGGCTCCGCCTGTGGCCTCTCTGACGTATGCAGGCGATCACCGATTTCTTTGTGATTTTCACTCCGTCGTCAGCCGTTGCCAATTGAATTGTTTTATTCTTCTACGATATCAAATACTTCCGGTGGATACAGGTAGTCGTCGCCGGAATCATCCACGATGCGATACCAACCTTTTTCAATCGAAATCACATCATAAACCTTCCCGTGTGTCATCATCAGAAAAGAAGTCTTTCCCTTGAATCTAATCTTCATCGTTCATCCACATCTTGACCTTGTGCCTGACCTGCCCAACATGTTCATTGGCAAACCAGTGATCTTCAGCCTGTCTGTCTCCGTCCTGCGTTTCCAGCAGCGCAAAGCCCTTGTCATGATGCCATTTCTCCGGAGCGCCGCCATATTGCTCGCTCAAGCCCGCCGCAACGCCCTCAGGCAGCGGCTTGGGCACACCATACCCCGCAAAACCTCGCGGTTCTGCACGCGCGTTCCTTCCTTGTTCGTGTAATTCTCGCCCGTCTCCGGGTCATAGATTCTGTAGTTTTTCGCCTTTGCTCCAAGGCTGCGCGGGACTTCTTCATCCGGCAGCCTTATTGTATCACGCTGTCTGATGCCGGTCAAGCCGTGCGCTTTCTTTCAGTCCGAAAACGCCTCATCCAGCTTCTCATCCGCGCCATCGTCCCCCATCGGCCCAGCCGATCCGCCACATCCGACAGCTCCGGCACGACCTGCCATGTAGAGCACAGGCATTGGCAGTTCCTGATCGGATGGTTCCCGACGCCAAGCCCTTCGTCGTGTGCGGCATATTCGTCGCAGACGTCCTCGCTAAAGCGCGCCACATGCCGCTCATAGTGGATGGGCGATAGCTGCCAATGCATCGCCGTGCAAAAGGGATTTGGCCGTCTCGACGTTGGCCGCCCAGTAGGCGAGGTTGATGGCCGTGCTCGCCAGCCGCTGTGCGTTGTAGTCGATCTGGCGGTCAAATGGGATATCCGGGTAGATTTTCAGCCAGCTCACTGGCATCTTCGCCTTGGGATTTTCATACGCTTCAAGGTCGCGCGCCAGATCAGGCGCGACAGGCTCTTCCCGTCCCGGTATGGAGCGATTGAGCCGCTGACGGGAGAAAGTCATTTTCTGATTATGCCCATTTGTGACACATAATTCACTCCTCTACACCAAAAATGCAAAGAAAACACCCAATCGTCTGACGGGGTGTTTTCATATGGAATCCGGCAACGTCCTACTCTCCCGGGCCGTCTCCAGCCAAGTACCATCGGCGCTGAAAGGCTTAACTTCTGTGTTCGGTATGGGAACAGGTGGATCCCTTTCGCCATCGTCACCGGAATTCTGTCAAGGGCCTGTGCACTCGCACATCGCGCTTTTCCGTTATTTGCGCATACCCTGAAAACCGCACATCCAGATCTCCTTCATCTTGCTTCAACCAATTTCCAATTTTCCCTTTGGTCTCTCTTGATTCTCATTGCTGGATCAAGTCCTCGACCGATTAGTATCATCAAGCTCCATACGTTGCCGCACTTCCACCGATGACCTATCTCCTGGTAGTCTCCCAGGGGTCTTACTTCTCTCGAATGGGATACTTCTTCTTGAGGTGGGCTTCACGCTTAGATGCCTTCAGCGTTTATCCCGTCCGCATTTCGCTTCCCAGCTGTGCCCTTGGCAGGACAACTGTTGCACCAGTGATGCGTCCACTCCGGTCCTCTCGTACTAGGAGCAGCTCCTCTCATGTATCCTTCGCCCACGATGGATAGGGACCGAACTGTCTCACGACGTTCTGAACCCAGCTCGCGTGCCGCTTTAATTGGCGAACAGCCAAACCCTTGGGACCTGCTTCAGCCCCAGGATGCGACGAGCCGACATCGAGGTGCCAAACACCCCCGTCGATGTGGACTCTTGGGGGGTATCAGCCTGTTATCCCCGAGGTAGCTTTTATCCGTTGAGCGACGGCTATTCCACTCTGTGCCGCCGGATCACTAAGCCCGAGTTTCCTCTCTGCTCGAAATGTCTCTCTCGCAGTCAGGCACCCTTCTGCCTTTACACTCTGCGAATGGTTTCCATCCATTCTGAGGGTACCTTTGGGCGCCTCCGTTACTCTTTGGGAGGCGACCGCCCCAGTCAAACTGCCTACCTGACACTGTCCCTTTGCAGGATTCACTGCTCAAAGTTAGAACTCCGGCAACAAAAGAGTGGTATCCCAACGTCGGCTCCTTGAAGACTGGCGTCCTCAATTCTACGCCTCCCACCTATCCTGTACATTTGTTGCCAAAATCCAATATCAGGCTACAGTAAAGCTCTACGGGGTCTTTCCGTCCAGTCGCGGGTAATGTGCATCTTCACACATACTTCAATTTCACCGGGTCCCTTGTTGAGACAGCGCCCAAGTCGTTACGCCATTCGTGCGGGTCGGAACTTACCCGACAAGGAATTTCGCTACCTTAGGACCGTTATAGTTACGGCCGCCGTTTACTGGGGCTTC
>CALVKT010000008.1 GCA_944333055.1 uncultured Clostridia bacterium
GCGCGCTGGAGCGGCCGTATCAGGAGCTGGGCCGCACGCTGGGCGAGACGCTGCTGGAGCCCACGCGCATCTATGTCAAGCCCGTGCTGGCGATGATAAAGGCCGCGCGCGTGCGCGCGCTCAGCCATATCACCGGCGGCGGCTTTTATGAGAACATCCCCCGCTCCATCCCGCAAGGCCTCTGTGCGCGCAGCCAGAAGTCCGCGCTGAGGACGCCGCCCATATTCGACATCATCTGCGTGGGCGCGCGCCCGCTGTTCTTCCTCGAGTACATCGCCTGCGGCAAGAACGTGCCCGAAAAGATCGCCGCCATCGTCAGCGGCGTGGCCGAGGGCTGCGTGCAGTCCGGCGCGGCGCTCATCGGCGGCGAGACGGCCGAGCACCCCGGCATGATGCCCGCCGAGGACTACGATCTGGCCGGTTTCGCCGTGGGCATCGTGGACAGGAAGAAGATGCTGGACAACACCCGCATGGAAGCGGGCGACGTGGTCATCGCCCTGCCCTCCTCAGGCGTTCACAGCAACGGCTTCTCGCTGTGCCGCAAGGTGTTTGACATCGACCGCAACAACCCCGATCTCTACGTTCCCCGCGAGGAACTGGGCGGCCGAACCATCGCCGAGACGCTGCTCACGCCCACGCGCATCTACGTCAAGCCCGTGCTCGCGCTGCTTGAGCAGGTGGACGTCAAGGGCATCAGCCACATCACCGGCGGCGGCTTCTATGAGAACATCCCGCGCGCCATCCCGGACGGCCTGTGCGCCCGCATCGACAAGCAGGCCGTGCGCGTCCTGCCGATCTTCGACATGATCGCCAAGTGGGGCAACATCCCGGAGCGCGACATGTTCAACACCTACAACATGGGCGTGGGCATGAGCGTCGTGGTGCCCGCCGCGCAGGCGGATACCGCGCTGAATATTCTGCGGGAAAACGGCGTGGACGCGTACGTCATCGGCGGCATCGTCGCCGGTGAGGAAAAGGTGGTCCTCGCATGAAGACGCGTATCGCCGTGCTCGTCTCCGGCGGCGGCACCAACCTGCAGGCCCTCATCGATGCGCGGCTGCAAGCGGGCGAGATCGCGCTGGTCGTCTCCTCCCGCCCGGACGTCTACGCGCTGGAGCGCGCGCGCAAGGCCGGCATCCCCGCCATCGTCATCCCGCGCAAGGGCAGCACGCAGCAAGCGTTTGAGGCGGCGCTCTGCGCCGCGCTTGAGGCATATCGGATCGACCTGATCGTGCTGGCCGGCTTTCTCACGATCCTCAGCGAGTCGTTCACAAAGAAGTACCCGCGCCGCATCCTCAACATCCATCCCTCGCTCATCCCCGCATTCTGCGGCGAGGGGTACTATGGCCTCAAGGTGCACGAGGCGGCGCTCGCGCGCGGCGTGAAGCTGACCGGCGCGACCGTCCACTTCGTCAACGAGATCCCAGACGGCGGCGAGATCATCCTGCAAAAAGCCGTCGAAGTCCGCGAGGGCGACACGCCCGAAATCCTCCAGCGCCGCGTGATGGAGCAGGCCGAATGGCAGCTTCTGCCCCAGGCCGTGGAGCTGGTGTCCAGAGCCATCATGGAGGAATCAAGATGAACGTGTACGAGATCAAGACGATGGCCGAACGCCTGACGGGCAACCGCTATCCTGGCCGCGGCATCGTTGTGGGCAAGACCCCGGACGCCGGCAAGGCCGTCATCGCCTATTTCATCATGGGCCGCAGTGCCAACAGCCGCAACCGCGTGTTCACCGAGCGCGGCGGCGACATCTTCACCGAGCCTTTTGACGCCTCGAAGGTCGAAGACCCGTCCCTGATCATCTACGCCGCCGTGCGCAGCCATGAGAACCATCTGATCGTCACCAACGGCGACCAGACAGACACCATCTATGACGGCCTCGCCGCGGGCAAGACGTTCTCTCAGGCGCTGACCGCGCGCGAGTTTGAGCCGGACGCGCCCAACCTCACCCCGCGCATCAGCGGCATGCTCACGTTTGCCGGCGGCGACTTCACCTATGAGATGAGCATCCTCAAGAGCGGCGACGCGGCGGGCACATTCTGCAACCGCTACACGTTCAGCTACGGCAGCGCGGTAGGTCTGGGGCATTTCATCCACACCTACGTGTGCGACGGCAACCCGATCCCGACCTTTCAGGGCGAGCCGGAGCGCGTCGCCATCCCGGACGACATCGACGCGTTCACCGATGAAATCTGGAACGCGCTGGATGCGGAGAACAAGATCTCCCTCTACGTGCGCTATGTCGACCTCGCGACCGGCGAGATGTCGTCCCGCATGGTCAACAAGAACGGCTGAGACGCGAGCAAGGAGGCAAGCGATATGAACGAGTTTGAACTCAAGTACGGCTGCAACCCGAACCAGAAGCCGGCGCGCATCTACATGGCAGACGGCGGCGAGCTGCCCCTCACCATCCTCAACGGCCGTCCGGGCTACATCAACTTCCTGGATGCGCTCAACGCCTGGCAGCTCGTCAAGGAGCTCAAGGAGGCCACCGGCCTGTGCGCCGTGACCTCTTTCAAGCACGTCTCCCCGACCTCCGCCGCCATCGGCCGCAAGCTGCCCGACGCGCTCAAGCGCGCCTGCTTCGTGGAGGACGTCGAGGGCCTCGACGATTCGCCGCTGGCCTGCGCCTACGCCCGCGCGCGCGGCACCGACCGCATGTGCTCCTTTGGCGACTGGGTCGCGCTCTCCGACGAATGCGACGTGACGACCGCGCGGCTCATCGCCCGCGAGGTCAGCGACGGCGTGATCCCGCCGGGCTATGCGCCGCAAGCGCTTGAGATCCTCAAGAAGAAGCGCAAGGGCGCCTACAACATCGTCGCCATCGATCCGGCCTACGTGCCCGCCGCGCAAGAGACCAAGCAGGTCTTCGGCATCACGTTTGAACAGGGCCGCAACAACTTTAAGATCGACGAGGCGCTGCTGGAGAACATCGTCACCGAGAACAAGGCGCTCCCGCAGAGCGCCAAGACCGACCTGATCGTCTCTCTCATCACGCTCAAGTACACGCAATCCAACTCCGTGTGCTACGCGTACGACGGGCAGGCCATCGGCGTGGGCGCGGGCCAGCAGTCCCGCATCCACTGCACGCGCCTGGCCGGCACCAAGGCGGACACGTGGTTCCTGCGCCAGCATCCCAAGACGCTCGCGCTGCCGTTCCGTCCGGGCATGGGCCGCGCCGACCGCGACAACGTGATCGACAGCTACATCAACGGCAACGAAGAAGACGTGTGCGCCGAGGGCATCTGGCAGAATTACTTCACCCTGCGTCCGGAGCCGCTCACCCAGGCGGACAAGGACGCCTTCCTCGCCGCGCAGACGGACGTCGCGCTCGGCTCCGACGCGTTCTTCCCCTTCTCCGACAACATCAAGCGCGCGGCCAAGTCTGGCGTGCGCTACATCGCCGAACCGGGCGGCTCCATCCGCGACGACGCCGTGATCGACGAGTGCAACCGGCACGGCATGGTCATGGCTTTCACCGGCATGCGGCTGTTCCATCATTGAGGGGAGACGTTCGGGGCGCCGGCCCGAACCCCCGGCCGGGGATATCCGGGAAACTCGCACAGTCGCGTGCCTTGGATGCTCCTTGCGATTCCCGACGCTCCGCCAGCCTGTTCCCGCCGCTGTCGGCAGGCTCCGGCCCCCCGCACCCCTTCGCAAAAAGGCTTGCCATCTGCGCCATTCCGTGATATAATCGTCAAAATACCCATGTACCCCGCAATGTGATCTTGACATGAGAGAGAGGAAGGAACACATGGCTTACTACTTCTCGGAACCGTCCCATACGTTCAACGAGTACCTGCTCGTGCCGGGCTACTCCTCCAGCGATTGCATCCCGGAGAACGTGAGTCTGGAAACCCCGCTCGTGCGCTTCAAGAAGGGCGAAAAGAGCGAGATCGTCATGAAGATCCCGCTCGTCTCCGCCATCATGCAGTCCGTCTCCGGCAAGGATCTGGCCATCGCGCTGGCGCAGGAAGGCGGCATCTCCTTCATCTACGGCTCCCAGAGCATCGAAGATGAGGCCGCCATGGTCGCCGCGGTCAAGGGCTATAAGGCGGGTTTCGTCACCAGCAATTCCAACATCCGTCCGAATCAGACGCTGGCCGACATCCTCGCCCTCAAGGCCAAGACCGGCCACTCCACCGTCGCCGTCACCGAGGACGGCACCGCCAACGGCAAGCTGCTGGGCATCGTCACCAGCCGCGACTACCGCGTCAGCCGCATGGAGACCAGCGCGCCCGTCTCCTCCTTCATGACGCCGCTGGAGAAGCTGATCACCGCGCCGGAAGGCACGTCGCTCAAGGAAGCGAACGACATCATCTGGGATCACAAGCTCAACTCCCTGCCCATCGTGGACAAGAACGGCCACCTGTGCTCCTTCGTCTTCCGCAAGGACTATGACTCCCACAAGCGCAACCCGCTTGAGCTGCTGGACGCCAACAAGCGCTACGTCGTCGGCGCGGGCATCAATACCCGCGACTACGCCGAGCGCGTGCCCGCGCTGCTTGAGGCCGGCGTGGACGTGCTGTGCATCGACTCCTCCGAAGGGTTCTCCGAGTGGCAGAAGCGGACGCTGGACTGGGTGCGGGCCAACTACGGCGATTCGGTCAAGATCGGCGCCGGCAACGTCGTCGACCGGGACGGCTTCCTCTTCCTGGCCAAATGCGGCGCCGACTTCGTCAAGGTCGGCATCGGCGGCGGTTCGATCTGCATCACCCGCGAACAGAAGGGCATCGGCCGCGGACAGGCGACCGCGCTGATCGAGGTCTGCAAGGCGAGGGACGAGTACTTTGAACAGACCGGCATCTATGTCCCTGTCTGCTCGGACGGCGGCATCGTCCACGACTACCACATGACCCTGGCGCTGGCGATGGGGGCAGACTTTTTGATGATGGGCCGGTACTTCTCCCGGTTCGACGAGTCCCCCACCGATAAGGTCGTCATCAACGGCAACTATATGAAGGAGTACTGGGGCGAAGGCTCTAACCGCGCCCGCAACTGGCAGCGGTATGACATGGGCGGCGACAAGAAGCTCTCCTTCGAGGAAGGCGTCGACTCCTACGTCCCCTACGCCGGGCCGCTGAAGGACAACGTCCAGAAGTCGCTCTCCAAGGTCCGTTCGACCATGTGCAACTGCGGCGTCCTCAATATCCCCGACCTGCAGAAGAACGCGAAGATCACCCTCGTTTCTTCCACTTCGATTGTCGAGGGCGGCGCTCATGACGTCGTCCTGCGGGAAACCAAGTCCTACCACTAAGCGCTGCGCGCGGTGAAGAGTGAAATTGCGCTCCGCGCAGTGAAAAGTGAAATTTGGCCCTCCGGGCCAAGTTAAGGTACGCTTCGCTGATTTAAAAAATAAACCGGCACGTTTCCGGCTTCAACAGACGCTGATCTGTGCTGGAAACGTTCCGGTTTTCTTTTATAATCGTCCCGAAGGGACACCTTCACCCTTCACTGCCCCGCAGGGGCAATTTCACCCTTCACCGGCCCGAAGGGCCAATTTCACTCGATACAGGGGGGTTTTTATG
>CALVKT010000009.1 GCA_944333055.1 uncultured Clostridia bacterium
GAGCGACCGCATCGCCGCCATGCACGCGGCGCTCACCGCTGCGGGCGCGGACGTGACGCAGCTGCCGGACGGGCTGATCATCCGCGGCGGCAAGCCGCTGCACGCCGCGCGGATCGACGGCTGCGGCGACCACCGGATCGTGATGGCGATGGCCGTCGCCTCGGCCATGGCGCAGGGCGATCTGACGATCACCGACGCGCAGGCGGTGGAGAAATCCGCGCCCGCGTTCTGGACGGAATTTGCATCGCTGGGAGGGACGGCGCAATGAGGGGCAGCTTCGGCCGACACTTCAAACTCACGATCTTCGGCGAATCCCACGGCGGGGCGATCGGCATGGTCATCGACGGCATCCCGCCGGGAACGCGCATCGACGAGGCGGCCATCGCCCGCGACATGGCGCGCCGCGCACCGGGCAACGACCCCACAGCCACCGCGCGCAAGGAGGCGGACAGGGTGACGATCGTCTCCGGCCTGTTTGAAGGCCGGGCGACCGGCACGCCGCTGTGCGGCATGATCGCCAACACGAACACGCGCAGCGGCGATTACGCCCAGCTGCGCGCGAAGATGCGCCCCGGCCACGCCGACTACGCCGGACAGGTCAAGTACGAAGGCTGCAACGACCCGCGCGGCGGCGGCCACTTCTCCGGGCGGCTGACCGCGCCGCTCGTGTTCGCCGGAAGCATCGCCAGCCAACTGCTCGCCCAGCGCGGCATCGCCGTGGGCGCGCACATCGCGTCCGTCGCGGACGTGGCGGATGCGCCGTTTGACCCCGTGGGCGTGGACGCGCCGACGCTTGCGCGCCTGCGCGCAAGCCGCTTCCCGCTGCTCCTTCCCGATCGCGAGCCGGCCATGCGCGCGTGCATCGACGCGGCCAGGGCCGCGCTGGACAGCGTGGGCGGCGTCATCGAGTGCGCCGCCGTGGGCGTGCCCGCGGGCATCGGCTCGCCGTTCTTTGGCTCCGTGGAGAGCGTCGTCAGCCAACTTCTGTTCTCCGTCCCGGCGGTCAAGGCCGTGGCATTCGGCGACGGCATGGCGCTGTCCGCCATGCGCGGCAGCGAGGCCAACGACGCCATGCGCTGGCGCGACGGCCGCGTCGTGTTCGCATCCAACCACAACGGCGGCGTCACCGGCGGCATCACCAACGGCATGCCCGTCGTGCTGCGCGCCGCCATCAAGCCGACGCCCTCCATCGCGCGGCCCCAACAGACGGTTGACCTCCAATCGGGCGAGGAGACGACGCTCGCCGTCACCGGCCGCCATGACCCATGCATCGTCCCGCGCGCCGTGCCCGTCGTCGAGAGCGCGCTGGCCATCGCGCTGTGCGAGCTGATCATGGACGACGCCGCCACAAAAGCGCTCAAGGGAGGAAGAGACGAATGAAAGACCTGACCCATGCCCGCGCCGAGATCGACGCCATCGACCGTCAGATCGCCGCGCTCTTTGAATCGCGCATGCGCGTCGCCCGCGACATCGCCGAGTACAAGCACGCGCACCGCATGGACATCCTGGACGCCGCCCGCGAGGAGGCCGTGCTGCGCGCGCGCGCCGACTGGATGCAGGACGAGCGCCTCAAGAACAGCGCCGTGTCGCTCTTTCGGGAGATCATGCGCCTCTCGCGCGAGGAACAGCGCCGCCACCTGGACACGCTCAACCGGGGGCAGGTCGTCGCCTACAACGGCGTGCCCGGCGCGTTCAGCGAGAGCGCCGTCGTCGGCTTCTTCGGCGAGGACTGCGAGCGCGTGTGCTTCAAGACGTTCGAGGAGATCTTCGCCGCCGTGGCGGAGGGGTGCGTCAAGTACGGCGTGCTCCCGGTGGAGAACTCCTCCTCCGGCTCCATCCACACCGTCTATGACCTGATGGGCCGCTACGCCTGCCACATCGTCGGCGAGCAGCTCGTGCCCGTGGCGCACTGCCTGCTGGGCGTTCCGGGCGCGAAGATCGAGGACATCACGACCGTCTACAGCCACGAGCAGGGCTTTGCGCAGTGCCCGGTCTTCCTCGGCGAGCACCCCGACTGGGTGACCACCCCGTACTTCAACACCGCCATCGCGGCCCGGCATATCGCCGAGCTGGGCGATAAGCGCAACGCCGCCATCGCCTCGCGGCTGGCCGCCGCGCACTACGGGCTCACAATCCTCGCGCCGGACATTCACTCCTTCACCGGCAACCACACGCGCTTCATCGTGGTGAGCAGCAGCCCGTCGCCCATCGCCGTGCCGGACAAGGCGACCATCACCTTCTCCGTGCGCCACGAGCGCGGCACGCTCATGCGTGCGCTCTCCAGCTTCGTGGCCATGGGCATGAACCTGACGCACATCGAGTCCCGCCCGCTGCGCCACTCCAACTGGGAATACTGCTTCTACGTCGATCTGACCGGCAACGTCGGGGAGAACAACCTGCGCGTGCTGATGGAATCGCTCTCCAAAGACTGCGAGCAGTGCCGCCTGCTGGGCGCGTATCGCGCGGCGAGGGCCTGAACCATGGAGCATCATCTGTTTTTGATCGGCATGATGGGCTGCGGCAAGAGCACGGTGGGCAAGCGGCTCGCCGCGCTGCTCTCCTGCCCGTTTCTCGATCTGGACGCGGCCATCGAGGCGCACGAGGGCCGCACGATCCCGGCCATCTTTGAGGCCGCCGGCGACGCGGGCTTTCGCCTGTGCGAGACCGCCGCGCTCAGGCGCGCGTGCGGCGGCGCGCCGGGCGTGATCGCTACGGGCGGGGGCATCGTCACGCGCGAGGAGAATATCCAGCTCATGCGCGAACACGGGCTCGTCGTCTGGCTCAACCGTCCGCTCGATGACATGATCGCCGGCGTCCGGCAGGACACGCGCCCGAACCTCGCCGGGGATAAGGCAGAGCGCATGCGCACGCTCTATGCCGCGCGCGAGGCGCTCTATCGCCGGGCGGCCCATCTGGAATTTGACAACCGCCTGCCCGCCTGGCAGAGCACGCCGCAGCTCAAACGGCTGCTCGAAGCAAAACGCCTGCTCTGATGCCTGCTATAAACCGCCGCGAAGCCGGCATGGGCAAGGGGTGAAGGCCGCCGCCTGTGGCGAAAACATGCGGGCGGAGCGCCCGGAATCGCAAGGAGCGCCTGTTGGGCGCGACGATGCGAGTTCCACGCGCCCCTTGACACATGTTCGCTTCGCGGCGGCTTGAAGGCGTGGAGCCCGCCGCATGATGGCGCCTGCGGCGCATGAGGCGGCAGTCAAGGGGATGAAAAGAGGAGAGTCCCTTTCGGAACCCTCCTCGCGATTTCGATTACTCGAAGATCTTGGTGACGACGCCGGAGCCGACCGTACGGCCGCCCTCACGGATGGCGAAGCGCAGCTTCTCTTCCATGGCGATCGGGGTGATCAGCGTGCACTCCATGTCCACGTTGTCGCCCGGCATGACCATCTCAACGCCCTCCGGCAGCTTGATGTTGCCGGTCACGTCCGTCG
>CALVKT010000010.1 GCA_944333055.1 uncultured Clostridia bacterium
TATTTCCTTCCTTGAGTAAAGTTGTAGATCGGCTATGCGAGACGATATGTAATCTCTCTGCCGAGACAATCCAATCCATCTCAGGGAGAGATTGGATTATTAAGTGTTTTAATTGAAATTCAGTATTAGAGCAGGATGCGCTGATGGCCGTCCTGCCCGAAGATCATCCGCTCAGGGACGGCGAGACCTTCCCCGTCGCGGCGCTGTGCGGCGCGCCCTTCATGCTGCTGAAAAGGGGCGCAAACGCAGAGGTATCGTAGCTCTTTGCGCGATGCGGCCTGACGCCCAACGTGCGCTTCACCACATGGGACGACTATGCCATCATGTCCATGGTGGAAAGCGGGCTCGGCCTGAGCATCCTGCCTCAGCTGGTTTTGAAGCGAACGCCGTATCGAATCGTCGCCAAGGCGCTCGACGTGCCCGCATGCCGCCAAATCGGCCTGGCCATTCGCAGCGGGCAGACGGCCTCCCCGGCCGTCAAGCGGTTCATGGCCCACCTGACCTACAGAAACGGAGCGCCAACCTGAATCGCCGAGGGTGAGCAGGGCCTGCGGCGCTGCCCGGCCCTTTCCCGCCTACACCGTCTCCCGAATCTCCATCCGCTCGATGAGCCGCCGCCCCTGACCGGCGGGCGACGTGACCGCCAGCGCCGTGTCCACCGTCGCCACATTCGCCGCCGTGCGGCGCACGAGCCCCGCGCGCTCGTCGTATCGCTCGCCCACATCGCGCGGGGCAAAGCGCAGGGGCACCGCCGCGTGATAGCCCGCAAGCGGCGGCGCGCTCTGCGCGTCCTGCGGCCGCAGCCAGAGTGCGTCCGCCTGCGCGTCGCCCGCCAGGCGCATCGTCAGATAGCGCAGCAGCGCGTTGGGCGCGGCGCGCATGGGTTCCGCCTGTTCCGGCGCGTCCGCCGCCTGCGGGCGCAGCTCCAGCTCGATCACGCCGTCCGGCCATTGCAGCGCGAAGCACCTGTCCTGCGGCGCGAGCCGCTCGATGCGCCCGCCGCGCAGCAGCAGCTGCGCCGTGAGCATGGACGCCCCCTCCTCCAGCGGGAAGAGCTGCACGTAGACCTCCGCGTCCGCACCCGCCGGAAACGCCTGCCCCTCGCCGTCCACCGGGCCGCAGAACTGACCGTTCACATAGAGCAGCGCACGCGCGCCGCTTTCGATTTGCAGCATTCGATACATCCATCCCACCTCGCGCCATATCTATGCGCGGGCACGGGGGAAACATGCAAAAAGCCGCCGCGAAGCGAAGGGCGGCAGCCCGAACGTCTTCTATGATCACGGCGTAAGCGGCGGGAACCGCAGCGGAGCGTAGCGACCATTGCGGTTCTGATTGGCCGTTTTCATCAAGCGTGAGTATCAGGCAAAAAAGGCTTTCCTATAAACCGACGCCCGGAAGGCAAAACCCTCCGGGCGTCCGATCCTGTTCAAGTCCCGTTGTCCTGCGTTTTTTCAAAGCCCCGCCGCGCGCAGGCGGCCGCCATTCAGGCGCAGAGCGCCATGATGGCGTAGGCGTAGATGCGCGCCGCCTTGACGTAGTGCTTGAGGTCGATGCTCTCGTTGGCCTGATGCTCCAGTTCCAGATCGCCCGGGAAGAGCATGCCGTAGGCGACGCCCTCCTTGAGATGGCGCGCATACGTGCCGCCGCCGATGGCGAACGGCTTCGCGTGCTCGCCGGTGATGCCGTTGTAGACGGCCATCAGCTTCTGAACCAGCTCGCTGCTCTCCGGCACGTGATGCGGGTGGCTCGCGTGGCAGGGCGCCATCACAAAGCCCGCGGGCGCCAGCCGCTTTTGCACGGTGGACGCAATGGTTCTGTCGTCAAAGAACACCGGATAGCGGCAGTCAAACGTCACGCTCAGCTTGCCCTCGCCCGCAAAGAGCAGGCCGAGGTTGATCGTCAGCGGGCCGGAGACGGCGTCGCTGCCCGCGATGCCCAGCGCCTCGCCCGCGCTGCCCTCGCCCGCCGCCTCGTCAAGCAGCGCGACCGGCGCGCCGCCCACGCCGAGCTTGTGCAGCACGGCCAGGAGCATCTTCGCGGCGTTCTTGCCCTTCTCCGGGGTGGAGGCGTGCGCCGGCACGCCGGTGACGGTGATGTGCGTGTGGCCCTCCAGCAGCGCCGTTTCGATGGCGCAGTCCTCGTCCTCCACGGCGAATGCCTCGGCCGCCGCCTCGCGCCAGTCGCCCGCGAGCACCGCTTTCGCCGTGCCGGGCACGACGTTGGGACGCGTGCCGCAGGCGATTGACAGCAGGCGCGCATCGTCCATGGGCGCATCCAGCTTCATCTGCATGATGCCCTTTTCCGTGTTGATCAGCGGGAAGTTCGCATCCGGCGAGAAGCCCATCTCCGGCAGGCCGATCTTTTCCTCATAGTACGCCAGATCCTGCATGCCGCACTCCTCGTCGCAGCCCAAGATGAGGCGGCACTTGCGCTTCATCGGGATACCCGCATCGAGAATCGCCTTCATCGCAAAGAGCGCCGCCACGCCCGGCCCCTTGTCGTCGCTCGTGCCGCGGCCGATGAGCCGCCCGTCCACGATTTCCGCGCCGTAGGGATCGTAGTCCCAACCGTCGCCCTCCGGCACCACGTCCAGATGCGCCAGCACGGCCACGGTCTCCTCGCCCGCGCCGATCTCCGCGTCGCAGCAGTAGCCGTCGATGTCGCGCGGGGTCATGCCCAGGCGCGCGATGTCCGCCATCGCGGTGTCCAGCGCGCGGCGCACCTGCGCGCCGAAGGGCGCGTTCTCCGCGCTCTTCTCCGCGCGCACGCTCGGAATGCGAATCCACCGCCGCAGGGTTTCGATCATGTCGCCTTCAAGCGCGGCGAGCGCGGCGTCCAGCCTCTCGTTCGGTTCAAACGTCATGGAAAATCTCCTTTCTATTCTCCGCCCGCCTCATGCGAGCACGGTCTTCATCCGTTCAAGCGCCGCCTTCACCTGCGCGCGCGGGCAGCCGATGTTCAGGCGCACAAAGCCGCGGCCCTGCTCGCCGAAGATCGTGCCGTCGTTGACCAGCACGTGCGCCCCGGCCAGTCGCCGCATGAGCTCCTCCTGCGCCATGCCCAACGCGGAGCAGTCCAGCCACATCAGGTACGTCGCCTCCAGCGGCGTCACGCGCACGCGGGGCATGTTCGCCTGAATATACGCCGTGGCGAAGTCGCGGTTGTCCGCCAGGTACGCCGTCAGGCCGTCGAGCCAGTCGTCGCAGGCCGTATACGCCGCGCGCGTGGCCGCCAGCGCGAACGCGTTGCCGCTGCGCACGCCGCCGGCCAGCATCTGCGCGTGCATCGCCTCGCGGATCTGCGCGCTGCGGCAGACGATGCTGCTCTGCTGCAGGCCCGCGACGTTGAACGTCTTGCTCGCGGCGCAGAGCATCACGGCGAAGTCGCGCGCCTGCGCCACCTGCAGGATGCTCGTGTGGCGGCGCGGCGCGTAGACGAAGTCCGCGTGGATCTCGTCGCAGATCAGCTTCGCGCCATAGCGCGCACACAGCCCGGCGACCGCCTCCAGCTCTTCCTGCGTCCAGCAGCGGCCCACCGGGTTATGCGGCGAGCACATCATCACGGCGGCGGCTTCCCCGGCGGCGAGCTTCGCCTCCATGTCCGCCATATTCATGGAGAACCGGCCGTCCTCTCCGCGCACCAGCGGGCTCTCCACGATCCGCCGGCCGTTGAGCCGGATGGACTCAAAGAACGGGCCGTACACCGGCGTATGGATGAGCACGCCGTCGCCCTCGCGCGTCAGCGCGCGCAGCGCCACGCGCATGCCCGTGATCACACACGGGCTCATGAGCACCTCCTGCGGCGCGATGTGTACGCCGTGGCGGCGCGCCCAGAAATCGCACAGCGCCTGTGCGTCCCGCTCGCCGCTCATGGTATAGCCCCACGTGCCCCAGGCGAGCACGCCGGCAAGCGCCTGCTCGATGGCCGGGGCGGAGCGGAAGTCCATGTCCGCCACCCACATCGGAATCATGTCCGCGTCGCCGTGCGCGGCGATCATGCCGTCCCACTTCTCGCAGTCCGTGCCCACGCGCGCCACGCCCGCGTCGAAATACGCCCTGTCAAACATCGTCCGTTCCTCCGTCTTCTTCGGTTTCCTGCGCCTTGTCGCAGCGCATGATCCAGTATCCACCCTCGCGCGCGAGCACCTCGGCGCGCGCGTAGATCGATTTCAAAAACCTGAGCGCGCTGGGCGCGCCCTGCTGCTTGCGGATCACCAGATACAGCGCGCCGCCGGGCTTCAAATGCGCCTTCGCATCCTCGAACATCTTGTAGATGACCGCCTTGCCCGCGCGGATGGGCGGGTTGGTGATCACCGCGTCAAACAGGCCCTCCACCTGCGCAAAGCCGTCGGAGAGGACGGCCTCGGCCTGCATGCGGTTTTTCTCCACATTGGCGGCCGCCAGCGCCAGCGCGCGCGCGTTGACGTCCGCCATCGTCATGCGCACGTGCGGAAATCGCGCGAGCGTCATCACCGTCATCGCGCCCCAGCCGCAGCCCATGTCCAGCACGTCGCCGGAAAGCGTGTCGGGCAGCGCGCGGCAGAGCAGCTCGCTGCCGGGATCGACGTGCTGCTTGGAAAACACGCCCGCATCCGTGTCAAAGGCGAGCACCCGGCCCGCAAAGACCGCGCGGAAGCTCCGCGCCTCGTGCGCGCTCTCCGGCGCGCTTGTAAAGTAATGATCAGGCATCGTCCGCCTCCTGTGTCAGCCGCTTCACTTCTTCATCCGTCATCTCGCGCCACTGTCCGGGGGCAAGCGCCGGGTCAAGCGCCAGCGCGCCGATTTGCAGGCGCCGCAGCGCCACCACGTGCACGCCGCGCGCGGCGAACATGCGCTTCACCTGATGATAGCGCCCCTCCGTCACCCGCACGCGCGCCTCGCTCTCCTCGCTGCCCGCGCGCTCGATGACAAGATGCGCGGGCTTCGCGTCGAATTCGCCGTCGCCGTCGCAGATATGCAGCCCTGCGGCGAACGCCTCCACGTCCGCCTGCTCAAGCGGCCCGTCCACGCGCGCCCAGTACACCTTGCCCACCTCGTGCCTGGGCGAGATGATCCGGTGGGCGAGCCGGCCGTCGGAGGTGATGACCAGCAGCCCCTCCGTATCCTTGTCCAGCCGCCCGGCGGGCATGCAGCCCATCGCCGCATACATCGGCGGCAGCAGGTCCATGACGGTCCTTTGGCGTCCGTCGCGCGCGGCGGTCAGCACGCCCTGCGGCTTGTTGAGCATCACGTGGCGCACGGGCTTGTAGGAAAGCGCCCTGCCGCCGACGCAGACCACGGACGCCTGCGCGTCCACCTGCATGCCGCCGTCGCGCGCCACCTGCCCGTCCACCGTCACCAGCCCCGCGCGCACCATCTCCCTGACCTGCGTGCGCGTGCCCTCGCCCAGCATGCAAAGCAGCCTGTCCAGCCGCATCCTCTGCTTTTGCGCCATGTCCCGCCTCCCGCCCGGAGCTGACCCCGCTTTTCCGTTCATTATACCGTACCGGCAGGCATTTTGCAATCGCCTGTTCCGCCGCGCGCGGCGGCGGTCCCGCAGCCGCTTTTGCCGCCGTCCGCGCGGGACAAATTTTGCCAGCCGGGACGTTATATGTTCAAAAACTGGCTGCGCCTGACGCCCATTAATCAAAACATCACATGAATTTGCTTTTCTTTTTGAACAGATTATGATATAATGACCGTAAGTAGATGGGCGAAGCGGCTGAGCATGCGTTTGCCTGTCGCACCTCAAGCCGAATCAAGCCAACTCTGGCGAAAAACCCAATTTCACAGGAGTGTGTTTCACCATGAGAAAGAAACAATGCGTAGCCATGCTGCTGGCGGGCGGCCAGGGCAGCCGTCTGGGCATCCTGACCAAGAACGTCGCCAAGCCCGCGGTCCCCTACGGCGGCAAGTACCGGATCATCGACTTCCCGCTCTCCAACTGCACCAACTCCGGCATCGACGTCGTGGGCGTGCTCACCCAGTACCGTCCGCTGGAGCTCAACGCCTACATCGGCTCCGGCTCCCCGTGGGACCTTGACCTGTCCAACGGCGGCGTCTACGTGCTGCCGCCGTATCACTCCGGCAAGACGGGCGAGTGGTACAAGGGCACGGCCAACGCGATCTATCAGAACATCCCGTTCATCGCCCAGTGGGACCCGGAGTACGTGCTCGTGCTCTCCGGCGACCACATCTACAAGATGGACTACAACGCCATGCTCCAGGCGCACATCGCCAAGGGCGCCGACCTGACCATCGCCGTGCGCGAGGTGCCCTGGGCCGAAGCCTCCCGCTTCGGCATCCTCAACACGGACGAAAACAACCAGATCACCGAGTTCGAGGAAAAGCCCAAGCAGCCCAAGAGCAACAAGGCCTCCATGGGCGTGTACATCTTCTCCTGGAGCAAGATGCGCCAGTATCTGGAGCTCGACGAGGCCGACCCCAACTCCGACAACGACTTCGGCAAGAACATCATTCCCTCCATGCTCGCCGACGGCCAGAAGCTCTTCACCTACACGTTTGACGGCTACTGGAAGGACGTGGGTACGATCGAGTCGCTCTGGGAGGCCAACATGGACCTGCTGGAGACGCCCATGCCCATCGACCTGTACGACGCCCGCTGGCGCATCTACGCCCGCAACCCCGGCATGCCGCCGCACTACGTGGCGGACGGCGCGAAGGTCGTCAATTCGCTGATCACCGAGGGCTGCGAGGTGCGCGGCGTGGTCAACCACAGCGTGCTCTTCGCCGGCGTGACGGCGGAGACCGGCGCGGAGATCGTCGATGCGGTCGTCATGCCGGGCGCGGTCATCGAGCGCGGGGCCGTCGTGCGCCGCGCCATCATCGGCGAGAACGCGCACATCTGCGCGGGCGCGATCGTGGGCGAGGAGACCGGGCTCATCGCGGTCGTCGGGCCGAAGGCGCGCATCGCATCGGGCGAAAAAGTGGCGGCGGGCGTTCAGATTGACGCCGACGCGCAGTAAGGAGGTACCCGAACATGAAAGACGTCATGGGCCTTATCTTCACCGGCGAAAACGACATCCACCTCGGTGAACTGACGAGCCTGCGCGCCGTCGCCGCGCTGCCCATCGCGGGCCGCTATCGCGTGATCGACTTCCAGCTCTCCTCCATGGTGCACACCGGCATCAAGAACGTGGGCGTCATCACCCAGAAGAACTACCAGTCCCTGATGGACCACATCGGCTCCGGCCGCGAGTGGGACCTGCACGGCAAGCAGGGTCTCACCATCCTGCCGCCCTTCCTGACGCGCGAGAACATGGGCGTCTACGCCGGCCTGCTCGACGCGCTCAACTCCAACCGCAACTACCTGCGCCTCTCCACGCAGGAGTACATTGTGGTGACCAACAGCCACACCGTCTACAACGCGGACTTCTCCGATGCGATTCAGCAGCACATCGACACCGACGCGGACATCACGCTCATGTACTCGAAGAGCCTGACGAGCACCGACACGGAAAACGCCACCTACATCTCCGTGGATGAAAACAAAATCGTGACCGGCATGGAGATCGGCCCGATGGTGCCCACCCGCGAGGGCGCGTTCATGAAGATCTACATCGCCCGCCGCGAGCTGCTGCGCCAGCTGGTGGAGCAGGCGGCCGCCAACGGCCTGCACGACTTCGACCGCGACATCATCCAGCGCGCCATCAACGACGGCACGCTCAAGATCTGCGGCTACGAGTACACCAGCCTGGCCGCCCAGATCGACTCCATCCAGTCCTACTTCAACTTCAACATGTCCCTGCAGGATGACAACATCCGCCGTCAGCTCTTCCCGGCCGAGCATCCGGTCTACACCAAGGTGCGCGACGACATGCCCGCCCGCTACAACCACGACGGCAGGTGTGCCAATTCCCTGGTGGCCAACGGCTGCATCATCGAGGGCACGGTCATCAACTCGGTGCTCTTCCGCGGCGTGAAGGTCGCGCGCGGCGCCGTGATCAAGAATTCCATCGTCATGCAGGACGCCCAGATTCAGGAGGGCGCGGAGATCGACCACTGCATCCTGGACAAGCAGAGCGTCATCCGCCGCAACGGCCGCCTGATCGCGCCCGCGGCCTATCCCATCGTGATTGCCAAAAACGTCGTGATCTGATCCTGGCGGGGCTGCACGCAGACGCGAAACGTGCCGCTCCGTTTTTTGCAAGCACTTGCAAGGAGGTTGTTTGAATGAAGATCCTGTTTGCCGCTTCCGAATGCGTCCCCTTCATCAAGACTGGCGGCCTGGCCGACGTCGTGGGCGCGCTCTCCCCCGTGCTGCTTGAGAAGGGCGTAGACGTGCGCGTCATGCTCCCGCTCTACGCGTCCATCCCGGAGCAGTGGACCAGCCAGATGAAGACCGAATGTGAGTTTGAGGTCGAGCTCGGCTGGCGCAGACAGTACTGCGGCATCAAGTCGCTCGTCCATCAGGGCGTGACGTTCTACTTTGTGGACAACCAGTTCTACTTCGGCCGCTCCTACATCTACGGCCTGGGCGGCGACGAATACGAGCGCTTCGGCTTCTTCTGCCGCGCGGTCATCGACGCCATGGTGCACCTTGACTTCAGGCCCGATGTCGTCCACTGCCACGACTGGCAGACCGGCATGGTGCCCGCGCTGCTCAAGATCCAGTATGCGCACTTCCCCTTCTATCAGGACATGAAGACCGTCTACACCATCCACAACCTGCAATATCAGGGCGTCTTCCCGATCAAGGCCGTACAGGACACGCTGGGCCTGGGCGACAGCCTGTTCACCTCCGACAAGCTGGAGTGCTACGGCTGCGCCAACTTCATGAAAGCCGGCCTCGTCTACGCGGACGAGCTGACGACCGTCTCCCCCAGCTATGCCGACGAGATCCAGACCGCCTTCTACGGCGAGCGCCTGGACGGCCTGCTGCGCGCGCGCCGCGACCAGCTCTCCGGCATCCTCAACGGCATCGACGTCTATGTGTACAATGATACCGGCGCCACCAAGATCTACACGAACTTCGATCCGTATCACCTGGGCGGCAAGGAATACTGCAAGCAGGAGCTGCAAAAGGAGCTCGGCCTGAACGTGGACGCGAGCGCGCCGCTGGTGGGCATCATCTCCCGCCTCTCCAACCAGAAGGGGCTTGACCTGGTGGAGTGCGTCATCCGCGAGCTGATGGACACGGGCATCCAGCTCGTCGTGCTGGGCATGGGCGAGGCGAAGTACACCAACCTCTTCTCCTGGGCAGAGAGCGAGTATCCGGGCCGCCTGGCCGCGCGCTTTGCCATGAACCACCAGCTCGCCCACCGCATCTACGCCGGCGCGGACATGTTCCTCATGCCCAGCCAGTTTGAGCCGTGCGGCCTGTCGCAGATGATCGCGCTGCGCTACGGCGCGGTGCCCATCGTGCGCGAGACGGGCGGCCTGCGCGACACCGTGCTCTCCTACAACAAGTTCACCGACGAGGGCAACGGCTTCACCTTCTTCAACTACAACGCCCACGACATGCTCCACACCGTCCGCCGCGCCGTGCACTATTACACGAACAACCGCGAGGTCTGGTACAAGCTCATCGTGCGCGGCATGACCGGCGATTACAGCTGGTTCTCCTCCGCCGGGAAGTACATGGATCTCTACGAGCGCCTGATGCGCCCGGCCACCGACTTCACGCTCGCGCAGGAGGACGCGCCGGAGGCGGGCGGCGACCCTTTTGACGCACCCGCCATCGAGACGGCGGCCGAAGCGCCCGCCGAAGCCGCCGTGACCGAAGCGCCCGCGCCCAAGAAGCGCGCGCCCCGCAAAAAGGCCGAGCCCGTTGAGGCTGCCGTGACCGACGCCCCCGCAGCGCCCGCGCCCAAAAAGCGCGCGCCCCGCAAGAAGGCCGAGTCCGTTGAGGCCGTCGTGACCGGCGCCCCCGCAGTGCCCGCGCCCAGGAAGCGCGCGCCCCGCAAGAAGGCCGAGCCCGTTGAGGCCGCCGTGACCGACGCCCCCACAGAGCCCGCGCCCAGGAAGCGCGCGCCCCGCAAGAAAGCCGAGCCCGTTGAGGCCGCCGTGACCGACGCACCCGCAGAGCCCGCGCCCAGGAAGCGCGCGCCCCGCAAAAAGGCCGAGCCCAAGGCCGAGTAACGCGCCCGTTTTCCCCTCCTTTTTAGCACCTGTCCCCGCCCGCGTCCGCGCGGGCGGGGCAACGTGTTTTCATCTTCGTTCTATCACGAGGTACATATGGTTTTGATTCGCAAACACGCTTCCGTGCTGGCGCTGCTTGCCGCGCTGCTCGGCCTTTTCGCCGCGCCGTATCTCGTGCCGGAGAATCCGGACAGCGCGGTCTTCCGCAGCGGCTCGCTGGGCGCGCTGCTCGTGCTCGCCTGTGCGTTCCCGCTGCAGCAGGCCTTCTCCAAGGCGGACAGGCGCACGCTGATCGCCTCCGCCTGTTTCGGCCTGCTGCTGGGCTGCGCGCTGAGCCTGGGCGCGGAGCTGCGCCACTACGAGGGCCTGCTCCCCGGCATGGGCAGCATGCTCCGCCGCATGGCCGTCCCCGTCATGGTCACGCCGCTGCTGGGCGGCCTCGCCGCGCGCTGCATGCTGCTGTGCCGCCCGGACGCGCCGCGCCGCACGCTGCGCCTGCCCATGTGGGGCTATATGCTCATCCTGCTCCTGTGCTGGCTGCCGCTGCTCATCGCCTTTTACCCCGGCATGCTCAACTACGACCTGAACACGGAGTACAGGCAGTGGTTCTACGGCGAGTGGGATGACCGGCATCCGCTGCTCTACATCGCCATCTGCTATGCGTTTTACGCGCTGGGCCGCCTCGCCGGTCAGCCGGAGCTGGCGCTCTTCGCCGTGACCGTCCTGCGCATGGTCGCCTTCGCCGCGGCACTCGCCTACGGCTGCGTCTTTGTGCAGCGCCGCCGCGCGCCGGCCTGGGCGCTCGCGCTGCTGACCGCGCTGTTCGCGTTTCTGCCGGTCTTCTCGGTGATGTCCGTGTCCTCCGCGAAGGACACGCCGTTCTCCGCCGCGCTGTTCGTGCTCTCGCTGCTGTGCTGGGAGGCGCTCGAAGACCCGGAAACCTTCTTTTCCAGCCGCAAAAAGCGCGCCATCTTCCTGCTGATGGTCGTCTTCACCTATCACATGCGCAAAAACGGCGTCATCGCCCTCCTGATGCTGGCGCTGCTCGTCGCCGCCGTGCACGGCTTTCGCAAGCGGGCGCTCTGCCTGTGCGCCGTCAGCATCGGCGCGACACTGCTTGTCAACGCCGTCATCTATGCGGCATTCCAGCCGTTTGCCGCGCCGTCCTTCCAGTTCTACAGCGTGCCGGCCCAGCAGCTCGTGCGCGCCTACAACCTGGGCGACATGACCGAGGCGGAGAAGGAGAAGCTGCGCAGCTGGTACGTGGACGACGACTGGGGCCTGCGCCTGTATCCGCATCTGGCGGATGCCGCCAAGGGCTATCTGGATCAGGAGAAGCTCACGGAAGATCCCGGCGCGTTCATGGACCTCTGGGCGCGCGTGGGCCAGAAGAACAGGCGCATCTACGCCGAGGCGTTCCTGCTGCTGAACATCGGCTCGTGGTATCCGGACGACCTGAGCCATTCGCGCGTCTACCGCGACAGCTCCGGGCTGCTCAAGGGATACCTGCAAACGGACGAGTACACGTTTGAGGAGTACGGCGTGGAGATCGCCGATCCGCTGCCCGCCGTGCGCGCATTCGTCAACAGGATCTGCCGGTTCAACGAGTACCAGAAGTACCCCGTCATCACCGTGCTGCTGTGCACGGCGACGCCGCTCTGGGTGATCCTCTTCGCCTGCGCGCTGCTCATCGCCCGGAAAAAGACGCGCATGATCCTCAGCACATCCGGCGTGCTGGCCGTGTGGGCCTCGTATCTGTTCGGCCCGTGCACGCTCACGCGCTACATGCTGCCGCTGTTCTGCCTGGCGCCGGTGCTGCTCATCCTCGCCTTCTGCGCCCCGCAGGAAAGCATGCCGTGCACGCGCACGCAGGCGTGACGTGCGCCACGCCCAGCCGCTGCGACGGCAGGACTTTGCCGAACTCGCTTTCGCCGGTTGACAAACCGGCGATTTTTCTTTATACTGGCGCACAAACACACCATGAGGGGTGAGCGTATGGAATTTGAAGCGATCAAGCAGGCCGTCTGCGCGAGCGTCGAGGCGCACGCGCAGGCCTATACCCACGCCAGCGACGCCATCTGGGATCATCCGGAGGTCAACTTCCACGAGGACATCTCCGCCGAAGTCATCCGCGGGCTGCTGCGCGAGCACGGGTTTTCGATCACCGACGAGCTGGGCGGCATGCCCAACGCGTTTCGCGCGCAATACGGCAGCGGCAAGCCGGTGCTCGCCTTCCTGGGCGAGTTCGACGCGCTCAGCGGCATGAGCCAGAAGGCGGGCTGCGCCGCGAAGGAGCCGCTCGTTCCGGGCGGCGCGGGCCACGGCTGCGGCCACAACCTGCTGGGCGTGGGCGCGCTCGCCGCCGCCGTCGCCGTCAAGGAGATGATCGAAAGCGGCGCGCTGGCCGGCACGGTCGTCTACTTCGGCACGCCCGCCGAGGAGACCGGCAGCGCCAAGGCGTTTCTCGCGCGCGACGGCTTCTTCGACGGCATCGACGCCATGCTGACCTGGCACCCCTGGGACTACACCGGCATCTGGCCCGGCGGCTCGCTGGCCAATGTCAAGATGATCTTCCGCTTCCGCGGGCGCAGCGCGCACGCGGCGGGCAGCCCGGAGCTGGGGCGCAGCGCGCTGGACGCGCTGGAGCTGATGAACGTGGGCGTGCAGTTCCTGCGCGAGCATGTGCCGGAGGACACGCGCATCCACTACGCCATCACCGACGCGGGCGGCGCGTCGCCCAACGTCGTGCAGGCGAGCGCGGAGGCGGTCTATCTGGTGCGCTCCCCGCGGCTTGCCGATCTGCAGCAGATCCGCGAGCGCGTGATCGACTGCGCGCGCGGCGCGGCCATCATGACCGGCACGACGATGGAGATGGAATTCGTCAAGGGCTGCTCCAACATCCTGCCCAACACGGCGATGGAGGAGGCGCTCGTGCGCGTGATGCACGCGCTGGGCGCGCCGCAGTACACCGAGGCAGACCGCGCGCTGGCCGCCGCGCTGCACGAGACGCTCGAATCCCCGGAGAAGACGCTCTCGCGCATCACCCGGTTTTGCTCCGCCAAGGCGCGCGCCGAGGTGCTGGCCCACCAGGGCGAGCCGATCTACGCGTTCATCGCGCCGCACACGCCGACCGACTCCCCGCTGATCACCGTCTCCACCGACGCGGGCGATGCGAGCTGGTGCGCGCCCACCAGCCAGATCTCCGTGGCCGCCTGGCCCGCCGACACCCCCGCACACACCTGGCAGGCCGTCACCGTGGGCAAGAGCCATCTGGCGCACACGGCCATGCTCTACGCCGGCAAGGCGCTGGGCATCACCGGCGCGCTGCTGCTTGCCGATGACGCGCTGCTTGCCGCCGCCAAGGCGGAATACGCCGCGCGCACCGCCGCCTCGCCCTACGCCTGCCCGATCCCCAAGGACGTGCGCCCCGCATACTGATTTGTATTTTTATTCAAAAGTTATTGCATAAATAATCAGTTCTGTGGTATAATCGTGGGCGCATATCACCGCCAGAAAGAAGGAATACGCCATGACGCAACATCCGGTCGGCGAACCGCTCGACACGGGCTTCATCAACAAAGCGAACATCCTCATCGAAGCGCTGCCCTACATCCAGCGCCTGTGGGGCAAGACCGTCGTCATCAAGTACGGCGGCAACGCCATGAAGAACGACATGCTGACGCAGAAGATTCTGGAGGACGTGACGCTGCTCAAGTACGTGGGCATCAACCCGATCCTCGTGCACGGCGGCGGCCCGGAGATCAACGCGATGCTCGGCCGCGTCGGCGTGGAGAGCTGCTTTCACAACGGCCTGCGCATCACCGACGATGCGACGATGGACATCGTGCAGATGGTGCTGGCCGGCAAGCTCAACAAGAACATCGCCGCCCACATCGGAAAGCTTGGCGGCAAGGCGATCGGCCTGTGCGGCAAGGATGCCGGGCTGATCCGCGTGAAGAAGAAGCCGCCGCTTGCCGACGGCGTGGATCTGGGCCGCGTGGGCGACATCGTGAGCATCAACGCGAAGCTGCTCCAGTCGTTGTGCGCGGACGAGTACATCCCGGTCATCTCCTCCGTCGGCACGGACGACAACGGCGATTCCTACAACATCAACGCGGATACCGCCGCCTCCGCCGTGGCGACCGCGCTCAAGGCGGAAAAGCTGATCTTCCTGACGGACATCGACGGCGTGCGCAGCGATCCGGACGATCCGTCCTCGCTCTTCGCCGTGCTCACCACCGATCAGGCCATGGCCCTCATCGCCGACGGCACGATCGGCGGCGGCATGATCCCCAAGGTGACGGCCTGCGTGGAGGCCATTGAAAAGGGCGTGCACCGCGTGCACATCATCAACGGCACGATCCCCCACCCGATCATCCTGGAGATCTTTACGGACAAGGGCATCGGCACAATGTTTGAAAAGGCGCCCCACGCGGGCAAGGAGGTCTGAACATGGCAAAGCCCAAGGTATACATCGACGGCCAGGAGGGCACGACCGGCCTGCGCATCTTCGAGCGCTTCGCCGGGCGCGACGACATCGAAGTCCTCACCATCGACCCGGCGCTGCGCAAGGACACAAGCGAGCGCAAGCGCCTGATCAACGCGTCGGACATCACGTTCCTGTGCCTGCCGGATGCGGCGGCGAAAGAGGCCGTCTCGCTGGTGGAGGATGACCGCGTGCGCATCATCGACGCCTCCACCGCGCACAGAACGGCCGACGGCTGGGCCTACGGCTTCCCGGAGCTCTCCGGCGCGCACCGCGCCGCCATCGCAAGCGGCACGCGCATCGCCAATCCCGGCTGCCACGCGACCGGCTTCGTTTCCCTCGTCTATCCGCTGATCGCCGCGGGCATCCTGAGCAAAGACGCCGTCGTGCCCTGCTTCTCGCTGACGGGCTACAGCGGCGGCGGCAAGAAGATGATCGCCCAATACGGTGAAGCCGGGCGCGACGCGGCGCTTGACAGCCCGCGCATCTACGGCCTTACCCACCGGCACAAGCACCTGCCGGAGATGCAGAAGGTCTGCGGGCTGTCGCACGCGCCGCTCTTCAGCCCCATCGTGGCGGATTACTACGCGGGCATGCTGGTCAGCGTGCCATTTTCCGCCGATCAGCTTTCGGGCATCTCGTCCCCGGCGCAGCTGCGCGCGTGCTACGCGGACGCCTACGCCGGGCAGAAGATGATCCGCCTCACGGACGAGCCGCAGGACGGCTTCCTCGCCGCCAACGGCTGCGCAGGCTGGGACGGGCTGGAGATCTTCGTCACCGGCAACGAGGAGCGCATGATGGCCTGCGCCCGCTTTGACAACCTGGGCAAGGGCGCGTCCGGCGCGGCGGTGCAGTCCATGAACATCCTGCTCGGCTGCGACGAAGCCAGGGGGCTTAATCTGTAAGCATCGGAGGTCTTTGCATGCAACTTTCCGACATTCAGGCGCTGGACAGCCGGCATTTCCTGCCGGTCTTCGGCGAGCGCACGCCGGTGTGCTTCGTGCGCGGCGAGGGCTGCACGCTCTACGATCAGGACGGCAGGGCCTACACCGACCTGTTCGCGGGCATCGCCGTCAACGCGCTGGGCTACAACCACCCCGCCGTCACCGGCGCGCTCGTCGCGCAGGCGCAGACGGGCGTGCTGCACACGTCCAACCTCTACTACGTCGAGCCGCAGGCTCAGCTGGCCGCGCTGCTGTGTGCGCACACGTTCGCCGACCGCGTCTTCTTCGCCAACTCCGGCGCGGAGGCCAACGAGGGCGCGCTCAAGCTGGCCTGCAAGTACTTCTACGCGCAGGGCAGCAAGCGTCACAAGATCGTCTCCGCCTGCGAGTCCTTTCACGGCCGCACGCTGGCGACGGTCGCGGCGACCGGCCACGACTACTACCAGAAGCCCTTCCGCGCGCTGCTGCCGCAGGGCTTCACGCAGGTGGCCTATAACGACCTCCATGCGCTCAAGGCCGCCATCGACGAGGAGACGGCCGCCGTGCTGCTGGAGCCCATGCAGGGCGAGGGCGGCGTCACACCCGCCGACCCGGCGTATTTGAAGGCCGTGCGCGCGCTGTGCGACGAGCAGGGCATCCTGCTCATCCTCGACGAAGTGCAGACCGGCGTCTGCCGCACCGGCTCGCTCTACTGCCACGAGCAGTACGGCATCACGCCGGACATCATGACCAGCGCCAAGGGGCT
Source organism: uncultured Clostridia bacterium (assembly GCA_944333055.1). GTDB lineage: Bacteria > Bacillota > Clostridia > Christensenellales > Aristaeellaceae > Ventricola. Next base: position 16,258 of record CALVKT010000010.1, read on the forward strand.
GGGCTGCGGCTTTCCCATCGGCGCGGTGCTCACCACCGAAAAGGTCGCGGAGAAGATCGCCAGGGGCGACCACGGCTCCACGTTCGGCGGCAATACGCTCGCCTGCGCCGTCTCCCTCTCCGCGATGCGCTACATGATCGAGCACGACTTCTCCGCCGCCGCCAGAGAGAAGGGCGCGTACCTGATGCGCGCGCTCAGGCAGATTCAAAGCGGCGCGATCGAGGAGGTGCGCGGCATGGGCCTGCTCATCGGCGTGCAGCTCAAGGCGGATCGCCCGGCGGGCGGCGTCGCGCGCGGGTTGCTCGATCGCGGCTTTGTCGCGGGCACGGCTTCCGGCAATGTGCTGCGCCTCGCGCCGCCGCTGATCATCTCCCAGGCGGAGATGGACGCCTTCGCGGCCGCCCTCGCGCAGGAGCTCTCCTGAACCCGGCGGTCCAGGCGCCAACGCGCGGTTCACGCCGTGCCGCGCCCGCTTCGCTCCCTCCCAAACACACACAAACGCCATGCCGCGCGATCCGCGCGGCATGGCGTTTGTGTTTGCCGTTTTCCGCTGTGCATGTATCCGTGAAGCAGGGGCGGCGGAATCGCAATGCTCGCCTCCGGCTCCTCTGCCATTCTCGCCGCATGCGCTGCGCGCACGGGAAGCGCTGGGCTGCCGTCCAAACGAGGCATTGTCCCCGAACCCCTTGTTCGCTTCACGCGCTCCCAGTCGCCTTACAGGTCGCCCGAATCCACACCGTCGCCGTAGCGCACGAGCACATAATTGCCCGCGTCGTCCTTCTCGTAGTCAAACCCGTACGTGCCGGTCTTGCCGTCCATCTCAAAGGTCAGCGTCACAATCACACGCGCGCTGTCGCCGCTGCGCGTGGCCACGGATGTCTCCGAAACCGTCGCGTCGGGAAACGCGTCGGTGAACGTCTTGACCGCCAGATCGCGCACGCCCGGCACGAAGCTCCAGTCGATGCCCGTCTCGGCCGCCTGCGGCGTGTCCGGCTTCCCGTCCTCGCGCAGCCTGCCCACCGCCTGATCCACCGCCGTGCAGCCGCTCATCAGCAGGAGCGCGGCGCACAGCAGCGCCAAGAGCAGGATTTTCTTCATATGTCTTCTCCTTGATGTCTGTATGCCATACAACGGATGAAGCGGGGGAGCGCAATCGCGCATCGCCGCATACGCGCACAACCTGTGGGCGCTGCTGCGCGCTATGCGCGCAGGACGTTTTCCGGGAAGCGCTTGGGGATGCTACGCACTGGGGAACGTTGGGGCCGCGGGCTCAAACCCCGCCTGGGGACCAGTCCCCCAGACACATGCTCGCTTCGCGGCGACAGCCCGCCGCTTTGGCGTCACATCCACGCGTCGCGCAGCGCGCAGAGGCCCGCCTCAATCGCCGCCTCGTCCATGCCCGCAAAGCCGAGCAGCACCACGCGCTCGTATTCGCCGCCCGCCTCCATCACGCCGTAGTCCGCCAGCCTCGTCAGCTTCACGCCGGCCTGCGCCGCGCGCGGCACCAGCGCCTGCGCGGGGGTACGCCCGCCCACGCGCAGCAGCGCGTACAGCCCCGCGCAGCAGGGCGCAACCTCGCCCAGCCCCAGCGCCGCCGCCTTGCGCTCCAGCGCCTGCAAGCGCCCGCGATACACCACGCGCATGTGCGCCACGTGCCGTTCCAGATGGCCGCCCGCGATGAACTTGCGCAGCGTCTCCTGCTCAAAGCCCGGCACGCTGCACGCCGCGTGCAGCGCGCGATAGCGCCCGACGAGCGCCTCCGGCAGCGCCATGAAGCTCAGGCGCAGGCCCGGCGCGAGCGTGCGGGCGAACGTGTTCATGTAGATCACCTGTCCGCTCTCGTCCATCGCGCGCAGCGCGGGCGCGCTCGCGCCTGAGAAGCGGAACTCGCTGTCGTAGTCGTCCTCCAGGATGTAGCCGCCCGTCTCCCGCGCCCAGCGCAGCAGCGCCGCGCGCTGGCCGTCGCTCATCTGCGCGCCCAGCGGGAACTGATGCGACGGCGTCACATAGGCCGCGCCCGCGCCGCCGGTGTAGAGCGCGCGCACGTCGATCGCGCCGCCTGAAAGCGGCGTGGGCAGGATGCGCGCGCCGCTGGCGACCAGAATCCGCCGCACGCGCGAATAGCCCGGATCTTCGACCGCAAAGAGCTTCTCCCGGCCCAGCAGGGAGACCAGCGCCGTGACGAGCACCTCCGTGCCGGCGCCCAGCACGATGCTCTCCGGCGGCACCTCGATGCCGCGCAGGCTGCGCATCATGCCCGCGATCTCCCGGCGCAGCGCCAACGACCCCTGCGGATCGCCGGAGAGCAGCAGCGCCGTGTTCTGCTCGCTGAGCACCTCGCGCATCAGCCGCGCCCACGTCGCATAGGGGAACTTCGCCGCATCCGCCGCGCCGGTGGAAAAGTCCCAGCGCACGGGCACGGCCTGCGGGCGCGCCGTCTCGCTGCCGTGCGGCGGCTGCGCCGCCACGTAGATGCCGCTGCGCGGCCTGCTCTCGCAGTAGCCCTCGCTCATCAGCCGCGCATACGCCGCCTCAACCGTCGCCGCGCTCACGCGCAGGTGCTCGGCAAGCTGGCGTCGGGAGGGCATGCGCACCCCCGGCGCCATGCGCCCGCCGTCGATCTCCGCGCGCAGCGCCGCGTAGAGCTGCTCGGTCAGCGTCGTGCGGCTGTGTTCATCCAGCGTGCAGGTCAGCATGCCGCTCACTCCTCCCGCGCGCCGCTTGCCGCGCCGTCTTCGGCTCGAATCCGTTCAAACACCGCGTCCACCACCTTCTGCTGGTGGCGCGTAAATTTCCTGCCCGCCAGAAACGCCTGCGCCATCTCCGGCCTGCGGCGCAGCGTGATATACAGCGATTCGCTCAGCTGCCAGTCGGCGATGTGCGCGTGGTTGCCGCCCAGCAGCGGTTCGGGCACGAGCAACCCCTCAAACTCGCGCGGCCGCGTGTACTGCGGGTATTCCAGCAGCCCGGAGGAAAAGCTCTCCGTCTGCGCGCTCTGCTCGCAGCCCAGCACGCCGGGCACCAGCCGCGCCACGCAGTCCGCCAGCACCATTGCGCCCAGCTCGCCGCCGGTGAGCACGTAGTCGCCGATGGAGATCTCCTCGTCGATGCACAGGTCGATCGCCCGCTGGTCGACGCCCTCGTAGTGGCCGCACAGCAGGATCAGCTCTTCCTCGCAGGCGAGCGCCTCGGCCTTCGCCTGCGTGAGCGTCTGCCCGCGCGGGGAGAGATAGATCCGCTTGCCCCTGAAATCCGCCCCCTGCACGTCGCGCATCGCATCGACGATCGGCTGGGCGAGCATCACCATGCCCGCGCCGCCGCCGTAGGGCGCGTCGTCCGTGTTGTGGTGCTTGTTCTTTGCATACGCGCGGATGTCCACCTCGCGGATGGAAAGCAGTCCGGCCTGCTGCGCGCGGCCCAGTATGCTCGTGTGCAGCGGCGCAAACATCTCCGGGAACGTCGTGAGAATCGTGATCTTCACTCCGGCTTGTCCTCCGCGGGCAGCAGCGTCATGCGCTGGCGCTCCATCTCTTCGAGAATGCCGTACATCTGCTCTTCCTGCGTGTCGATCTCCAGGATTTCGATCTCCCGCAGCGTGATGAGCTCCTCCTCCGCCTCGCGGCCGAAGAAGTCGAGCAGCCGGATCTTGACGCGCAGGCCGTTGGCCTCCATCACGCGCCCGGTGATCATCTCATTGCCCATGATCACGCTGACGATCTCGCGGCGCGCCTTACATTCCAGCAGCACGCTGAGCAGCAGATCGGTATCCTCCTCCGGGTAATCGGTGAAGAAGAAGCGGTGGCGCTGCTTGTGGTACGCCATCAGCATGCCCAGCCGCTGCTCGTATTCCTCGCCGGAGAGCACCTGAATGACATCGCTGTTGCGGCGCACGCGCCAGCCGTCGATCTGCCCCCAGGGCGTCAGATCGCACATGAGCACGTGCTTGGAATCGACCGCCTCCACGAAGCCCGCGCAAAAGCCGTCCGGGTCGTTCGGGTCGGTGTAGATCGAGGCGATCGCACCCTGCGCCGCCAAAATGCGAAGCTGATAGACCATGTATCCGTTGGTTGCCATCGTTCAATATCTCCTCTTGGGCAGGTAAAACCGCCTGTTGCCCCAAATGTCCACAATCATGATGCACGGTTCGCCCCCGCACACGGGCATCTCCAGCGCCGGCTTGAGCGCCGGGGTGCCCACCGTGCGCACGCTCGCCGCGCAGCTCCTGAATGCGTCGCCCTGCACGAAACCCGCGTACCACTGGTCCACGGCGTCCAGCCCCTCAATGCCCGCGCGGCGCGCCTTCGGGCTGTCAAAGCCGATCAGGCGCACGGTGTAGGAGGTGATCGCCGGGAAGACCTCGGCCTCCACCGTGCAGTCGTCCGCTCCGCACGGGGCTTCCACGTCGAAGCACACGCCCATGGGCCTGCCCGCCGCCGTCTGGCTCAGGCGCTTGCCCATGACGGCGACGGCCAGCGGGTTTTGATCCACGCACAGGAACCGGCGGCCCAGGTTCGCCGCGGCCACGGCCGTCGTGCCGCTGCCGGCGAACAGGTCGCACACCAGATCGCCCTCCTGCGTGGCGCAGGCGACGATGCGCTCCAGCAGGCGCACGGGCTTTTGCGTGTCGTAGCCGGTGCGCTGCGGGTCCTTCTGCTGCAAATGGCTCACGTCGTCCCAGACGTCGCCGGGGTACGTCGGTTCATCGTCGTAATAGCGGTATTCCTTGCCTGCCGAGACGATGGATCGATACGTGCGCCCGTCCGCATCGACGCCGCGCTTCATGTGGTTGCTGCGCGCCTCGCTGCGCGCAATGGGCACGGCGCGCAGGTTGAAATAGTACGCGCGCGACTTCGCGTAAAAGAGGATCACGTCGTGCTTGCGCGGGAAATACGTCCGCGCGCGGCCGCCGGACTGATACGACCAGATGATCTCGTTGAGGAAGTTGTGCTCGCCAAAGACCTCGTCCATCAGCAGGCGCATGTGCGCGTGCATGCGGCAGTCGATGTGCAGAAAGAGGGTGCCCTCCTTTTTGAGCAGGTCGCGGGCGAGGGTCAGCGTCTCGCGCATCATGGCCAGATAGGCCTCGCGGTCGGGCCAGAGGTCCTCGTAGGCGGGCAGCGACAGCGTCGGGCTGCCCGTGCGGTATCCCTTTTCACCGATGCGCGCCTTCATCTCAAAGCGCTTGCCCGTGTTGAAAGGGGGATCCAGATACACCGTCTGCACCGCGCCGGCATAGCGCGCGCGCAATTCTTCGGCGCACGCGGGCAGCGCGCGCTGCATCACCATGCCCATGCTCTCCCTGCCCAGATGGCGCTCCGCGCCGCAGTGGATGTAGGTCGCGCCCATGTTCCGCCCCTCCTTGATCGTGTGCATCCTTCCAACATCTCGGTATATATTATACTGTTTTTGGCCCGTATTGACAAGTGAAACGCGCGCTGTTATCCTGATAGACACAGACAAAAGGAGGCTCGAACATGTCCGCCATCCACGCCGTGCTCGCCGCGCGAGCGCTGCTTGACGCGCTCACCCCGCTGAAAACCGACTGCGGCCGCCTGTGCGCCGGCGCATGCTGCCAGGGCGACGAGCAGACCGGCATGCTGCTCTTCCCCGAAGAGGAGACGCTCTATGAAAACTGCGCGTTTGCGCGGGTGCATCCGGCGCATTTTGCGCTGGGCGGTGCGCAGGCGAAGCTGCTCGTCTGCGACGGGCACTGCAACCGGGCGAACAGGCCGTTGGCCTGCCGGCTCTTCCCGCTGTTTCTGGCGTTCAAGCCCGACGGCGGCACGCGCCTGCGCATGGACGCGCGCGCCCGGTCCGTCTGCCCGCTGACGGACTACGGCCTCTCCGCGCTCGATCCGGCGTTCAGGCAGGCGGCGCGCGCGGCGTATGACCTGCTGCTTGAGGATGACGCCTGCGCGGCCTACCTGCGCGCGCTGCATGACGCCTTCTCGCTCTAATGCCGCTCGAAGCGAGAACCTCGGCGGAGCCGAAGGCGGAGTGCCGGCAAACTCGCTTCCATCCTGTTCATACCGATGTCCGATAAAGCGGTCAAATGCGGCGCGAAGCGAAGAGGGGAGTCCGAGGGATGAAATCCCGGTTTCATGGTGGCAGCCCTCACGTCTTCTATGATCACGGCGTAAGCGGCGGGAACCGCAGCGACCATTGCGGTTCTGATTGGCCGTTTTCATCAAGCGTTCGTATCAAACGAACTTGCAGGAATACATCCGGCAGGCGCACACAGGATAAACGCCATGCTGCGCATTTTTCGCGGCATGGCGTTTTCGTATCATGTTCTGGAAAATAGAAAGCGATTCCGCGATACGCCGCACATGGGCCTTTCAGCCGGCGGGCGCGCAGATCGCCCTCTGCCCTTCGGCTTTTGTGCGCTGCGCGCCGGGGGACGTTGTGCCGCAGGCCCCAAACCCCGCCGATGTCCTCCCCGGCTCCCTGCTTCGCGGCGGTTTAAAGCGCGACCTGCTGCGTATACCCCTTCGCATCGCCGAGCAGCAGCGTGCCGTTGGCCACCGTCATCGACTCATACGCGCCGTACATCAGGTACGTCGCGCCCTCGCCGTTGATGTCGCAGGTCATGACGCCCTTGCCGGTGAGCTGAATCACCCGGCTGCCGTAGACGCCCATCAGCGTCGCGCCGTCGCGGCGGAGGGTCGCCGTCTGCCCGCCGGACACGCGCACGATCGCGCCGCCCGTGCGCACGAGCAGCGCGTCGCCGCACATCGCCGCCTGATCCGCAGGGCCGCTGTAGAGCGTCTCCTGCCTGCCCGTCTGAATGCCGAAGGCCACGACGCCCTCGCCCGTCACGCACAGCAGCCTGTCCCCCTGTGCGTCCAGGTAGAAGTCCGCCACGCCCGTCATCAGCTCGCTCTCCTCGCCGGAGAGCGTCCGCTCCTTGAGCGCGCCGTTGGCATCGAGGATGTACAGTTCGCCGTCGTGCAGCGCAAAGCGCAGGATGATGCCCGCACGCAGCAGCACCTCGCGGCTCGTGCCGTCGGCGTTCATGCGGATGACGCAGTCCTCGCCGCCCTCGCTGGCCACGTAGTAGAGCCTGCCGTTGGTCAGGTGCAGAAAGCGCGGCACGTCCCGGCTGAGCGTCACGGCCGCCGTGCCGTCGTACGGGCGCCTGACCAGCGCGCCGCCCTGCGCGGCGTCCGCGCAGTAGATCGCCTGCCGGTCGGCCACGGCGAAGCCGCCGCCGCCCAGCGAGAGCTGATACGCGCCGTTGAGCCGGTATTCCTGCGTCTGGCGCGCCGTGTTGTCGCTCGCCAGCCGGTCCACCTGCGCCGTCACCGCGCTGCTCGCGTAGAGCCGGGACTGCGTCGCGCTGCCCGCCGCGCCGTCCGCCGTGAGGCCATTGGCCTGCTGAAAGCGCCGGACCGCCTGCTGGGTGTTCGTGTCGTACACGCCGTTTACAAAAGAAGCGGACAGGTAGCCGAGCTCAGCCAGTCGGCTTTGCACCCGGCGCACCTGTTCGCCCGTCATGCCCGCCGTGAGCACCTCGGACACATTCGTGTCCGAGGCGCTGCCCAGCAGGTCGCCCACGCGAACGCCGTCGGCGTTCAGCGCGTCGTTGGAGTAGATCAATTCAAGGGACTGCGGCCCCGCCGCACCGTCCACCTTGAGGTCGTTCATCGTCTGGAAGGCCTTGGTCGCATCGACCGTGGGCTGATTGAACTTGCCGGTGACGTACTTGCTCTGCAAATAGCCGAGCTCGACCAGCCGCTGCTGGTACTGGCGCACGTCCTCGCCCTCGCTCTCCCACTGGATGACGATGTCCGTGTTCGGCTTGGGCGTGGCGGCGGCCGTGCCGCCGGAGGAGCCGCCCGAATCGCCGCCTGCGCCGAAGTATGCGTCGTAGGCGACGGCCTCCTCGCCGTAGAGGATGGCCAGCGTGCCCCGGCCCGCGATGCCGTCCGCCGTCAGGCCGTTGGCCTCCTGAAAGAGCTTGACCGCGCGCTCCGTCGCCGAGCCGAACTGGCCGTCCGGCTCCGTGGCGAGATAGCCGAGGTTGACGAGGTACTGCTGGAGCACCATGACCTCCGCGCTCTCATCGCCCCGGCGCAGCGTGGTCATCGCGCCCGTCTGCGGCGCGGCCGTCGCCTGCGCTTCGCCCGCGGCGACGGCGGAATCGCTCGTCAGCCTGTCCTGCGTCGCGCGGCCCGCGATGCCGTCCGCCGTCAGGCCGTTGGCCTGCTGGAAGGCGATGACCGCCTGCGTCGTCTCCGCACTGAATCGGCCGTCGATGCGGCCCGTGTAGTAGCCCAGCTCAAAGAGATACGCCTGGAGGATGTAGACGTTCTCGCCCTCGTCGCCCTCGCGCAGCGTCACCGTGCCGGAGGGCACGGGCGTGGGCGTGGTGCGCGTGGCCGCCTTGCAGCTGCCGCTGATCTTGCGCAGCGTCGCCGAGCCTGCGTTGCCGTCCGCCGTCAGGCCGTTGTTCTGCTGGAAGGCGATGAGCGCCTCCTGCGTCTCCGTGCCGAATACGCCGTCCGCCACGCCGGTCAGATAGCGCAGCTCGATGAGGCGCTCCTGCAAGGCGTACACGTCGTTGCCGGTCATGCCCAGGCTCAGCGTGCGCGTCGCATCGGGATCGGCGGTCGCCACGGGGTTGCTCGCGTAGCGCGCGTCGGTGGAATAGAGCTTTGTCTGCGTCTGCACGCCCGCCTGTCCGTCGCCGGAGAGGCCGTTGTTGCGCTGGAACGCCTTGACCGCGTCCGCCGTCGTCTCGCCATAGATGCCGTCCACGCCGCCGGCGTAGTAGCCCAGCTCCGCCAGGCGGCCCTGCAATTTGCGCACATCCACGCCGGAGGAACCCTGCTTGAGCAGCAGGTATTCCGTCTGGCCCTGCTGCGGCGTCACCGTCACGACCTTGGGCTGCGCGCTGCCGGAGTAGAGCAGGTCCTGCGTCTGGCGGCCCGCGATGCCGTCCGCCGTCAGGCCGTTGCGCTCCTGGAACGCCTGCACGGCCGCCTGCGTGCCGGACGCGTAGCGCCCGTCGATCTCGCCGTCATAGTAGCCCAGTTCCAGCAGCCGCGCCTGCAAGTCGCTCACGTCCGTGCCGGTGGAGCCCATCATCAGCACCGGGTAGCCCGCGTTGTAGTCCTCGGTGGAGGTGGCCCAGCTCTGCGCGTCCGGCGCGGCGGTCGTCGCGCGGCGCGGCGTGGCCGTGGGCAGGCTGCCCACGGTCCAGTCCTCCCAGGTGCTCTGGTCGCTGGATTGCCACGTGTCCGGCGTGGGCGTGGCCGTCGTCGCCGTGGGCGAGGGCGTCGGCGTGGGCAGGGACTGCACCGTGCCAAACGGGATCACGCCCTCGGTGATCTCCAACGGATCGAGTGTCGGATCGGGCTGGATGAAGCAGCCGCTCAGCAGAAACAGCACGGCGGTGAGCATCGCCGCCAGACCGAGCTTTTTCATGCCGTTCCCCTCCCTTTCGTGTGTTACTCGCCCCTGAGGATCGCGTCCACCTCGTCAAGGCTCGTGATCTCATAGCGGACAGGCAGCCCCGCCGCGTTCTCCTTGCGGCCGGGGTTGTACCAGCAGGCGTCCACGCCCGCGTTCGCGGCGGCGCGGATGTCGCTGGAGAGCGAATCGCCCAGCATCAGCACGCGGCGCTTGTCCGTGACGCCGGCCATCTCCATGCCCAGCTCCACCATCCGCGCGTCGGGCTTGGCCGTGCCGACCTCCTCGCTGATGATCATGCCGCGGATGTAGTAGCGGATCTCGCTGCCGTCCATGCGCCCATGCTGCACGCGCGCGATGCCGTTGGTCACGATGATCACCGGCACGATGCGGCACCAGCGCGCCACGGCCTCCACCGCGCCCTCGATGGGCACGCTCTGGCGGCCCAGCGCGTCGGTGAACGCCGTGGCCATCTGCTCCGCGTTCAGATCCGTGCGGCCGATCGCCTCCAGGAACTGTGCATAGCGCGCCACGCGCAGCTCCTTCTGCGTGATGCCGCCCTGCTCCAGCCGCTTCCAGAGCGCCGAGTTGATCGCGGAATACGTGGCCAGCCAAGTGTCCTGCATGTCAAGGCCCATGCGCGCGCAGGCCTGCGCAAAGGCGTTCTCCTGCGCGCGGTGAAAGTCAAAGAGCGTGTCGTCTGCGTCGCACAGCAGCACGTCGTAACGGGTATCCATCAAAAATCGTTTCTCCTTTTTGTCGGGTCGCAGCCCGTATGCGTATTGTATCACAGATCGCCGCCGTTTGAAAGGCGGCGCCGCTGTCAAGTTCTACCCATGAATAAAACGGCGCTGCGGACGCTTTTCATCCACAGCCGCCATATTTTTATTCCTCACGGAGGATGTCGCTTCGGCTGCCGGAGACGAGATCGACGTTTTCGTAGCGGTCGGCGTCGTCGATGAGCGCGCTCAGGCCGTGCGCCACGCACAGCTCCGGCTCGTCGGCGAGCGTCGTGCGGATGCGCAGCTGGTCGCTGATCACCTCGGCGAGCCCGAAGAGCTGCGCGCCGCCGCCGGAGAGCGTGATGCCCTCGTCGAAGATATCGCTGGCCAGTTCGGGCGGCGTGCGCTCGATGATCCGGTGCAGCGCGCTGATGAGCTCGCGCAGCGGCTCGTCCAGCGCCTCGATGAGCTCCTCGGAGTTGACCGTCACCGCGCGCGGCAGGCCGGAGACCAGGCTGCGCCCGCAGGCGTCCATCTCCAGCTTTGCGCCGCGCATGCGCGCGGAGCCGATGTTGACCTTGAGTTCTTCCGCCGTGCGCGCGCCGATGAGCAGGTTGTGCTTCTTGCGCAGGTAATCGACGATCGCCTCGTCAAACTTGTCGCCGCCCACGTCCAGGATGTCCCAGACGATCTGGTGGCCGAACGAGAAGACGGAGACGTTCGTGCGGCCGCCGCCGATGTCGATGTTCATGCGGCCGTAGGGCTGATCGATGCGGATGCCCGCGCCGATCGCCGCGGCCACGTTTTCATCGACCGGCACGACGCTGCGCACGCCCGCGTCCACGATGATGTCCACCAGCGTCTGGCGCTCGCCGGGCACCATGCCGCCGGGCAGCGCCAGCAGCAGCCGCGGCCGGAACGCCGCGCGCTTGCCCACCACCTTGCGCATGAAGTATCGCAGCATCTTGCTGACCAGATCGAAGCTGCGGATGCGCCCGTCGTGCAGCGGCCGCTCGACGATCAGGCCGGCGGGCGTGCGCCCGTACATCCGGCGCGCCTCCTCGCCGACCGCCACGACGTCGCGCGTCTGCCGGTCATACGTCACATACGCGGGCTCGCTGAGCACGACGCCCTTGCCCTGCACCACCATGTGCAGCGTAGCCGTTCCCAGATCCAGTCCCAGTTCATCGACGCCAAACATCTTGTACTCCTTTATTCGTCCGTCATGGTTCATCGCGCATGCGCGCGTATCGCCTGCGCGTGGCCTCGCCGCCGCGCAGATGCCGTTCCGCCTTGTTGCGGGAGAAGACCGCGTCGACCTCGCGCTTGAGCGCGCCGCACAGTGCGGGCAGGCGGGTCTCCATGTCCTTGTGCACCGTCGATTTGGAAACCCCCAGCACGCGGGCCGTCTGCCGCACCGTCGCGCCGGTTCGGGCGATATACTCCGCCGCCTGAAGCACCCGCTTCTCGATCGCCTGATTCACGCGCATCCCCCCAGACAGTCTCGTCAGTCCGGGCTATCCTATGCGGTGAACGGCCAAAGGTGTCTTTCAAGCGTTCGCGTCGATTCTCATTTTTCCTGTGATGACCGGCGCCGTGTCAGTTGAAACAGGCGCGCGCCGCGTCCTCTTCCCCTTCGTAGAGCACGCGCACGAGCGTCAGGCCCTTCGCCGGGGCGGTCTGCCCCAGCTGCAGGCGGTCGCCCGTGGCGATGGCCCGGGCGATGGCGCCGCCTTCGCGCCTGCCCGTGCCCACCTCCATCAGCGTGCCCGCGATGATGCGCACCATGTTATAGAGAAATCCGTCGCCCAGCACCAGCAGCGTCACCTCGTCCCCGGCGCGCGTCACCTGTGCGCGGTAGATGGTGCGCACGGTGCTGCCGGCCACGCTGCCGCTGGCGGCGAAGGCCGCAAAGTCGTGCGTGCCCAGCAGCGCCTGCGCCTCCTCGTGCATGCGCGCCGCATCGAGCGGCAGCGGCACGTGCGCGCTGTACTGGCGGCCCACGGCGCGGTCGTGCCGGGCGTTGTAAAAGCCGTAGCGATACACCTTGCCGCAGGCGGCAAAGCGCGCGTGGAAGCCCGGCGGCGCCGGGCGGCTCTCGCGGATGCGAATGTCCGGCGGGAGCATCGTGTTGAGCGCGAAGGCCAGCTTGTCGGCGGGGATGCGCGTGGCGCTGTCAAAGTGCGCGCACAGGCCCAGCGCGTGCACGCCTGCGTCCGTGCGGCTGGAGCCGGTGACGCAGATGCGCTCGCCCGTCAGGCGGCAAAGCGCCTCCTCCAGCGCCTGCTGCACGCTCGGCCCGTTGATCTGGCGCTGCCAGCCGCAGTAGGCCGTGCCGTCGTACTCGCACACGAGCACAAAGCGCCGCATGCCCTCGTGCGGATGATCCGCCGCGCTGGGGCGGTGCTTGCTTTTGAGGCGAAACTCAGCCAAGGAGCCGGCCCTCCAGCACGACGACAGCGATGAACGCCGCCGTCGCCAGCGCGCCGATGGCGTCGAGCCTGGTGTACCTGAGCTCGCGCAGGCGCGTGCGGTGGTCGCCGCCGCGATAGCAGCGCGCCTCCATGGCCATGGCCAGATCGTTCGCCCGGCGGAACGCGCTGACGAACAGCGGCACCAGCAGCGGGATCATCGCCTTGGCGCGGGCCAGCAGGTTGCCGCTCTCAAAGTCCGCGCCGCGCGCCATCTGCGCCTTTTGGATCTTGTCCGTCTCCTCCAGCAGCGTGGGGATGAAGCGCAGGGCGATGGTCATCATCATCGCCAGCTCGTGCGCAGGGAAGTGGAAGCGCTGCAGGGGGCGCATCAGGCGCTCCAGGCCGTCGGTGAGCTGCACCGGGCTGGTGGTCAGCGTGAGCACGGAGGTGCCCATCACCAGGAAGACGAGGCGCAGCGCGAAGAACGTCGCGCTCTCCAGCGCCTCCGCCGTCAGCGTGAAAAAGCCCAGCGAGAAGAGCACGGTTTCGCCCTCTGTAAAGAGCAGGTTGAGCACGAATGTGAAGAGGATGATGAAGCGCAGCGGCTTGACGCCCTTGAGCAGATAGGCAAAACGGATGCCGGAGAGGCGCACCACCAGATAGAGAAAGGCGAGCGCCAGCGCGTAGCCCGGCAGGTTGCTCACCATGAACACGCCCACGATGTAGGCGATGGTCAGGATGAGCTTCATGCGCGGGTCCATGCGGTGAATCGGGGAATGTCCCGGAAAATACTGACCGAGCGTGATGTCCTTAAGCATGTCGGCCTCCCTGCGCGGCGATGCGCGCAATCTCCGCCCTGATCTCTTCGATGCGGTAAATCCCCTGCGGGATGCCAAACCCGCGCTCGCGCAGCTTCTGCGCGAGCTGCGCGGCCTGCGGCACGTCCAGCCCCATGCCGCGCAGCTCCTCGCCGCAGGCGAAGACGTCGCGCGGCGTGCCGTCCATGACGACCTCACCGTGGTTCATCACGATCACGCGCTCGGCCAGCGACGCCACGTCGTCCATCGAATGGCTGACCATCACGACGGTCGTGCCCGCCTCGCGGTGCAGGTCGCGGATGAGGCCGAGGATCTCCTCGCGGCCGCGCGGGTCGAGGCCCGCGCACGGCTCGTCGAGCACCAGCACGCGCGGCTCCATCGCCAGCACGCCGGCAATCGCCACGCGGCGCATCTGGCCGCCGGAGAGCTCGAACACGGAGCGATCGTGCAGCGCGTCGTAGTCAAGCGCCACGCGGCGCATCGCATCGCGCACGCGCCGGTCGATCTCCGCCTCATTCAGGCCGAGATTTTTGGGGCCAAAAGCGATGTCCTTTTCCACCGTCTCCTCAAAGAGCTGGTTCTCCGGATACTGGAACACCAGCCCGACCTTCTGGCGGATCGCGCGGCGGTCGGTCTGCTTGTCGCTCAGGTCCATGCCGTCCACCAGCACGCGGCCGGAGGCCGGCATGATCAGCCCGTTGAGGTGCTGCACCAGCGTGCTCTTGCCGCTGCCCGTGTGGCCGATCAGGCCGACGAACTCGCCGTCCTCAATGGTCAGGCTCACGTCGTGCAGCGCGTGCGTCTCGTACGGGCCGCCGCTCATGTAGATGTAATTCAGATGCTCGATGACAATCGACATACTTCCTCCACCATCTCGTCCACCGTGAGCACGTCCCCGCGCACGTCCAGCCCGCCGCTGCGCAGCATCTGCGCCAGCTCCGTCATCGGCGGGACATCGAGCCCCAGCGCGCGCACGCGCTCCACCTGCGAGAAGACCTCGCGCGGCGTACCGCTCAGGGCGACCTTGCCCTCGTCCATCACGATCACGTAGTCCGCCGTGGCGGCCTCGCTCATGTAATGCGTGATGAGCACGACGGAGATGCCCTCCTCCCGGTTGAGGCGATGCACGGTGTTCATCACTTCCGCGCGGCCGCTGGGATCGAGCATGGCCGTCGATTCGTCCAGGATGATCACGTCCGGCTTCATCGCCAGCACGCCGGCGATGGCCACGCGCTGCTTCTGGCCGCCGGAGAGCATGTGCGGCGCCTTTTGCGCGTACTGGCTCATGTTCACCGCGCGCAGCGCCTCGTCGATGCGCACGCGGATCTCTTTGGGCGGCACGCCGTTGTTCTCCAGGCCGAAGGCCACATCCTCCTCCACGACCGTCGCGACGATCTGGTTGTCGGGGTTCTGGAAGACCATGCCCGCATGCTGACGGATGTCAAAGACGAGATCGTCGTTGCGCGTGTCCAGCCCGCACACCCAGACCGTGCCCCCGGTGGGCACGTACAGCGCGTTGAAGAGCTTGGCCAGCGTGGATTTGCCGCTGCCGTTGTGGCCGAGGATCGCCAGAAACTCCCCGCTGCGCACGCGCATGCTCACGCCGTCCACGGCGTGCTTGTGCGCGTCCGGATAGACGTAGGTCAAATCGCTGGCGACGATCCTGTTTTCCTCCTGTTTCAAACCTGTGACCCTCCGTTAGTTGAATGTGACGACCTCGTCCTGCGGCGGCTGCGCCTCTTCCAGCGCCGTGACGTAGAGCACAGGGCCCACGCCCTTGTACTGCCTGCGCTCCTCCGCCTGCACGCGTGCGGTGACCGTCTGCCAAGAGCGCGAGGCCGGGATGGGCAGGCCGTTCGCCTTGGCGATGAAGCCGATGAAGCGCACGTCCTCCGCGCAGCAGACCATGCCCATGCGGCCGGGCACGTACTCGTCGCGCGCGAGGTTGCGGCCCTTGTAGATGTAGCCCTTGAAGCGGACGGTCTTGCCGTCGTAGGCCTCCGGGTTCTCGCTGGCGTCCAGGTAGAAGATGCCAAAGTCCCTGTCCTCGATCTCCACGATCGGGGCGTCCATGTCGTAGGGCGGGGGCATGCCCGCGCCGTAGTCCTCGCTGGTGCCGTCTTCGTTTTCAAAGTAGAGCGACGCCTGCGGGTTCATGGAGCGCACGTTGCGGTCGCGGATGAGCTGGCGCGTCTGCTCCGTGGCGCGGTTGAAGACGACCATGTCCGCGTCGGTGATGTGCTGGAGCATCCGCTGGCCCATGTTCCTGGCGTAGAGCTCGAACGTCCCGGCGTTGACCGTCGTGATGATCTGGAAGATCTCCAGCACCTTGGGCGTGCGCGCGATGGCCGCGTCCAGATCCCACATGCCGTTCATCTCGATGATCACGCGTTCGGGATGGTGCTTGCGCACGAACGCGCGCAGCGTGTCCTCATTGTACTCCTCTTCGTCCTCGATGCACTCGAGCGCGGTGTTGTGCCGCTTGAGGAACGCGGGATCGAATTCCTCGATGCCCTCCTCGCACTGGATGAGCAGTGTGCGCTCGCCGCGGGTGAAACCCGGATCGCCCAGCACGCTGGCGATGAAGGACGTCTTGCCGCTCTCCAGAAAGCCGTCAAACAGATAAACCGGAATCGACATCGTCTTTCCCTCCGCTGAAGGCCCTTAGACGCCGAAGAGCGCCTTGAGGCCGCCCTCGTCGAGCTTCGCGCCGATCACGCACAGGCGGCCCGTCACGTCCGCCGCGCCCTTGCGGATATTCTGCTCGCCCGGCGTGTAGTCAAAGTGGATCCAGCCGCCCTCCGCGCAGGGCACGATGCCCTTGGCGCGCAGCACGGCGCCGTAGCGCTCGCCGTCCAGCGCCGCGAGCATATCGGAAAGCTCCGCCTCGCCGAACGCGCGCACCGTCTCCACGCCCCAGGAGGTGAACACCTCGTCGGCGTGATGGTGGCCGTGGTCGTGGCAGCCGCAGTGCTCGTCATGCTCGTGATCATGGTGATGCGCATGCTCGTGATGATGCTCGTGCTCGTGATCATGATGATGCTCGTGGTCATGCTCATGATCGTGATGATGCTCGTGGTCATGGCAGCCGCAGGTGCAGTGCTCGTCATGCTCGTGCGCATGGTGGTGCGCATGCTCGTGCGCATGCTCGCGCATGACGGTCTCCAGCATCTCCTCGGCGAGGCTGTGATCCTGCTCCATGGCGGCGAGGATCTGCGCGCCGGTCAGCTCGTCCCACGGCGTGGTGAGGATGCGGGCCTTCTCGTTGTGGCTGCGCAGCAGGGCGACGGCCGCCTCCAGCTTGTCGGTGCTCAGCTTCTGT
Organism: uncultured Clostridia bacterium; assembly: GCA_944333055.1. Lineage (GTDB taxonomy): Bacteria > Bacillota > Clostridia > Christensenellales > Aristaeellaceae > Ventricola. The sequence goes on from CALVKT010000010.1 coordinate 32,948, forward strand.
GTGCGCGAGAGCAGGATGGTGCCGGCGTATTCGATCTGGTTGAGGAAGAACTCGCCGAAGTTCTTGACGTACATGCGGCACTTCATCGCGTCCGCGACGGTCACGAAGCTGCCCATCTGCGCTTCGGGGATGTCCTTTTCCACGCCCTCCACGGCGCGGATGACGTCCGAGAGCTTGCCCACGCCGGACGGCTCGATGAGGATGCGGTCGGGGTGGTACTGATCGATCACCTTCTTGAGCGCCTCGCCGAAGTCGCCCACCAGCGAGCAGCAGATGCAGCCGGAGTTCATCTCCGTCACCTCGATGCCGGCCTCCTTCATGAAGCCGCCGTCGATGCCGATCTCGCCGAACTCGTTCTCAATGAGCACGACCTTCTCGTCCGCAAGCGCCTCCTTGAGCAGCTTCTTGATCAGCGTGGTCTTGCCCGCGCCCAGAAAGCCGGAGAAGATGTCAATTTTCGTCATGCATATCGCTCCTTTTCAGGTTTCACACTCAAAAACAAAAACAGTTGGAACAAAGTATTCCAACTGTATATTGTACACCATCCGGCGGGAGAATACAAGGATTTCCGGCAAAAAGTCAGCGGCTCAGATCCGCGCCACGCCGCTTTCGCGCGCCGCGGCGGCCACGGCGTCGGCCACGGCCCGGCCCACGCGCCTGTCGAACGCCTTGGGGATGATGTAATCGGCGCACAGCTCCTCCTCGCCGACCAGCGCGGCGATGGCGTGGCTGGCAGCCATCTTCATCGGCTCGTTGATGTCCCTGGCGCGCACGTCCAGCGCGCCGCGGAAGATGCCCGGAAAGGCGAGCACGTTGTTGATCTGGTTGATGTAGTCGCTGCGGCCGCTGCCCACGACGGCCGCGCCGGCCTTGCGCGCCTCGTCCGGATGGATCTCCGGCACGGGGTTGGCCATCGGGAAGACGCACGCGCGCGGCGCCATGGAGGCGACCATCTCCGGCGTGACGACGCCCGGCGCGCTCACGCCGATGAACACGTCCGCCCCGCGCATCGCGTCGGCGAGCGTGCCGGTGACGTGGCGCGGGTTGGTCACACGGCTCATCTCCTCGTGCGCGGGGTTGAGTCCCGCCATGCCCTCGCAGAGGATGCCGCAGCGGTCGACAAGGATCAGGTCCTTGACGCCCAGGTTGAGCAGGTGCTTGCCAATGGCCACGCCCGCGCTGCCCGCGCCGTTGATGACCACACGCACGCCGTCCATCGCCTTGCCCACGACCTTGAGCGCGTTGATCAGCGCCGCAGCCACGACGATGGCCGTGCCGTGCTGATCGTCGTGGAAGACCGGGATGTCGCAGATCTCCTTGAGCCTGCGCTCCACCTCAAAGCAGCGCGGCGCGGCGATATCCTCCAGATTGATGCCGCCAAAGCTGCCGGAGATCAGGTAGATCGTGCGCACAAGCTCATCGACGTCCTTGCTGCGCACGCACAGCGGGAAGGCGTCCACGCCCGCGAACTCCTTGAACAGCACGCACTTGCCCTCCATGACGGGCATGCCGGCCTCCGGGCCGATGTCTCCCAGGCCCAGGATCGCCGTGCCGTCGGTGATGACGGCGACCATGTTCGCCCGGCGCGTGAGTTCGTAGCTCTTTTCGTAGTCGTCGCGGATGGCCAGACACGGCTCCGCCACGCCCGGCGTATAGGCCAGGGAGAGCTCCTCGCTGTTGGTCACGTGCGCGCGCGCGGCGATCTCCAGTTTGCCCTTCCATTCGTAGTGCTTTTTGAGCGCCTCCCGGCGAATATCCATCCAAACCCACTCCTTCGGCTGATGCGTGTATTGATGCGTTCATCATACGCGAATTGGCGCGAAATTGCAATCCCCGTCCGGCAGGAAAAGCGCGCTTTCGCCGCGAAATTCAAAAAAGACGCCGTGCAGGCGTCCCATGTGTTCCATTCAGAGAGGAGTTTCACGCCATGAAGCCCAGCCGGGAAAACGTCTTCCGCACGCTGGCGCGCCTGGAGCAGTCCGGCGCGCTGCCCGATCGCGGCATTCTGTCCGTCTTCCTGTCCGACCGCGCCGGCGCGCAGCGGCTGCATGCCACGCAGCTCGTCGTGCACACGTCGGGCGACGCGGTGTTCGTGCGCTTTTCGCGCCTGCCGTTCGTGCGCCCCTACGCCTATTCGCGCCAGGCGCTGCGCGTCGCCAGGCTGTAATGCGATTCTATTCCGGCCGTGCGCAACGCGCACAGGAACAGGATGCTTCCCTCGCCGCAAGGCTTGTTTTTCAGCCTTGCGGCGCCATGGGCAGCCGTGACGATGCCGAGCGCGTGGCTTTCATCCGGTTCAAATGGACTTGAATCCATCAAAAAGGACGTCCGCATTGACGGGCGTCCTTTTTCGTCTCATCAATCCAGCGCGCTCACGGCGCTTCCATCCCCAGCTCTTCATACGCCTGGTCGATCACAGCGTTCCACGTCCGCACGACCTCCGGGCGTTCGGGCGCCTTGCAGGCCGAACACGGCTCAAGCTGCGTGTAGGGATAGCGCGCAAGCGTGCCGTAGGCGATCTCGGTGAGCGGCAGATACCGGCTGCGCACGCTGTCGCAGTAGGCGTCCGTGTGGTACTTTTCGCCGCCGTCGGGGTTGTAATACATGGGCGTCGCGTCGTCCGTCTCCGGCAGCTTGCGGCCGTCGTCGTCCCAGACGATCAGCTTGACGTTCTTCTCGTAGCGCAGGTTGTTCCAGATCCACTGGTGGTTGTAGCCGTCCTCGTTTTCCTTGCGCTGCACGCGGATGCAGCCGTGGGACGCGCGCGAGCCGAGCGCGCTCTCGCAGATGCTAAAGTCGCCCGATCCGTCTGCATAGACGCCCACGTTCTCGCCGTAGTAGACCGCCGGCACCATGTGCAGCAGGTCGCCGCCGTTGAAGCGGATCGCCTGATCGCACCAGAGGTTGCCCGACCAGAAGCCGCCCGTCGGGCTGATGAGCAGAAATTCGCCGGAGGCCGTCTCGCAATAGTCCTCGTTCTGGCCCGTCGTGGTGCCGGTGGAGATGAGCAGCTCCGTGACCAGCTTGCCCTCTTTATACAGGTACAGCCGCTGCGTGCGCTTGTCCACGATCATGCCCCACGTCTGATTGGGCGTGACCGTGCGCAGGCGGCCCGGACGCACCCAGCCCTCTTCCAGCTCGTCATAGTCGTTGTAGGCCTGAATCTTCGACCAGCCGTCCTGCTCGTCGAGCACCTTGACGGCAACCGATTCCCCATAAAAAAAACCGCGATGTGCATCCCTGGTTTTTCTGCTGCCGTCAGGGCCGTCGGAAAGATACACCTTTTCCTTCTGATCGACGTCGAGCACCGTGATGTCCGCCGTGAGGCGGCTCCAGGCCGTCTCCTCGTCGTAGGGATCGAACTCGCCGAACCAGCCTCCCTCGATAGCCGTCTTGGCCGTCTCCAGCATGGCCTGCGCCTCTTCCTGCGCCTGCTGCGCAGCCTTCTCCTCGGCCGCCCGCCGCTTCTCCTCGATCTCTGCGGAGACGGCGAGCAGCGTATCGCGGTCGGCTTCGCCGGTCACGCTCAGGCCGCGCGCCTTCTGGTAGTTCTCGGTGGCCGTCTGCGTGCCCTTGCCGAACTTGCCCTCAGGCTCGCTATTGTAAAAGCCCAGCTCGATGAGGTTCTTCTGGAACGCGACGACCTCCTCGCCGCTGGAGCCCATCTTGAGCGTGGTGCCCACCAGCCCGCTCTCGCGCACGCCGTAGCCGCGGATGGACGGATCGTCCAGCCGGTAGACGTAGCGGCGCACCTCGGTGGGCGTCGGGCCGAGGATGTGGTTGTTTCCCTCGATCGTGTGCACGAGGTAGGTGCCGTCCGTATCCTGCGTCACGAACTCGACGATGCCCACGTGATCGAGCCGGTTGTACTTGTACCACTCGATGTAGATCAGATCGCCGCGCTGGGGCACGTAAGGCCGCTCGCTGACGAGCACGCCGTCGGAGAGATAAAACTGGCCCTCCTCGCCCTTGAGCCCGCCGTTGACCGTGATGTAGCGCCCGCGCTCCTTGAACCAAGCCGCGCCGTCCTCGCAGCTGGCCTGCATGGGATAGTCGTTGCCGAGCATGGACGTGCCGTAGACCTCGTCCGCGCGCGCCACGCACCAGGAGACGAACTCCGAGCACCACTCGCCGTAGGCCTTGCCGCCCCACTCGCCATACTTGCTGTATCCGCCCTTGGTAGCGGTGTAGCCCAGCTCGCTCACGGCGGCGTTGACGACCATCTCCGCCTGCTCGTCGGCCAGCGCGCACGCGCCCAGCAGCATACAGAGCGACACAAGAAGCGCAGCGATCCTCTTCATCGTTTCCATCCTTTCCAATTCACTTAACCATTTGACGAACGCGACCCGGTTTTTCTTCCCGCGTCACGGACAAATCTCCGCCTCCCGCGCCCAGACAGCCGCATCAAATGCGCGCCAGGGCGCGCGCTCCGGCGGCGGCAGCGCGGTGAAATCCATCTCATCCTTCTTCGTGGGATGCACGAACCCCAGATGCGCGCCCCAGAGCGCGATCTGCTCGCCGGGCCTGCCCGCGCCATAGCGCGCGTCGCCCCAGATGGGATGGCCCGCATGCGCGAGCTGCACGCGAATCTGATGCGAGCGGCCCGTGAAGAGCCTGACGCGCAGCAGCGAGAGGCCGTCCGCCTCGCCGGCCTTCTCATAGCGCAGCAGCGCGTCCTTCGCGCCGGGCGCATGCGGCGGCACGACGCGCACCGTATTCGTGCGCTCGTCCTTGAGCAGCCAGTCGCTGCACGTCGCGGCTTGCGGCGCGCTGCCGCGCACGGCGGCCACGTACTGGCGCGCAAGCGTCTTGTCGCGCACCTGTGCGCTGAGCCTGTCGGCGGCCTTGCTCGTGCGCGCAAGCACGACCAGCCCGCCCACCGGCCGGTCGAGCCGATGCACGAGGCCGAGGTAGACCGCGCCGGGCTTTTCATACTTCTCGGCGATATACCGCTTCATCGTGCCGTGCAGGTCGGGATCGCCGGAGGCGTCCGCCTGCGTGGGCATGTTCGGCGGCTTGACGACGACGAGCAGGTGATTGTCCTTATAGACGATGGAGATGCCGTGATACTGTTCCATGGTGGCCTCGCTGCAAACGCGCAGCATGTCTGTCCTCTCTGAATCCATCCGTGGCAAAGCGGCTCGCGGCCGGCGCTTTGCGCGTCCCATGCGGCTTTGCCGCCTTCCGGGGAACGCGTTTGAGCGCTGCGCGCTTGAGGGCCGTCGGGGCTGCCGCCCCAAGCCCTGCCCTGAGGGATCTCGTCCCTCCGGCTCTTCCCTGCTTTGCAGCGGTGGGTCTGCTTATTCCGCCTGCCAGCGGCCGCTGGTGCCGCAGGGCAGCACGCCGCCCGCGCTCACCGGCAGGCAGAGCTCATCGGCGTGCGTCCGTCCGCCGAAGCGGGCCGTCACGCACATATCGACCATGTTGCCCAGCACGCTCGCCTGAAAGCCCGTCGTATAGCCGTTGAGCAGGAAGAACAGCGGCGCCTCGCTCAGCGCGTCGCTCGCCGCCTTCACCAGCCCGTAGAGCTCGTTTTCCAGCTTCCAGACCTCGCCGCCCGGCCCACGGCCGTAGCTGGGCGGATCCATCAGGATGCCGTCGTAGAAATGCCCGCGCCGCGCCTCGCGCTGCACGAACTTGAGCGCGTCGTCGACGATCCAGCGCGTGCACGCTTCCGGCAAGCCGCACAGCTCGCGGTTCTCCCGCGCCCACTGCACCATGCCCTTCGCCGCGTCGCAGTGGCACACCTGCGCGCCCGCCGCCGCGCACGCCATCGTCGCGCCGCCGGTATAGGCGAAGAGATTGAGCACCCGAACCGGCCTGCCCTCGGCGCGCCGGCGCTTGACCAGCGCGCTCATCCACGCCCAGTTGGCCGCCTGCTCCGGGAACAGTCACGTGTGCGTGAAGCCCGTCGGGCGCACGTAAAAGCGCAGCGGGTCGCCGTTGCAGTCAAAGCCGACCGTCCAGCGTTCAGGCAGCTTCGCGAAGAATTCCCAGCTGCCGCCGCCCTTTTCGCTGCGGTGATAGTGCGCCTGCGCCCTGCGCCAGAGCGAGGGATCGCGCGCCGGCCAGATGGCCTGCGGGTCCGGGCGGCGCAGGTATACATCGCCCCAGCGCTCCAGCTTTTCGCCGCCGCCGCAGTCGAGCACCTCGTAATCCTGCCATTGATCCGCGATAAACATGCGTTACCTCTCTTTAAAAGAATCGCTTGAGTCTGTCCTTCTGCGCTTCCATCATATCAGAAAGCACGCCTTCTGTATAGAGCAAATCGATGCCGGAGAGCGCCGGATCGATCTCCATCGCCTCGCGCAGCGCCTGCCGGCTGCCCGTGGCGCCCGCCTCGGCGTAGAGCACATTCGTCAGGCTCAGCTGGTTGAGCAGATCGTGCAGCTCCACGGGCAGCGGCGCGGCCTCGCCGCGCGCGCCCCGCGCCGTCACGACCGCCGGGCACTCCACAAAGCGCCCCGGCGTCACGCCCTCCACCGCGCCGTCGCACGGCATGTTCAGGTCGGCGGCGCGGCAGTCGCCCTCGCCCCACAGCGCGCGCAGGATTTCCACCGGCCGCGCGCTCTGCAAGCCGCTCGTGCGAATCTGCCCCCACGCCTGCGCCCCCCTGGGCGTCAGCGGGCCGTGCACGGTCAGCAGCGCCAGGTTGCGCTTGCGCAGCTCGTAATCAGCCAGCCCCACGCCGGAGAGCAGCACCGTCTTGCGCGGGCTGTTTTCCGTGTCGGGCAGCAGCTCGTAGTGCATCACGCGCGCGCCCGCCGGGATCGCGCCGTACCAGTCGATGTACTGCGCGGAGAGCGCCTCGCGGCTGTCCTCCCGCATCTCCTTCATGCAGCGGGGAATCAGATCGACGCCCTGCTTTTGATCGCGCAGCACCGTCACCCACGAGAAGTTGTTGAGGCCCGCGCAGGCGATCTCCATGTTTTCTTCCCTGACGTCCAGATACAGCGCCAGGCGCTTTTTCGTCTGCTCGGTCGTGCCGCTCACGCCCAGCGTGCGCACGCCGAAGAACCGCTGCGCGCACTCGCACGCGCGCGCCAGCTGCACGCCGCCATAGCCGCTGTCGCACAGGATCAGCGGCGCATCCGGACATTCCTCCCGCATCTGCCCGGCCATGTCGGCGATGAAGTCGAGCACGCGTATCGTCTGCATTGCGCCGCCGATGCCCCCGCGCAATCGCGCCTGCTTGTACAGGCCCACGTCCTCCAGCGCCTTGAGGTCGAGCTTCCATGCCGCCTCGTCGAGGAAGTCCGCGCAGAAGAGGACCGCGTCGGCGCTGAAGATGGCCTTGCGCAGCTGGGTGGTGTAGTAAAAGCGGGCCTCGCAGCCGAACGCCCGTGCCAGCGCCTGCGCGCCGCGGGCGGACAGCTCCGCCATGTCCAGATCGCTGTCCACCATCCAGACCTCCACGGGCGTGCGCCAACGCACAAACAGGTCTTCGAAAATGGCGGGGGCAAAGTGATATGCCCCCGCGCCGGCTATGACAATCTTCTTCATGATCCGTTCATTCCTTCATGGTCGACAGGCGGCGCAGCGTCACGCCGCCGTCCGCCTCACATTCAACCGCGTAGAGCGCGTGCGCCGTGAGCGGCGCTTCGCCCTCCACGAGCGCCGAAAAGGACGCGTCCACGCTGTCAAGGCCGCCGGCAAACACGTGCGTATAGCCGCCCTCGCGCAGCCGGGTTTCCAGCGCCTGCACGTCCGCCCGCCACGGCGCCGCATCCCATGCCGCATCCGCGCGCCCGATGTCGGTCACCCCGGCCAGCGTGTAATGCAGCTGCGCATACGCGTAATCGCCCATGCACAGCAGCCTGGCCTCCGGCTGCCCGGCGAGCGCTTCCCGGATATAAGCCGTCGTGCGGTCCACCTCGTCGCGCGCCCAGACCGTATGCTGGACGTACTCCCGTGTGATAAACGTCTTGACCGTCATGTCCATGTGGCTCAGCGGCAGCAGCGCGGCAGTCAGCGCGCAGACCGCGACCCGCCATCGGCCGCGCTGCGCCCGCTCCCGGACGATCAGCGCGCAGGCGAGCAGGCCCGTCCACAGGGCCGGGAGCGTCGTGTAACGGTCGGCCTCGCTCAATCGCTCGACCTCCTCCGGCGAGAAATTGAAGAAGTACGACGCGGCGATCATCGCCAGATACAGCAGGTTGGCCGTCCACACGCCCGCCCACAGCCCAAGCGCGCGGCGGCGTTCGCGGGCGAGCAGGACGTGCGCCGCGCTCAAGAGCAGCGTGAAGCCCAGCGTGGCCGCGGCGGTGCCAAAGCCGTAGCAGGAGTAGAGGCCGGACTGGGGCAGCGGCTGGCCAAACAGGAAGTCCACATAGCGTGCGGGCAAGCTCCGATAGCTCTCGCTCAGCGTGCCGGAGAGCAGCGCCTGCACGTTCTCCCCCAAACGCGAGGGCGAGACCACCGCGCCGATCCCCTGCGCGCGGCAGTAGAGCGCATAGGAGGCCACGCCGATGCCGGAAAGCAGCAGCGGCCGCAGCAGCGCGCGCGCGTTTTCCCGCGCGGCGGCGGCGCGCACCGCCAGCGCCAGCGCGACAAAGACCAGTCCCGTGTTCTTCGTCATGGCCAGCATCGCCGCGTAGAGCATGTCCTCCGCCGGGGCGTTGGCGCGCGCATCGACGGCGGGCAGCAGCAGCAGCGCCGTCAGCAGCGCGATCAGCGGCTCCGTGAACAGGCGCAGCACGCTCAGCGGAAAGACGGCCATCATCGTCAGATAGAGCAGCGCGCCGCCCAGCAGCGTCCGCCTCCGGTCGCCCGCTCCGGCCTTGTCGGCCAACGTCCAGATCAGCCCGCCGATGAGCAGGTGGTAGCCCAGGTACGCCACGCCGTCGCGATACCCCAGAATGGCGGACGCCATCGCGGGCAGCATGGCCGCGGCGGGCGGATACGTATACTGGATGTACGCCGCGCCCCGCCCTGCGCGCGGCAGCTCGTCAAACAGATCGATCGCCTTGACGATCATGCCCCAGTGGCTGTACTCGTCCCAGGACAGGTACAGCCGTCCCGCGCACGCGTCGTACAAAAACACGGCGCAGCACGCGGCGGCCAGCGCGGGCAGCAGCAGCGACAAGCCCGTCCTGCGCACGCCGCGCCTGCGCCGGAGCGCGCCGAGCGCGTAAATCCATGCGATCGCGCTCGCCGCCGCCAGCGCGAAGACGGCGGCGGAAAACGGCAACACGTAGCCCAGCGCGATGAGCAACAGGCTCTGCGCGCACAGGGACCCGCCCAGCGTCGCGCCGATGCGGCGCTCCGCCTTCGCACAGGCGAAGGCGGAGGGGCCCAGCAGGATCAGCGTCAGGGCGAGGAGCTTGAGCGTAATCATGGCTTACGCCTTTTTGACGGACAGCGTCGCCTCAACGCCGTTGATGTTCCAGTCCTTGACGTAGGCGTCCTGCGGCGCATCGGCGCAGGCGACGCTCAGCGCGAGCACACCGGCCCCGATGGCCGCTTCGCTCTTTGCGACGATGGCCGCCAGCCTCTCGTCCTGCGTCTTGACGGTGACGTGGATGCGGTCGGTCACCTCAAAGCCCGCCTCCTTGCGCATCGTCTGCAATTTGGAGACGACCTCGCGCGCAAAGCCTTCGGCGACGAGCGCATCGGTCAGGTTCGTATCCAGCGCCACGGTCACGTCGCGGTCGGTCGCCACGACATAGCCCGGCTTCTTCACCGGCGCGGTCAGCACGTCGTCCTTCTCCAGCTCCACCTGCGTGCCGTCCAGATCAAACGTCAGCGTGCGGCCCGCCTCGAAGTTGGCCACGACCTCGTTGCCGTCGAGCGTCGCGAGCTTCTCGCCGATGGCCCTGAGCAGCTTGCCGTACTTCTTGCCCAGCGTGCGCATCTGCGGCTTGAGCTGATAGGTCATGAACGCCGTCGTGTCGTCGGTGAACGCCACCTGCTTGACGTTCAGCTCGTCGGCGGCCAGCGCGCAGAGATCCTGCGGCAGCGTCACGCCCGCCACGATCATCTTGCTCAGCGGCTGGCGCACCTTGAGGCCGGATTCCGCGCGCGCGGCGCGGCCTTGCACGACGACCTCCAGCAGCGCCTTCATGTCTTCCTCCAGCTGCGGGTCGATCATCGCCTCGTCGCAGACCGGGAAGTCCGTCAGGTGCACGGAGATGGGCGCGGACGCGTCCACGCTGCACACGAGGTTGCGGTACATGCTCTCGGCCATGAACGGCGTGAACGGCGCGGTCAGGCGGGACATCGTCTCCAGGACGTGATAGAGCGTGGCGAATGCGGCTTCCTTGTCGCCGGCCATGCCCTTGCCCCAGAAGCGCTCGCGGCTGCGGCGGACGTACCAGTTGGACAGGTCGTCCACGAAATCGACCATCTCGCGGGAGGCCTCGGTCACGCGGTAGTTCTCCAGGTGCTCGTCCACGCGCTTGACCAGCGTGTTGAGGCGGCTGAGCACCCACTTGTCCATCAGGCTCAGCTGCACCTTGTCAAGCGGATGGTCCTTCGGGTCGAACCGGTCGATCTCGGCGTAGAGGATGAAGAACGCATACGTGTTCCACAGCGTGCCCATATACTTGCGCTGGCTTTCCTCAATCGCCTTGGCGTGGAAGCGCTTGGGCAGCCACGGCGCGACGCTGTTGTAGAAGAACCAGCGCACGGCGTCGGCGCCCTGCGTGTTGAGCACCGTCCACGGATCGACGACGTTGCCCTTGTGCTTGCTCATCTTCTGGCCGTCCTTGTCCTGCACGTGGCCCATGACGATGCAGTTCTCGAACGGGTTGGTGTCAAACAGGCAGGTGGAGATCGCCAGGAGCGTGTAGAACCAGCCACGGGTCTGGTCGATGGCCTCGGAGATGAAGTTCGCCGGGAAGCGGCGCTCGAACTGCTCCCTGTTCTCAAAGGGATAGTGCCACTGCGCAAACGGCATGGAGCCGGAGTCGTACCAGCAGTCGATGACGTCCTTCTCACGGTGCATCTCGCCGCCGCACTGCGGGCAGCGCAGCACGACGCCGTCGATGTACGGGCGGTGCAGCTCGATCTCGCCGATCGGCCCGGTCGCCATCTCGCGCAGCTCCTGCTTGGAGCCGACGACGTGGACGTGGCCGCATTCGCAGGTCCACACCGGCAGCGGCGTACCCCAGTAGCGCTCGCGGGAGAGGCCCCAGTCGATGACGTTATCCAGGAAGTTGCCCATGCGGCCTTCCTTGATGTTGTCCGGCATCCAGTTGACGGCGCGGTTGTTCTTCATCAGCTGATCGTGCACGGCGGTCATCTTGATGAACCAGCTCTGGCGGGCGTAGTAGATCAGCGGCGTGTCGCAGCGCCAGCAGAAGGGATAGTCGTGCGCAAACGGCACGGCGGCAAAGAGCAGGCCGCGTTCCTTGAGGTCTTCCAGCACCAGCGCGTCCGCGTCCTTGACGAACACGCCCGGCCACTTGGTCTCCTCGGTCATCCTGCCCCGCGCGTCCACGAAGTTCACAAACGGCATGTCGTTTTCGCGGCAGACGCGGTTGTCATCCTCGCCGAACGCCGGCGCGATGTGGACGATGCCGGTGCCGTCGCTCATGGTGACATACTCGTCGCAGACGATGAACCACGCCTTCTTCTTGAGCTTGCCCACGGCGAAATCAAACAGCGGCTCGTACTCCATGCCGCGCAGGTCGCAGCCCGGCATTTCGCAGAGCGTCTGGATCTCCTTGCCCGGAAAGATCGCCTCGATGAGCGCCTTGGCCATGATGATCGTCTGGCCGTCGACGATGAACTTGCTGTAGATGTCGTGCGGATTGACGCACAGCGCGAGGTTGGAGGGCAGCGTCCAGGGCGTGGTCGTCCAGGCGAGCAGGTAGGTGTTTTCCTCGCCCTTGACCGCAAAGCGGACGTAAGCGGAGGTCTCCTTCACGTTCTTGTAGCCCTGCGCGACCTCGTGGCTGGAGAGCGCGGTGCCGCAGCGCGGGCAGTAGGGCACGATCTTGTGGCCCTTGTAGAGCAGACCCTTCTTGTGGATCTCCCTGAGGCTCCACCACTCGGACTCGATGTAGTTGTCGTCGTAGGTGATGTAAGGGTTCTCCATGTCCGCCCAGTAGCCCACGCGCTCGGACATCTCTTCCCACTCCGTCTTGTACTTCCAGACGGACTTCTTGCATTCCTGGATGAACGGCTCGATGCCGTATTGCTCGATCTGCGGCTTGCCGTCCAGGCCCAGCAGCTTTTCGACCTCCAGCTCCACCGGCAGGCCGTGCGTATCCCAGCCGGCCTTGCGCAGCACGTCGTAGCCCTTCATGGTGCGATAGCGCGGGATGATGTCTTTGATGGCGCGCGTCTCCACGTGGCCGAGGTGCGGCTTGCCGTTGGCCGTGGGCGGGCCGTCAAAGAACGTGAACGCGGGCGCGCCCCGGCGCAGCGCCACGCTCTTCTTGAAAACGTCGTTCTCCCGCCAGAATCGGATGACCTCTTCCTCGCGGGCGACAAAGTTCATGTCGGTCGAAACCTTCTGGTACATGATCCTTCCTCCAACTTCAGCAAAATAAAAGGCAGCCCCTCCACATGGGACGGGGCTGCCCGCGGTACCACCCAATTTGACGCGTGGGCATCGCAAAAGGCCCGCGCATCCGCTTCATTGACGCCGTAACGGGGCGATCCGTCCCCGCCTACTTCGTTCGGCGGGGCCGCTGAGCAGGTGATCCCATGCCGCTCCGCCCGTCCGGAATTGCACCAGTCTCCGGCTCTCTCTGCGTTTGGATGCGGCTGCGTCCTGCCTCGGTCGCGTTTGATATACTCGAATAGAATACCCGATTTTTTTCGGTTTGTAAAGGCTTTTTTGCAAAATTTCGCCGATTTTGCATCCTTGGCGCCCCTCCGGGCCGAAGCGGTGACGCGTCGCGCAGTCCCCGTTCATGCCCCTGCGCGCCCGTCAGGCGATATGCGCACGGCCGGAGGATGGCGGACTCCTTCTCCGCGTCCGGCTCCGTTGCCGATATACGCCGGATTGATCATGAAGACCGGCGCATATCCGTTCCTTGGGCGCGCCCTCACCCGCATCGCACATGTCCAGGCCGCGCCCACAGACCGGCGCGCTGTCCGCCGGCTTCACGGGCATGACCCCTGCCTGTCTCCCGTCATCCGTTTTGCTGTCCGTTCACCGCTTGTCTTTCCGCCCCGTCGGCGATATAATGATAGCGAACACTTCATCGCTCTGGAGGTCATCATGCAGGATCTGTTTTCCGGTCAGGACCTGGCACTCAGCCCGCTGGCCGACCGCATGCGCCCGCGCACGCTGGATGAGTTCATCGGCCAGCAGCACATCGTTGGCCCGGGCCGTCTGCTTCGCCGCGCCATCGAGGCGGATCGCATGACCTCCTCGATCTTCTACGGCCCGCCCGGCTGCGGCAAGACGACGCTCGCCTCCATCATCGCGGGCACGACGCACGCGGCGTTCGTGCAGCTCAACGCCGTCACCAGCGGCGTCGCCGACGTGCGCAAGGTGATCAAGGAGGCGCAGGACCGGCGCGCGCTCTACGGACAGACGACGTATCTGCTGCTGGACGAATGCCACCGCTGGAGCAAGGCGCAGTCCGACAGCATCCTGCCTGCCATCGAGCGCGGCGTGGTGCGCTTCATCGGCTCCACGACGGAGAATCCGCTCGTCGCCATGACCCCGGCCATCGTCAGCCGGTGCCGCATCTTCCAATTTGAGCCGCTGAGCGAAGAGGACGTGCTGCTGGCGATGTCCCGCGCGCTTTCCGACCGGGAGCGCGGCTTCGGCGGCAAAAATGTGGCGCTCGACGCGGACGCGGCGCGCCATATCGCGCGCATCGCCAACGGCGACGTGCGTTCGGCGCTGGGCGCGCTGGAGCTGGCCGTGCTCACCACGCCCCCCGGCGAGGACGGCGCGATTCACGTGACGCTTCCCGTCGCCGAGGAGTCCATCCAAAAGCCGGTCATCCGCTGCGACGAGTCGCTCTATTACGACATGCTCTCCGCCTTCTGCAAGAGCCTGCGCGGCAGCGACGCCGACGCGGCGCTCGCATGGTTTGCACGCCTGCTCTACGCGGGCGTCGATCCGCGGCTCATCGCCCGGCGCATCATCGCGCACGCGAGCGAGGACGTCGGCCTTTCCAACCCGCTGGCGATGCTGCAGGCCGTCGCCGCGTCGCAGGCGCTGGAGGCCGTCGGCCTGCCGGAGGCGCGCCTCTCGCTGGCGCAGGCGATCATCGCCGTATGCGAAAGCCCGAAGTCCAACGCCGTCGTCATGGCGCTGGATCAGGCCGTCGCCGATGCGCAGCAGGGCGGCTTCGGCCCGGTGCCCGTGCATCTGCGCGACACGCACTACGCCGGGCACGAGCGCGTCGGCTCCGGCGCGCAGTACAAATACCCGCACGACTATCCCGGCCATTGGGTGCAGCAGGAGTACATGCCCCCGGAGGTCAGGGGCCGCCGCTACTACGTGCCCTCCGATCAGGGGCAGGAAGCCAAGCTGCGCGAGCGGCGCAAGGCGCGCGGCATCGTCGATCCGTGAGAGAACGGCAAATGCCGGGCCGCCGTGTACACGCAAAACAGCCCATGTTCGCGCCTGCGAACATGGGCTGTTGCGCATATGGGACTTACTGCCCGGCGCACAGCTCGTCGGCCAGCTGCGCAAGCTGCGCGCGGCTTTCGTCGCTGAGCGCGGACTGAATCTTCACCGTTGTCGCGGCAAGCGTCATGTTTTTGGCGCTTTCCAGCATCTTGCGCATCACCTTGGCGGCCATCGGGGCCCAGCTGCCGTTCTCGATGAAGGCCACCGTGCGGTTGCTGAAGTTGCGCTCGGTCAGCTCTTCGATGAACGCGCGCATGGCCGGGAAGACGCCGGCGTTATAGGTGGTGGCCGCGAGCACGAGTTTGCTGTAGCGGAACGCGTCCGCAACGGCCTGCGCCGTATCGCAGCGCGTCAGATCGTGGACGGTCACATTCGCGCAGCCGCGCGCCCTGAGCGCGTCGGCCAGCTCCAGCGCGGCCGCCTTCGTGTGGCCGTACACGGAAGCATGGGCGATGACCACGCCCTCCTCCTCGGCCGCGTAGCGCGACCACGTGTCGTACAGGCCGATGTAGCGCGCGAGATCTTCGCGGAGCACCGGGCCGTGCAGCGGGCAGATCGTCTGCACGTCCAGCCCGGCGGCCTTCCTGAGCAGCGCCTGCACCTGCGCGCCGTACTTGCCCACGATGCCGATGTAGTAGCGGCGCGCCTCGTCCGTCCAGTCCTCCTGCACATCGAGCGCACCGAACTTGCCGAACGCGTCGGCGGAGAAGAGCACCTTGTCCGCGCTGTCATACGTCACGATGACCTCAGGCCAATGCACCATCGGCGCGGCGACAAACGTCAGCGTGTGCCGGCCCAGGCAGAGCGTGTCGCCCTCGCCGACGGCCAGACGCCTGTCGTCAAACCCCGTGCCGAAGAAATTCTGCATCATCTGGAACGCCTTGGCGGAGGAGACGACGGTTGCCTGCGGATAGGCGCTCATAAACGCGGCGATGTTCGCCGAATGGTCGGGCTCCATGTGCTGGACGATGAGGTAATCGGGGGCCTTGCCGTCGAGCGCGCGCGCGATGTTGGCAAGCCATTCGCCCCCAAAGGCGGCTTCCACCGAATCCATGATTGCGATTTTTTCATCGACAATGGCGTACGAGTTGTACGCCATGCCGTTTGGCACGGCATACTGCCCTTCAAACAGGTCGATCG
The DNA here is from genome assembly GCA_944333055.1 of uncultured Clostridia bacterium. Classification (GTDB taxonomy): domain Bacteria; phylum Bacillota; class Clostridia; order Christensenellales; family Aristaeellaceae; genus Ventricola. The sequence goes on from CALVKT010000010.1 coordinate 48,633, forward strand.
TGTGATCGTTGACGCCAACGTACAGAATGTCCTTTGTCACTTTCATGTCCTTACTCCCATCTCTGATCATGTGCCGACACAAAGCCGCGCGCCCGCCGTCCGGCGGGCGCGCGGCGCCGCTTACGCCTCGCTGAAGGAATCGGTGCCCACGCCGCACAGCGGGCAGACAAAGTCCTCCGGCAGATCCTCAAACCTGGTGCCCGGCGCGATGCCCTGATCCGGCGCGCCCTCGGCCTCGTCGTACACCCAGCCGCAAACGTCGCATACATACTTCTTCATGTGAATATCCTCCTCGTTATCAATTCAATATTCTGCCGTCCGTCGAAACGGTGACAACCTGCAAAGGGAGCCGCTTCCCGCTGCCCGCAATCGCCCGCGTGACCGCATGTTCGAGCCCGCCGCAGCAGGGCACCTCCATGCGCACAACCGTGATGCGCTCGATCTCGTGGCTGCTGAGGATCTCCGTCAGCTTGACCGCGTAGTCGGCCGCATCCAGCTTCGGGCAGCCGACCAGCGTGATGTGGTCGCGGATGAACGCCTCGTGGAAATTGCCGTAGGCGAACGCCGTGCAGTCCGCGGCGATGAGCAATTTTGCCCGCTCAAAATACGGCGCATGCACCGGCACGAGCTTGATCTGAACGGGCCACTGCATCAGGCGGCTGTGCGCCGGGCCGGACGCGCGTGCCTCGCCGCCCGCCAGGGCGCCGACCCTGTCGCCGGGACAGGCGCAGGACGCCGCCCCATTCCGTCCGGCCGCCAGCACCGCCTGCTCGTCGTAGGCCGGCGCTTCGCGCACCTCAAAGCGGATCGCACCCGTGGGACAGGCCGGCAGGCAATCGCCCAGGCCGTCGCAGTAGTCCTCGCGGGTGAGCACCGCCTTGCCGCCGATCATCTCGATGGCGCCCTCGTGACAGGCGCGGGCGCACGCGCCGCAGCCGTTGCATCGCGCCTCGTCAATGTGAATGATCTTTCGGAGCATGGTCTCCCTCCCTTGATTTTACACCCGAATGATACTATAATCAAGAGAAAAGGTCTGTTGAATTTTCAACAAAGGAGGGCATATATGCAGGAAATTGTTGGCATTTTGCGGGATTGCGCGCTCTTTGACGGCATCGACGCGGCGGAGCTGTCCGAGCTGCTGCACTGCATGGACGCAAAGACCGCTCATTTTGACCGGAAATACACCATTCTGGCGGAGGGCAGCCCGACGCACACCATCGGCATCGTGCTCACGGGCGCGGCGCACATCGTCCATCTGGACTGCTTCGGCAACCGCAGCATCCTCGGTCACATCCGGCCCGGCGAGTCGTTCGGCGAGGCCTTCGCCTGCGCCGGGACGCCGGCGCTGCCCGTCTCCGTCGTCGCCGAGGAGCCCTGCGATGTCCTGCTGCTGCGCAGCGCGCGCATGTTGCACAGCTGCGAAAGTCACTGCGCGTTCCACCAGCGGCTGATCTACAACCTCATGCGCAGCCTCGCCATGCGCTCGGTGCAGTTCCATCAGAAGCTCTACATCCTCTCCCGGCGCACGACGCGCGATAAGCTGCTCGCGTATCTGGCGGCGCAGGCCCGGCAGGCGGGCGCGAGCCGCTTCGATATCCCGTTTGACCGGCAGGCGCTGGCCGATTATTTGCAGGTTGATCGCAGCGGACTGTCCGTGGAGATCGGCAGGCTTCAACGGGAGGGCGTGCTCGTCAGCCACCGGCGGCACTTTGAGCTGCTGGGCGGCGCATCGCCCCTCGCATGAAGCATGTTCGCCCGGCCTCCCATTTATTCCCCCGTTCACCGCTGCGCGGCATATGACGCGCCGGGAGGGCGTCAGGGAGGCCGTCATCCGGCGGCCGGACAGGCCCCAAGGCGGCGTCGTGCGCTTGCTTCACCGGGAAGAGCCGCTGCGCCGTCCATGCCCGCACGCCCCTCAGCCTCTCGTCCTCACGCCACCACGCCCGCGAACTGCCAGTCCGCGTCCATGAGCGCCAGCACGCCCGCCGCGCCCGGCTCGATGCGGCCAAAGCCCCTGGCGCCGATGCTGTCCGCCGGGGTGCTGGTGGCCATGGGGATGACCGTCTCCGGCGCGATGTTCGCCAGCTTGATCATGTTGCGCACCGCCTGATGCATCACCAGCGTCGAGCCGGCCAGCACGCCGTTGCCAAGCCGCGCCGCGCCGCCCTTGACGAACACCGCCTGCCCGCCCAGATCGTACTCTCCGTCCGGCAGGCCCGCCGCCTCCATGGAGTCGGAGATCAGCGCCACGCCCTGCGCGCCCTTGCACTTGGCCGCGATGCGCAGGATGTCCGGGTGCAGGTGGATGCCGTCGGCGATCACCTGCACGATGATGCGGTCGTCCGCCAGGCCCGCGCCCGGCACGCCCGGCTCCCGGTGATGCAGCGGCGTCTGCGCGTTGAACAGGTGCGTGATCTGCGTCAGGCCCGCATCCGCCGCCGCGTGGATATCCGCCGCCTTCGCCGCCGTATGCGCCGCGCAGGTGATCACGCCGCGCGCCTTGAGCTGCTCGATGACCGCCAGCGCGCCGGACAGCTCCGGGGCGAGCGTCATCATGCGCACGCAGCCAAGCCCGCGCACCATGCCGTCATAGGCTTCCATGCTCGGCGGCACGAGGCACTCGCCCAGCTGCGCGCCCTTGTGCGTGAGCGCCAGGAACGGCGCCTCCATGTGCGCGCCCAGCACCGCCGCGCCGCGCGCCGGCGGCGCATCCATCACCGCCTGAATGCCGCACAGCGCGTCGTACGTCTCCTGCTCGTAGGCGCTCATCGTCGTCGGCACGAACGCCGCCACGCCGGTCTCCAGCAACCCCTCGCTCATGCGGCGCACGTCCGCCTCGCCGCGCATGCAGTCCGCGCCGCCGAACGCGTGGATGTGGATGTCCACAAAGCCCGGCAGCACGTACAGCCCCTGCGCGTCGCGCGTCTGTTCGCCCGGCTTTGGCGCCAGCGCGCCCACCTCGGCGACGCGCCCGTTTTCCACGCGGACGTCCGCCTGCTGAAACTGCCCGTCGATAAAAGCCCAACCGTTCCTGACCAACATTCCGATATCCTCCTTCTTCTGTTTTCCTCACGCGCAGATGGACATCTCCGCGTTTTTCGCCATCTCTTCAAGCTGCGCGCCCAGCGTGTCGGCGATGCCCGCCGTCAGCCGCGCGGCAAATCCGTTGCTCGGATCGGCCAGCGCCGTGACGATGGCGCGCACGATCCCCTCGCGCTGGCGGTCGATGCCCGCGCGCACCGCGCCGTCCGTCACCACCTGCCGCAAAATCAGCGGCAGCTTCGCCTCGCGCAGCAGCTTTTTCACGCCGCCCTTGCTCAGCAGCGTGAGCAGCGCGCCGGCCGCCGCCCCGGCGATCAGCCCCACCGGGCCCGCGCCCACGAGCGCCACGCCGCCCCCGCCGCACAGGCTCGCGCCGACCACCGCCAGCACCACGCCCAGCACGCCGGTGAGCACGTCCATGCCCATCGCGTCCGCCAGCGAGAGCTGCACGGCGCCCACGCCCGCGCGCACCGGCGCGCCGGTGCGCGTCATCTTCTCCGGCGGCACGCCGCAGCGCATGCACAGCTGCGTCAGCTCATCGTCCAGCGCGCGCATCAGGCCGTCCGTCCACGCGCGCACGTCGTCTTGTATCCGCTCGCCCACCGCCGGGCCTTCAAACGCCTCGGCGATGTTGCGCGCGAGCAGCGCGTCGAGCTCGCCGATCGTGCCCACGCCGCCGCGCCGCCACAGCGCCACGGCCTCCACCGCGCGCTCGCGCGCGATCTCAAAGAGCGCCTGCGCCACCGGCGTGTAGAGTTCGTGCGCCCGCGCCTCCACGGCGGCGCGCAGCTTTTCGCCCCGCGCGATCGAGGCGACCTCCTGCCGGAAGACGCGCAGGTTCTCATCCACGCGCCCGGCGTAGGCCAGCCCGCGCGCGATCGAGCACTCCGGCTCCGGGCAGAGCACGAGCGCGCTGCCGGAAAACGCCGCGCGGCACGCCTCGCGGAAGAACGCCATGCGCGACGCGCCGCCCGTGAGGATGACCACCTGCGGCGGGCAGCCGGCGCTCAAGCGCGTCGCGGCCGCGAGCGCGTCCTGCAGGCAGCCCACAAAGCTGCGCCCGCCCAGCGCCGCGCAGGGCGCATGGATGATCGCCTCAACCGCCTCGCCATCGAGCGCGAGCTCCAGGGCCAGCGTCTCGTCGTAGCACACGAGCAGCCGCCGCACGAGCGGCTGGCCCTGCCACGTCTCCTCGCTCAGGAAGTACTGCTCCTTGAGCCTGCGCGCCTCCAGCTCGCAATAGCTCTTCCATGCCGGGCTCTCGCGCATGACCCGCGCCAGCCGCTCGCCGTCCGGCGAGCGCTCGACGGCGCGCGCGAGAATCATCTCATCGAGCAGGCCGCCGCCCAGATTCGTATCGCCAAAGAGCGAGAGATCCTGCTGGTGTCCATCGACAATGTAGGCAAAGTCCGTCGTCGAGGAGCCGATGTCGATCACCATCGCGCTGCGGCGCATCAGCGCGGGGTCGATCCGCAGCCCCCGCGCGTGGCGCGCATAGAGAAACGCCGCGCGCGGTTCGGGCACCACGCAGACGTTCGGGAAGCCGGCCGATTCCATCAGCTTCGCGTACTGCTCGCGCCGGCCCTCGCCCCAGCCCGCCGGACAGCCGACGACCGTGCGCGTCACCCGCGCCATGAGCGCAGGCTCTTCCAGGAGCAACTCGTTCATCACGCCCTGCGCGAACCGGCGCACGTCGCCCGCTGCCGCCTCGTCCACCAGATAGCGCGCCTTGAAGCGCACGCGCACGTCCTGCGCACCGGCAAGCACGCTCGCCGCCTCGCCCACCACGACGCGTCCTTCCTGGACGCCCACGGCGGAAATCAGGCTCTTTCGCCCCTGCAGCGCCAGCATGCGCGGCTCCACGGTCGAATCGCCGCTGAGCAGCGCGACCGCGCTCTCGCCGTCGCCCAGGTCAAACCCAAGGATCGTCACGCGCTCACGCTCCTTTCCGCGCGCAGCGCGGCCACGCCGCGCCGAAGCACCTTGCCCTCCCGCACCATCGCGGGGCGGATCGTCCGCGCCTCGCCCATCGTGGGCAGGATGTCAAACCACTGCGCGTGCGCCGCGTCGTATTCAACCACGTCGATGCCCTGCATGCGCAGGTACTGCTGCGCCTGATCCAGGCTGCGCAGGACAAAATCCTCGCGCCCGCTCGCCTTCGCCTCCATCAGCGCGCCCATCACGTCGAGCATCGCCTCATCCGGCGCGCCGCCCGCGTGCCAGAGGCCCGCCTGTCTATCCAGCAGCCCCAGATCATCCACGCACACGTCCGCCGCCTCGCACAGCGCGCGCAGCGCGCGCACGAGCGCCGCCGCGTCCACGCCTGCCACGCCGCGCGCCTGCATGCCCGCGCCGGCTTCGCGCCCGCCGCCAAATAAGAGCAGCACGCCGCCCGCCAGCTGCACCAGCGCAAAGCCCATCTGCCCGTCGATGATCTCATAGACGGCCAGCGCCGCCAACAGGAAAGCGCCCGCCGCGCGCGCATAGCCGCGCAGGCCGCCCTGCGGGCGCGCCTTCGCCTCGCCGGAGAGCACCAGCTCGCCCCGGGCCGTCGCCGCACGCAGCAGCCCCGGCGCGCGCCGGGCCAGCGCCATGACGGCCTGCTGGCGCTGGCGGGCCAGCTCGTCCTGCTCGTCCTGCGCCAGCTCGCAGGCGGTCTGCTCCAGCGCCATCGCGCACGCGGAGATCGCCCGCTCCATGTCCTGCGCCTGCGCCAGCCGTTCGAGCAGGTCTTCTTCCCGATGGGCAAATGCCGCCGCTGCGTTCATGCCGATTCCTCCTTTTGCGCAACTGCTGCTCTCATTGTACATTTTCATGCGAACTTTGTCAATGAACCGCGCCTGTGGTATAATCAGCGCATCAGACGACAGGGAGGTTTTGACCATGCGCATCCTGACCCACACCGTGACGCCAGGCGACGACGGGCGCGCCGTGCGCAGCGTCGTGCCCCGGCGCTTTTCGCTGGGGCGGCACGCGTTTCGCAGGCTGAAAGTGATCGGGGCCATTCGCGTGAACGGGCAGACCGTGCGCGCGGACCACATCCTGCGCGCGGGCGACGTCATCGAGATCGCGCTGCCCAGCGACGAGGCCGCGCAGGCGATGCCCGCCGCGCCCGAAGCGCCGCTGCCGCCGTCCCGCCTGCGGTATCTGGACGACGACCTGCTCATCGTCAGCAAGGGCGCGCCGCTGCCCACGCTGCCCGCGCGCCACATCGCCTCCGGCACGCTGCGCGATCAGGTGATGGCGATGCTCCATGCCGATCCCGCCGCGTTCGTCTATCACCCCGTCAACCGGCTGGATAAGGGCACCAGCGGCCTGCTGTGCATCGCGCGCCACGCGCACGCGCAGCGCCTGCTCGCCCGCCAGCTGCACACCGGCGGCTTCGTGCGCGAATATCTCGCCGTCACGCAGGGCGTGCCCGCCGCGCCGCAGGGGACGATCGACACGCCCATCGCGCGGCCGGGCGCGGGCGTGCGGCGCATCGTGCGGGCAGACGGACAGCGCGCCGTCACGCACTACCGCATCGAGCGCACATTCGGCGAGCGCGCGCTGCTGCGGCTGCGGCTCAAGACCGGGCGCACGCATCAGATTCGCGTGCATCTGGCGCACATCGGCTGCCCCATCGCGGGCGATTACCTCTACGGCACGCCGCTTGACGCGCTGCCCGGTCGCTTCGCGCTCCATTCCGCCGCCATCCGCCTGACGCAGCCGATCACCGGCGAGCAGATTGCGCTGGATGAGCCGCTGCCGCCGGACCTTGACGCGCTGCTGACGTGATGTGCACGCCTTGACCTGTGGCTGCGAAGCGCAGCGGGGTCAAGGGGCACGGCCCTTGCGGGGTTCTGGGCGGCAGCCCCGCGTTTCCCGTGCGCGCAGCGCACAAAACCGCATCCCAGAAAGCGTCCTGCCGCGCTCCCCATCCATGTCTTTCCAGATCGCAAACAAAACAGCCCTTTTGCGCCCGCACAACCGGCAGTCCGCAGAAGGGCCGTTTTCATCAAGCGCGAGGATGAGATGCACGCAAAAACGGACGAGCGATCGTCCGTTTTTGTTTGTGCGGCACGGCAGGGAGCGACCGGCACGCCGGGGCCGCAGGCGCGTTTCGCTTCGCGGCGGTTTGAAGAGGGTGGGCATGGCGCATGATGGCGCCTGCGGCGCGCCCTGCGCCATGGGCGTTGGGGGTACGCCGGGCTGCCGCCCGGATCCGCCTGGGGACCAGTCCCCAGACCCCCCTCTTTGCTTCGCGGCTGCGGCTCGTTGCCTTTTGCGCATCGCATAAAAACGGCCTCCCATCGCCATCCTGACAAAAAGCGAAGAGGAGGTCTTTTTGATGAGCCGATCCAAACACCGCCAGCGTGGAATCCAGCAGTGGAACCCGCCGCCCCTTACGCCCGACGCGCCATCGTCCTTCGCCGGAACGCAGGATGTCGTAAGCGCAACGGAGTGCACCGGTCTGGCGGCGCAGCCGCCGCTTGACGAGGCCGCCGCCCATGCGGACGCCGCGCTCGGCGCGCTGCACGCGCAAAAGCCGCAGGGCAACCCCGGCAAGGGCAACCCCAACAACGATCCGTCCGAGATCCGCTTTCACCGGGGATAGCCGTACACGATCACCGCGTCCGGCTCGATCGACGGCGCTTCGTCCCGCGCCGCGTGCAGCAGCACCTCTCCGTCCGGCGTCACGGCGATGCCGCACACCGCGCCCGCGCCGTCCGCCGTCTCCATGGCCCGCAGCACGCCGTCGCCGCTGAGCAGTGCCGTCACGCCCTGCTGGCGCGCCTGCGCGCCGCTGCCATAGAGATAGCGCCCGCCCAGCAGCATGTCGCCGCCGTCAAGGTGCGCCGCGCACAGCCACTGCAACTCGTCCGCCGCCGTGTGGATCGGCGTGCGCACGCAAAAGCGCTGCGCGCCGTCCTCGTCCACGTAGCGCACCTGCACGCCGAGCGCGCCCTGCGCGCTGCACAGCAGGTGTCCGCCGCCGCCGACGTCGGTCTGCACGGCCGGCTCCGCACCGGCCGCCACCGATGCCGGTTCCGGCGTCTCGGACAGCACCGGCTGCGCGACGCGCGTGAACACCGCCTGCCGCCGCCCGCGCAGCGCGTCGTGGGCGAGCGCCATGACGCCGCCCGGCGCAGAGGCGATCGCCAGCGCATCCTGCGGCGCGTCCGCCCACGCGAGGCTTGCGCCGTCCTCGTCGGCAAAGAGGATGCGCCCGGATGAGAGCGCCGCATAGCCCGTCTCCGTCTCGGTCAGGCAGGTGAGCGGCGCGTCCGTTTCCTGCATGAAGAGCCGCTCGCCCGACCGGCTGATGCGCAGCAGATAGCCGCCGCCCGACTGCGTCGTGCCGCACAGCGTCACGCTGCCGTCCCCGGCGAGCCGTGCATCCGCCACGGTCGCAGGCATCGGCTCCCCATACGACTGATCGCACAGCGCCGCGCTGACCGCGCCATCGTCAAGCGCCAGCAGGTGCACCGCGCCGTCCCGCGCGGATGCGTAGGCGATGTTCCCCTCCGCATCCGCGCACAGCCTGCCCGCTTCGCCGCCCTCAAACGGCTCGCCCGGCCTCGCCGCGCCGTCCTGCTTGAGCTGCGAAACGCACAGCGTGCCGTCCGCGTGGCGCACGAGCGCCGCCAGGACGGCCTCGCCCTGCGCCAGCACGGGCAGCAACTGCACGATCATCTCGCCCTGCGGGCAGAGCGCCTGCGCGCCGTCGATCGTCGTGCAGCTCGCCGCCTCGCCCTGCGCATTGAGCACGATCCACTCCCCGTGCTGCATCGCCTCGTCGGTGAGCACCATGCTCTGCGTGCCGTCCTCAAACGCCGCAGGCGCGGCCATGCGCGTCATGCCCGATCGCCCGCGGCAGAAGCTGAAGCGCACGCCGCCGCCCGTGTCAAGGCGCAGCGCCCAGCCCGTCTCGCCCTTGCGCGTGCGCATCGACAGATCGCCGTCCACCGAGGCCGTGCTGCCCACGGCGAACCAGCCGTCCGCGCAGGGCACAACGGCCTCCAGCCTGTCCTCCCCGCTGCCGCCGAAGGCCACGGGCGCGGCCGCCCGCTCCAGCGCGCACGCCGGTGCGGCCAGCAGCAGCAGCGCCGCCGTCAGCGCCGCCGCACATCCCCTTTGCACGTCACATTCTTCCCTTCACCATCGTCAGTGCGATGCGCTTTTTCTCCACGGAAACCACCCAGACCTTGACCACGTCGCCCACGGCGACGGCCTCGCTGGGGTGGCGGATGAACCGCTCCGCCATGCGCGAGACGTGCACGAGCCCGTCCTGATGGACGCCGATGTCCACGAATGCGCCGAAGTCGATCACGTTGCGCACGGTGCCCGTCAGCTCCATGCCCGGCTTGAGGTCTTCCACGGAGAGCACGTCCGTGCGCAGCACGACAGGCGGCAGATCCTCGCGCGGGTCGCGGCCCGGCTTTTCCAGCTCGCGCGCGATGTCGCAGAGCGTCATCTCGCCCACGCCCAATTCCTGCGCCAGCCTGGCCGCGCCCGTCTCCTGCACGCGCGCAAACACGCCCGGCACGCCGCCGCCAATCGCCTTCGCGTCATAGCCCAGCCGCGCCAGCAGCGCCCGCGCCGCCGGATAGCTCTCCGGGTGCACGGCGGTGGCGTCCAGCGGCTCCCTGCCGTGCACGCGCAAAAAGCCCGCGCACTGCTCAAACGCCTTTGTGCCAAGCTTGGGCACCTTCCTGAGCTGCGCGCGCGTTTCGATGCCGTTCTCCTCGCGATAGGCGACGATGTTCTCCGCCAGCGCCTTGCCGATGCCCGCCACATGCGTGAGCAGCTGCACGGACGCCGTCTCCACGTCCACGCCGACGCCGGAGACGCAGCTCTCCACCACGCCGTCAAGCGCATTTTCCAGCTCCGCCTGCTTGAGATCGTGCTGATACTGGCCCACGCCGATGGCCTTGGGGTCAATCTTCACCAGCTCGGCGAGCGGGTCCTGCAAGCGCCGGGCGATGGACACCGCGCTGCGCAGCGACACGTCGTATTCCGGGAACTCCTCCGCCGCCAGCCTGCTGGCCGAATAGACGCTCGCCCCGGCCTCGCTGACGATCGTGTACTGCACGCCCGGCAGCTCCGGCAGCAGCGAAGCGATGAACTGCTCGCTCTCGCGCGAGGCCGTGCCGTTGCCGATGGCGATGGCCGTCACGCCATGCCTGCGCACCATGGCGAGGATCAGCGCCCTGGCGCGCGCCTTCTGCTGCTCCTGGCCGGGCAGCGTGAAATGGCCCACGCCCGTCTCCAGCACGCGGCCCGTCTCGTCCACGACGGCCAGCTTGCAGCCCGTGCGAAAGCCCGGATCGACGCCCAGCGTCACCCGGCCGCGCAGCGGCGGCTGCATGAGCAGCTGGCGCACGTTCTGCCCGAAGACGCGGATGGCGCCCTCGTTGGCGCGGTCGGTCAGCTCGCCGCGGATCTCGCGCGTGAGCGACGGCTCGATCAGCCGGCTCCACGCGTCCTTCGCCGCCGCGCGCACGACCTCGCAGCACGCGCTGGGCGGGTCGATCACCTGCCGGCAGATCGTCTGATGCGCCAGCGCCTCGTCGATCTCGACCGTCACCTTCAAAAAGCCCTCGCGCTCGCCCCGGTTGAGCGCCAGAATCCGGTGATCCGCCGCGCGCATCACCGGCTCGCGGTAATCGACGTACTGCCCGTAGACGTGTTCGCCCTCCCCGGCCTGCACGCTGCGCAGCATGCCCGTGCGCTTGACGAGCGCGCGCAGCGCCGCGCGAATGGCCGCGTCGTCGCTGATCTCCTCGGCGAGGATGTCCTGCGCCAGTTGAAGCGCCGTCTTCACATCCGGCACGTCGCCGCCGACGTACGCCTCGGCGAGCCGTTCGGGCACGTCGCCGCGCCGCTGCGCGCGGATCGCGCGGGCCAGCGGTTCCATGCCCTTCTCGCGGGCGATCATGGCGCGCGTGCGGCGCCTGGGCTTGTAGGGGCGGTAGATGTCCTCCAGCGCGGAGAGCGTCTGCACCCCGGCGAGCTGCCCGGCAATCTCCGGCGTCAGCTTGCCCTGCTCCTCAATGGCGCGCTCGATCTGTTCGCGGCGCTTGTCCAGCGCGCGCAGGTATTCAAGCCGTTCGCTCAGCGCGCGCAGCTTCTGATCGTCCATCGCGCCGGTCTGCTCCTTGCGGTAGCGCGCGATGAACGGCACGGTGTTTCCCTCGTCCAGCAGCGCCACAATGCGCGCCGCGACGTCGGGGCGGACGTCAAATTCCTCTGCCAGGATCGCCGTGATGTTCACAGATCGATGACCTCCAGATCGTCGGGCACGTACAGATCGCCCGCGTAGTATGCCCGCGCCTCGGCGGCATAGAGCGCCTTGCGGTTCGCGTAATTCCTGTCCTCCGTGTGCCAGAGCACCAGGTGACGCACGCCCAGCTCGGCGGCCAGCTTCGCCGCGTCAGCCACGGTGGAGTGGTGCTTTTCGTACGGCTTGAACACGTCCGCCTGGGAGAGCAGGCAGAACGCCTCGCACAGCAGCCAGTCGCTGCCCGACACGTAGCGCGCGCAATCCGGGTTATACGGCTCGTCGCCCAGGCAGGTCAGCTTCCTGCCGCTTTGCAGCGTCGTGGTGAAGCCGAATTGCAGCAGCTTCGTGGAGCCGATGTCAAAGAACGTCACATCGTAGCCGCAGAGATTGGCCTGCGCGCCGTCCGTGATGTCGTGGAAGAGCACGCGCTTGCCGATGTGGCGCAGCATCTTCTTTTGCAGCATCAGCTCGCCGATCATCTCAAGCCCGCGGCGCACGCTCTCGTGGCAGTAGATGTGCAGCTCGCCCGCGTATTTCTCCGCGTTCATCATCGTCATGATCTTGCGCAGCACCCACACCGCGCCGTTGAGGTGGTCCGGGTGCGCATGCGTGATGAAGAAGTCGTGCACCGTCTCAAAGCCGATGCCCGCATCCTCCATCTGGCGCAGGATGCCGTTGCCGCCGCCGGCGTCCACCAGCAGCGTGCCGCGCTCGTTGGTGACGGCAAAGCAGGTATTATAGCAGCGGGTCGCCAGCGCATAGCCCGTGCCCAGCACCGTCAATCTTTCCATATGTTTCCTCCGCTCTCAGGATATTCACATTATACGATAGGCGCGCGGTTTAGGCAACACAAAAGCGCCCATCGAACGATGAGCGCCTGGGCAAAATGGTCATCCCCGCAGATCCGCGCAGGGCCGCCCCTCATATTCAGTTGCGCACGCAGCGGCAGTCCTCCGGGCAGACGAAGCGCGCCGAAATCCGGTACGCCCGTGGCGCCCTTGTGCCTCACGCCGCCCGGCTCACAGCCCGGCGGTCAGGTCCTCGCCCGCCTCGATCGCCATGATCTGATCGACGCGCCGCTGGTGGCGCCCGCCCTCAAAGCCGGTGGTCAGAAAGACTTCGGCGATCATCCGGCCCAGGCCGGGGCCCACGACGCGCGCGCCCATGGCGAGCATGTTCGCGTCGTTGTGCAGGCGGGTCAGTTTCGCGCTGAAGCAGTCGGATACGCAGGCGCAGCGGATGCCCTTCACCTTGTTGGCGGCCATGGAGATGCCGATGCCCGTGCCGCAGCACAGGATGCCCCGCTCGCACGCCCCGCTTGCCACGGCCCTGGCCGCCAGCTGGGCGTACACGGCGTAGTCGCAGCTTTGCTCGCTGTAGGCGCCGTAGTCCCTGTAGGGCAAGCCCATCTCCTCCAGCAGCGATATGATCTCCCGCTTGAGCGGCAGTCCCGCGTGATCACTGGCCAGCGCGATCATGTTCCTTCCTCCCCTGACGGCATGTTCTCATACTAATTCTTGATGAAAACGGCTAATCAGAACCGCAATTATCGCTGCGGTTCCCGCCGCTTACTCCGTGATCATAAAAGACGTTAGGGCTGCCGCCCTAAAACCTGCCTGAGGGATTTCATCCCTCAGACTCCCTTCTTCGCTTCGCGCTGTATTTGACCTTTTTGTCAGAAATCAGCATCAGTCGATCAAGTCTTCCGGCCGAAGCGGCTCGTGATCGGGCAGGCCCGTCTCCTCCTGCGCCTCGTGTTCCGCCGTGCGGTCCACAAACCGCAGCCTGCCCAGGTCCTCCCGGCTGACCACGCTGTTTGTGCCCATGCACGCGCGGCAGCGGAACAGGCACGCCGGGCACACGCAGCCGATGTCCAGCCCTTCGGACTGGATCATGTACGTCCCGCATTCGGGGCATCCGCATCGCATGGCATGTTCCCCCCTCAGCGCAGCCGCTTGTGCGTGAACGCGCGCTTCTTGCCGGCAAAGTCCGCGACGATGTCGCCGTGTCCTTCCAGAATGTACTTGTAGGAGCACAGCCCCTCCAGCCCCATCGGGCCGCGCGCGTGCAGCTTGCCGGTGGCGATGCCCACCTCCGCGCCAAAGCCGTAGCGATAGCCGTCCGCAAAGCGCGTGGAGCAGTTGTGATAGACGCCCGCGGAATCCACCAGCGCGCAAAAGCGCGCCGCCGCCTGCGCGTCCTCGGTGATGATGCAGTCCGTGTGGTGGGAGCCGTAGCGGTTGATGTGCGCGACGGCCTCTTCGAGCGAATCGACGATGCGCACCGCGATCACCATGTCGAGGTATTCGGCCTGCCAGTCGTCCTCCTGCGCGCAGGCACAGGGGATGCCGGGCATCAGCGCCCGCGCGCGCGCGTCGGCGCGGATCTTGACGCCCGCCACGTGCAGCGCGCCCGCGACGATGGGCAGCGCCTTTGCCGCCGCGTCCTTGTGCACCAGCAGCGTTTCCACCGCGTTGCACGCCGCCGGGTACTGCGTCTTGGCGTCCACCGTCACGCGCGCCGCCATCTGCGCGTCGTGCACCGCGTCCAGGTACACGTGGCATACGCCGTCGCTGTGGCCCAGCACGGGGATGCGGCTGTGGTCCATGATGTAGCGCACAAACGCGTTGGAACCGCGCGGGATGATCAGGTCGATGTACGCGTCCAGCGCCAGCATGTCGCCGACCTCCTCGCGCGTGGTCAGCAGCGCCGCCCAGCCCTCCGGCACGCCCGCCGCCTCGCTGGCCGCCTTGAGCACGTCAAAGAGCGCCCTGTTGGAGCTCATCGCCTCGCGGCCGCCCTTGAGCAGCACCGCGTTGCCGCTCTTGAGGCACAGCCCCGCGATCTGCACCAGCGCGTCCGGCCTGGATTCAAAGATCACGCCGATCACGCCGATGGGACAGGCGACGCGCGAGAGCACGAGGCCCTCCGCCAGCTCCGTGCGCAGCTGTTCCTTGCCGATGGGTTCCTCCATCGCGGCGAGCGCGCGCAAGCCCGCGCACACGTCCGCAAGCTTGTCCGCATCAAAGCGCAGCCGCTTGAGCGCGGGCGCGCCCAGACCCTGCGTCCCGGCTTCGGCCAGATCGGATGCGTTCGCCGCAAAGATCGCCTCGCGGCGCGCTTCCAGCGCGTCAGCCACGGCCAGCAGCGCCGCATTGCGCACGCGCGCTTCGCTGGCCGCCAGCGCAAAGCTCGCCTGTTTTGCCGCGCGCGCGGCATCCAGCGTGCCGATCTTTCCGTTCATCACTCGTAGACCTCCCTGTGAAACGCCGCGCGCATCTCCTCGCGGCTGCCCTGCACGGTGTCGGAGATCAGCAGTTCGCGCCGGTCGCTGCCGCCCTGCACCGCGCTGACCATCGTCACCGCCGAGAGCACGTTCAGGTTCGTGTCCATGGAGCCGAGCAGCCGACTGCCCAGGCTCATCATGTCGCCCAGGTTGCCGCCGTTGAGGCCCTGATAGAGCAGCTGCATCAGCGCGTCGTAGCCGCGGCTGCGCGCGGGCGAATCGGTGGGCAGCTTCATGCGCACGTAGCTGAGCACGTCCTCGCCGGTCAGCTCCACAAGGCCCGTCCACGTGCCCGTCGCCGCCGCCTCGTATTCGTCGTACTGCATGTTCAGCGTGCCCACAACCTCCACGATCTCCGGCAGGCGCTCGATGTCCAGCGCCATGTATGTGCTGATGTTCAGGTCGAGCAGCGTGTTGAGCGTGCGCGCCATGAGGAAGCCGCGGCTCTTGGGCGCGCCCAGCACGTACACGTCTTCAAGCGCCACGCTGCCCACCTCCGGCACGTCGACCATCAGGCTGCCGTCCACGCGCGTCATCACGGAGCGGCCCGTCTTGCCGTTGATCGAGGCGATCATGATCGTATCGCTCTTCTCGCCGTCCTGCATGATCATCAGCACGTTGTTCACGTTCTTGTCCAGCGCCCGGTTGAGCGCCATATCCTTCTTGCTCACGGTGATTTCGCCCAGCGCGCAGGCGCACAGCAGCGTCATGCACAGCGCCAGCAGCATGGCAGCGGTCTTTTTCATGGTGCCTCCTTGTGGGTTGCAGATGGGTGCTCACTTCTTGAAGATGAAGAGCTTGGAAAACGCATAGTTGAGGATGATGACCACGATGTTGGTGAGCAGCTTCATGACCAGATCGTTGAAGCCCAGCACCTCCACCGTCACGAACATCAGCACGGTCTCCATCCCCAGGGAGACCAGCCGCATCGCAAAGAAGCTGCACGCCTCTCTAAGCAGCGCGGCGATGTTCTCGCAGTGCGTATGGAAGACGAACGCCTTGTTGACCGCGTAGCCAAAGGCCACGGCCAGCACCCACGCCGTCCACGTGCCGGGCATCACGCCCAGGCCCAGCATGCGCGTGGCCAGGAAATAGACGACGTAGTTGACCACGGTCGTCGCCACGCCCGCAAACAGATACGCCACCAGTTCGGTGTTGTTCCACAGCCCTTCGCACAGGCTGCCCAGCTTGGGAGAAATCTTCCCGATCAGACGGATCACAAAGCGCGCCAGCGCGTCGATCCAGCCCCAGATGATGTGCATACGGTTTTCCTCGATTGTATGGTTTGTGTGGCTGATGCGGCCGGATACGCGCACCCCCACTTTGACGATGCTATTATAACACGCACCCGAACCGGGGTCAATGCGCGCCGGCCGCGGGTTTTGCGCCTTTTCGCGCTTCCCTTTTGGGAAAAAGTGCCCTATAATAGAAGCGTCACGAGAAGACTCAGCAGGCGCGCCGCGCGCGCGACAAGAACCACATGGAGGTCTGCCTTATGCAAAACCCGATCGTCTCCTGGCTGTTTGAAACCGACGCCGTGCGCGTCTGTCCGGAAGGGCAGCCGTTCTGGTACACGTCCGGCAAGCTCGGCCCGTTCTACATCAACACCCAGTTCCTCTACGGCAGCGAGGCCGACGCCAACCGCCTGCTCGCCGTGATCGAGGCCGCCTGCGCGGGCGACAAGCTCGCCTTCTACGACGCGGTCTGGGCCGACATCGAAAAGCAGCTCTCGTCCTGCCCGATCTACGCGCAGCTCATCGACATGCTGACGCAGGCCGCCGCGCAGATGGGCGCGGACTTCGTCTCCGGCGGCGAGCGCCGCGACTTCTTCTTCTCCATGCCCGTCGCCCGCAAGCTGGGGCTCGGCCATCTGTCCATCTTCAAGGACCTCTCCTGCGTCTACACGGACGCGCACGGCGTGAGCATGGCGGCCGAAAAGGCCGGGCTTGCCGGCAAGAAGAGCGTGCACATCGCCGACCTGATCACCGTCGCCTCCTCCTACGTGCGCGCGTGGATCCCCGCGGTGGAAGCGCTGGGCGCGAAGATCGCCTATTCGCTGGCCGTGGTCGACCGCGACCAGGGCGGCGCGCAGATTTTGAAGAATGCCGGCTGCCCGCTGACCACGCTGGTCACCATCACGCCCGCGCTCTTTGAGCAGGCGCTGCACATGGGCCGCATCACGCCCGCGCAGCAGGCGCTCATCAACGCCTTCATCGCCGATCCGGATCAGTTCATGCGCGACTTCCTGCTCGCCCACCCGGACTTCCTCGCCGGCGAGATCGCCAAAGGCGGCAAGAGCGCGCAGCGCGCCGAGCTGTGCATCGCCAGCGGCTTTGCGCCGGAGGCGGCGCTGCCCCGCCGGTGAGCGACGCCGTGACGCTGCTGCCCATCGGGCGCGGCGCGGACGACCTGCGCTTTTTCATCCGGCTGGACGGGCGGCACGCGGGCGGCATCACCGTGCACAGCGTGCGGCCCCCGTCCTTCTCCTACGGCATCGCCGTCGCGCCCGCGCTGCGCGGGCGCGGCGTGGCGCGCCGCGCGCTGAAGCTGCTCTTTGAGGAGATGGCGCGCCGGGGATTCTCCTTCGCCGTCGTGCAGGTCGCGCCCGATAACGCCGCATCGCTGGCGCTGCACGACGCGCTGGGTTTTTCGCTCGTCGCGCAGGATGCCGGATCCGTCACGCTCGCGCGGGCGGTGCGATCAACGCCCGGCGTTGCAGCCGCCCATGTTTCACACGTCACCCCACGGCCAATCAAAGAGGGAACGCACCATGGTTGAAATCATTCCGGCGCATGACCGTCTCGACGCATTTCTCGACCTGGTCAGGGCGTACACGGACGGGATTCTCGCGCAGGGAAGCGAGGTCGGTGCAACGCTCTGCGCGCAGCACTTGGAGGACGAGCTAAGCCACATCGAACGCAAGTACGGTCCTCCCCGCGGGCGCATGTATATCGCGCTTGCGGATGGGGCAGCGGCAGGCTGCGCCGCGTTGGCGCCCATGAGCGATACGGTGTGCGAGATCAAGCGGCTGTACGTTCGCCCCTCCTGCCGGGGGCAGCGCATCGGGCAGAAGCTCGTCGAGCAGATCATCTGCGATGCCAGGCAACTCGGCTACGCCCGCATGCGGCTGGACACGTTTCCGTTCATGAAGCGCGCAATCCGGCTGTACGAAGCATACGGATTTCGCTATATCGACAAGTACAACGACAATCCGGCGGATACGGCCATCTTCATGGAGTTGTCGCTGTGATGCGCATCTGCGCGTGAATGATTCCCCCGCGAACGACACCCGTTTCAATCGCAGGCAGATGCGCAGCCTGCCGTGAAACGACATGCCCCGTGAAACATCGTTCTGGCCAGCCGGGCGGAGGGAGGCGCAGCTTTTCGGCGGCGTGCGCATTGGCCTTTTGATAAGCATCGATATCCGATAAAACGCCTGCGCGCGTCAGGCAGCGTCCTTGAGGGAGAAAGAATGATAAGAAAGACAGCAAATACAATCAGCAAGCGGTATGTCCTGATCTCGCTGATTCTGGTTGGCCTGATCGGTCTTTTTATGATTCTTGTATTCTCGCAATATTTTTCCGATATGGCAAATGGCTATCCGTACATGGAAACGAAATTTGGCTTTCTCCCAGACGATCTCTTTGAAATGGCAGAAGGATACGGGGCCGCCGGGCGCAGCTTGTATATCAAAAGTGCGCTCAGCCTGGATTTGCTCGTTCCGCTGCTGGGCGCCAATTTTCTGACTTCCCTTGCGCTGTATCTGATGAAGAAAAACGCCGGCGGGGAAAAACGGTTTGGGTTGGCATTTGCACTGGGGTTGGTGTCTTGCCTTTCGGATTGGCTTGAAAACCTCGCCATGATTGGCGTGATTACAACTTACGAACAACCCGTCATGGCCTTTGCCATAATGGCAAGGGTGATGACAACAATCAAGTATTTGGCAGTCGTCATATTCGCCGCAGTGATTGTCCGAGAAATATATCTGATACTGATTTCCGATAAAAAGGTCAAATGAAGCGCGAAGCGAAGAAGGGAGCCTGAAATCCCTCAGGCAGGTTTTAGGGCGGCAGCCCTCACGTCCTCTATGATCACGGCGTAAGCGGCGGGAACCGCAGCGACCATTGCGGTTCTGATTGGCCGTTTTCATCAAGAGTTAGCATTAAAAAAGCAAAAGAAAAACTCTATGCAAATGGTTCTTCCATGCACATAGAGTTTTCTTATTTCCCGTTCACCCGGCATCGGTCAGCATTTTCGCCATGCTTCTTGATTCTCCTCCGCCGTTGCCGCGCAGGCGTTTTTTGTCGAAGACGGGGTTGCGTCGGGGCCGCCCGCCCGTTTCCGCCGCCGGCGGCAAGCTTCGGGCCCGGCGTCCTCGCCGCGCTTTACCACGTTTCGCAGAAGCCGTTGACGTACCAGGTGTCCTTGTGCAGCGTGTACTGGCAGTTTTCCCGCGTGATCTCGTCTTCGGGGATCTCGAACATGTTGTAGTATGTCCTCTTGGGCGTCGCGTCATAGCGGAAGTTCATCCGCTTGATCGTCGAGTTCACGTTGCCCTCGATCGTCGTCAGCTCGTAGAGGCCGTCGCCCAGCGCCGTCACGCTCTCCACGATGCCCACGTGCGTGTAGGGCGTGGAGCCGCGCACGCCGTAGATCACCAGATAGCCGGGCTTGGGGATGGCCTCCATCTCATCGGCCTGCTGCCAGCGGTCGTGCGCCTCAAAGACGTAGTACACGTTGCCCACGCGCCCCTCCATCGCGGAGATCGTGTCGCCCGGCGCGACGTCCACGTCCTGCTTGTGGCGCACGAGCTGCATGCCGCTGTGGTAGGCGCAGTAGATCTGGAACACCGAGCACCAGCCGATCTCGCGCTTGTCCTGATAGTACCACTTCGTGTACTCGTTCGCCTTGGGCAGCTTTTCAAAGGGGTGCTTTTCAAACTGCGCGCGCGCGTAGAGCACGAAGTTGCGCGCGGTCAGCGGCATCTCCTCCGGGAACGTCAGGTCGTATGCCATGAGCTCGCCCTCGGCGAACGTCTCGATCGCCGCGGGCGGCGTCTCCATGTTGACCGGCGCCCTGTCCGCCAGCGCCGCGCCGCCCGGCAGCAGCGCCATGGCCGCCAGCAGCGCGCTCATCCACTTTTTCATGTCCATTCTCCTCTTTCTTCAGTCTCGCACGACAGCCACGACCGTTTTGAGAATCAGCCGGATGTCGGCCAGCGGCGAGATCTCGCGCAGGTATTTCATGTTCAGCTCGATCTTGGCGGGCATGATCTCCTCGATGTAGAGCCGTTCCGGATCATCGACGCCCTCCAGCATGTCGTTTTCGTTGCGGTAGGCGATGGACGCGTAGTCCGTGATGCCCGGACGCACCAGCAGCACCTGCCGCTGATACGGCGTGTACAGCTCCACATAGCGCGGCACCTCCGGCCTCGGCCCGACAAAGCTCATCTCACCCCGCAGCACGTTGAGCAGCTGCGCCAGCTCGTCGAGCTTCGTCCTGCGCAAAAACGCGCCCACGCGCGTGATGCGGCTGTCGCGCCCGACGGTGATCGCCGGCCCCTTCCTGTCCGCGTCGGTCACCATCGTGCGGAACTTGAAGATGCGAAACGGCCGCCCGCCGCGCCCCACGCGCACCTGCCTGTAAAACACGGGGCCGGGATCGTCCGCCTTGATGGCGACGGCGACCAGCAGAAACAGCGGCCAGAGCACCAGAAGCGCGCCCGCGGAGAGCAGCACGTCCATCAGCCGCTTGGCGGCCAGCTGCGGCCTGCGCGTTTGCAGCACAGCCGCGACATCCATCGTATTCATCCGTTCTCCTCACACCCGGTCAAAGACATAGGTAAACAGAAAACACATCGTCAACGCCATCCGGTGTTTCATCATCAGCAGGCGCAGCGCCAGCCTCGGCGCAAAGCGCAGCGGATGCACATCGGCAAACCATGCGCGCACGTCCGCGCGGTTCATGTAGGCGCGCGCGCGGCGCACCCGCTCGAAAAATCCATACGGCGTGCCCGGATAGCAGAGGTTGCGCACCGCCGTCACCGCCATCTTGCGCCGCCTGATCGTCATGCGCTGCATGCAGACGGGATCATCCCAGAGCAGCGCTTCGAGCGCGTCGTTGGAGAGGTCGTGGCTTTCGGGCACGTGCGGACTGTAGCGCTTGGTCACGCTGCCGCCGTGGAAGCGATAGTGATAGTATGCTTCGTCCACCGCCACCGCCGCGTCCGCGTCCAGCATGCACGAGACGATCAGCAGCAGGTCCTCGGCGTAGCGGATGTCCTCGCGGAAGCGATGGCGCGCGATCAGCTCGCGCCGAAAGAGGTTGCGCGGCGTGTAGCCGGAGAGCGGCAGCTCGTCGCTGTCCGTCTCGCGGGCGAGCATCGCCGGGATCAGCGTCCGGCGGATGGCCGCGCGGTCAAAGCGCGTGCCCGTTTCAAAGCCCAGCGGCACGTTCTCCCGCCTGTCCGCGCGCTCCTTGAACACCCGGCAGAAGGCGACGTCCGCATGGCTCTCTTGCGCCATCGCATGGAGCCGCGCGTACATCTGCGGCTCCACCCAATCGTCGCCGTCGCAAAAGCCCACGTATGCGCCGCGCGCCGCCTCAATGCCCGCGTTGCGCGCGGCGGACACGCCGCGGTTCTCCTCAAAGGCGATCACGCGGATGCGCGCGTCTTCCCGCTCCGCCTCGCGCAGGATGGACAGGCTGTTGTCCGGGCTCGCATCGCACACGAAGATCAGCTCCAGATCATCAAGCGTCTGCGCGCGCAGGCTGTCGATGCAGGCGCGCAGATACGCCTCGCACCCGTACACCGGAATGATCACAGATACCCTGGGTTCCATGCCTTATTCCTCAATCACGTCAGCCGTGCGGCGGGAGAGATCCGCCCGCCAGAGCGGGGCCTGCACCAGCAGGTACGTGCAGCCGATCACGGAGAACGGCGCGTAGACGGACTCAAACAGGCCCACCAGGATGAACACCGCGCAGAACGCCAGCGGCGTGGCGGCGTAGGCGCTCTCCCTGCGATGCATCCAGTAATAGCGCACGGCGCGATAGACGGCCAGCGCCGTATAGGCGATCAGCAGCGCGCCGGCGATGAAACCGTTGTTGTAGAGGACGCCGAAGAACGCGTTGTGCGCGTTGAAGTGACGCTCGCCCGCGCCGTCCTGCGCCACCCACTCCTTGACGACGCTCGACTCGTGGCCGTTCCACGTCATGTTGTCGAGGATCGTCATCCAGATGCCCCAGCGGTCGCTGGTCAGATCGTCCATGGAGAGCGTGCGCTCCTCCGGACGCGGCACGGTGATGGGGCTGCCGTACGTCTCGTAATTGTAGACGGCCAGCGCATAGTCCTCCTCATACGCCTCGTAGATCTTGTCCATCGTGATCTGCACGCCCAGCACGCCCAGCAGGGCGATCACCACGGCCAGCACGGCCAGCAGGCGAGCGGGACGCTTCGCCGTGCCCGCGATCACCGCGACGGTCAGGATGGTCACCACGCCCGCCAGCGCCAGAAGGCCGGAGCGCGAGAGCGTCAGCGCCAGCGTCACGGCGGCAAGCAGCGCGCATGCGCCGTAGAAGAGCGCGGCTTTGCGCTTTTTCTCGCGGAAGCCGGCGTAAGCAAGCAGCAGCGCGGCCGCCGTCATCACGATGCAGCACATGGACAGGCAGTTTGCGTCATAGAAGACGCCCTTGTATCCCGGATAGCCGATCGTCACCGGCACGCGCACGTACGACCAGAGCAGAAACGGCAGCACGGCGAACACACACGCGCGCAGGATGGCGCGGAACGTGTCCTCGTCGTCGCGCGAGGCGAGCACGGAGAAGACCACCGGATAGCAGATGAGCAGCGGCACGCTCTCGGAGAGCCAGTCCTCATAGAACAGGCCGGAGACGACCATCATGCCGTGCAGCGCGAACCAAAGCGCCGCCATGCCCCGGTGAAAGTGCACACGCGCCTTGACGCCGCTGCGCGCCGTCAGCGTGACGAAAGCCAGCAGGATCATGCCAAAGAGTACGAAGATCATCCAGCGCATCGGGAACTTGCGCTGTGTGAAGAGCACGCAGTACCCGATGAGCGCAAAGAGCGACACGGTGAGCAGCCGGCTGTCGAAGATCTCGTTGAAGATGCCCGTCATCCTGTCGTAGAGATTGAGCACCTTCGTGCCGTCAATGCCTTGTTTTCGCATGCTTGTTCCTCCCGCCATGAAGCAGTTCCATGTAGATTTCCTCCACCGTCTGCGCGTTGCGCGCCCACGTCAGGCGCATCGCGTCCGCCCGGCCCCGCGCGCGCAGCGCGTCATACCGGTCTCTGTCTTCAAAGACGGCGCGCATCACGCGCTCCACGGCGTCCACGTCGCCCGCGGGCACGAGAAAGCCGTTTTCGCCGTCCACAATCGTATCCTCGATGCCCTCGCCCTGCGCGCCCACGGCGATGCAGCCCGCCGCCATCGCCTCGATGTAGACGATGCCGTAGCCCTCGCCCCAGCTGGGCAGCACGAACAGGTCGCTCTGCGCCATCCGCGCGATGACCGCCTCATGCGGCAATCCGCCGGTCAGCGTCACCCGCGCGCCCAGGTTCAGCTCGGCTATGCGCGCGCGAAGCTGCACCTCCATCTCGCCGATGCCCACGATGGTCAACGTCGCGTCCGGGTAATCCCCTGCCAGCCGCGCGAACGCCTCCAGCGTCCTGTCCATGCACTTGCGCGCCTTGAGCGTGCCCACGGAGATGACCGCGCGCGGGACGTTGTGCGTCTCCCGCGGCACCAGCGACAGATCGACGCCGTTGGGCACGATGCGCGAGAGCTTCCCCTCGCCCCGGTACGGTGCGACCCGGCGCATCAGCAGGCTGGAGACCGCCATCAGCGCGTCCGCCTCGCGGGCGATCCTCGCGTTGCGCTTCCACGGCGTCTGGCCGGGGATGAAGTAGTGGAACACGTCCGTGCCGTGCACCGTCAGCGCGAAGGGCACGCCCAGCGCGCGCGCCACCAGCAGGCCCGCGTGGCCGTCGCGCGGGAGCATGTGCGCGTGCACGATGTCAAACGGCTTCTCCCGGTGCAGCCGGCGCGCAACCGGCATCGCCGCGCGCGCGAGCAATCGCCCGCCCAGCAGGCGTTCGCCCGCGTTGCCCAGCGTCAGATAGCGCGGATAGGACACCGGCACGCCGTCGATCACGGCCTGGCGCGGCGTGCGCCGCGCCACATCGGCCTGTGCCGGGCGCAGCCGCCCCATCATGGGCATGACGCCCACGGCGGAGATGACCACGACCTCGTGGCCGCGCGCGCGCAGCGCCTTCGCCTGCTCGTGCACATAGAAGCAGTAGGGAGAATGGTCCGCCTGCCGGTGGATCATCATCAGGATGCGAAGCATTCTGCCCATCCGTCAGGCGCCTCCTCTCTCCTCGCCATATCTTATCGGTAGATCGCCAGCCACTTGTCGGCCACGAGCGGCCAGGCGTAGTCCTGCGCGCGCGCCACGCAGCGCGCCGAGCGCGCCGCATAATCCGCCCGAATGTCCGCAAGGCGCGCAGCCTGCTGCTTCACGTCGCCGCAGACCACCGTGAAGCCAACCTCGCCCTCCTCAAACTGGCCGTCAAACCCCTGTCCGCGCGTGTAGAGCACCGGCACGCCCTGGCTCATCGCCTCCAGGTAGACCATGCCGAACGTCTCCGCGCTCGATGGCACCAGCAGCGCGTCCACGCCCGCATAAAACCGCTTCATCGCGTCCATGCCGCGCGCCACGCCCAGGTATTGATCCCCCTCGTACAGCCCGGCGACGAGCGCGTTCATCAGCTTGCCCTCGCCCACCGCGCGCAGCACGCACGGCACGCCCTGCGCGCTCGCCTCGTGCACGGCGCAAAGCGCGTCAAGCGGCCGCTTGCGCTTGTTCATCCGGCCCGCAAAGCCCACGCGCAGCGGCGTCTGCGCCTGCTCGCGGGGTGCGGCGGTCAGCCATTCCGGGCGGAGGACGTTGGGGATGACGACCGCCTTCTCCCCGACCTGCGCCGCGTCCCGTCCGCGCAGGCAGCGGGCGAGCACCTTCTCTTTCGCCGCGCCGCTGAGGAACACGACGCGCTGCGCGCCGAGCAGGATGCGCCGGGCCATGGGCCTCAGGTGCGGCTCCATCTTCCAGATGACCTCGATGTCGCTGTAGCGCAGCGTGACGACATAGGGAATGTTGTATTTTTCGCTCAGGTCGCGCGCAATCCAGCCGTCCGTAAAGAGCGTGTGCGCGTGGATCATCGTCACCGCCTTGAGGTCAACCTTCCGCTCGATTTCGGGGATCGTCCGCTTCGCCTTGCGGGAAAAGAGCAGCGCGTCGCTGGGGCGCACGGTCAGCGCGACGTGCGTGGGCACGCCGGCGGGCACGTTCTTGCCGACGTCGCAGGCGCGCTTCTCCGGCACGAAGACGGTCTGCGCGACGCCCTTGTCCCGCAGCGCCTCAAATAGCTCGTGAAAGACCGTGCTGCCCGCCAGGTTGCAGCAGATGTGCAGGATGTTCATCGCTTTCCTTCCTTCTTTTCGCGCTCGGCCCGCAAAAAGCGCGGCAGGCTGCAAATGCCCGCCAGCGAGCCAAAGCCATAGGCAAAGTGAAACGCCGGATAGAGCACGACCTCCACCGGGAAGAAACGCCAGCCCTTCTCCCTGGCGATGGTATAGCTGTAGAAGAAGTCGAGCAGCAGATACGCGCCCCACTCCAGCGCCAGCAGCCCGCCAAAAAGCCAACTGCGCGTGAGCAGCGTCAGCAGCACGAGGCCGATCGTGGAGGCCACGAACGCCAGCGGCACGAAGTGGCGCACGCCCATGGAGCCGGGCACCAGCGTCATGGTGATCACGCCCCACTTGCCGTTCATGTAGCCCATCTTCATGATGCCGCGCATCGTGTCCCGGCAGTAATAGAGCACGCGGATGTTGTGGTTGAGGTAGATCTTGCCGCCGCTTTTGCGGATGCGGTGGTTGAGTTCGTTGTCCTGGTTGCGGGTCATGCGCTCGTCAAAGCCGCCGATGCGCTCAAAGAGCTCCTTTCGCCAGCAGCCAAAGGGCACCGTGTCCACATAGCCATCCTCCTTCGTGAGGCGGTACGTCGCGTTGCCCACGCCCAGCGGCGTCTTGAGCATCTCCGCAATGGCTTCGCCCATGAAGCCCCGGCCGCGCGTTTCAAACACGCCGCCCGCGTTGTCGCAGTCGCAGGTGAGCAGCGTCTCCACGGACAGGCGGATGTAGTCCGGCGGATACTCCGCATGCGCGTCCAGGCGCACGATCACATCCGCCTTTGCGGCGCGGATGCCGATGTTCATCGCATAGGGCACCGTGCGGTGGGGATTGTCGAGCACGACGATCTGCGGGTGCGCCTGCTGCATCTCGCGCAGCATCGCGACGGTGCGGTCCTCGCTGCGGCCATCGACAAAGATGACCTCCATCTTCTCGGCCGGATAGTCCTGCGAAAAGATCGAGTCCACACAGGCGGCGATGAATCTCTCCTCGTTGCGCACGGGCAGGATGACGGAAATGAACGGCATCTGCATGCTTCTTACTCCCCCAGATATGGCGTTCACATGTTGAATGACAATGAATCAGTTTATTATACCACAAGAATCCGCCCGTGAAAAGAAAAGCGCGCAAAAAGCCCGCCTCCGACACCGGAAGCGGGCAGATGTCAGTCGCAGGTCTTGACGCAGCCCTGCTCCTCCGCCTCGGCGGCGGAGTCAACGTACACGCGGTTCTTTTCCGCCGGGAGCGTGCTTCAGTCCGGCTCGTGGTATTTCTTCGTCCGCCTGTTGCCAATCAACTGCGTCTCGCTGTCCCTTCGGCCTGCGCCGCCGCACAGGCAGGCGCAGCAGGCCCAGCAGCAAGGCGGTCACGCTGCATTTCATCGCGTTTCTGTGTGCATGGTCGTCAGTACCACATCCAGCCGTCGAACCAGTTCATCGCGTCGCACCATGCGCGCGGCACCTCCATGCCGGAGGCCAGCGGGTAAAAGCCGATGAACAGCGCGACCGCCGCTACGGCCAGCACGGCCGCAAGCGCGCGGGCCAACCGTCTGTTTCTGCGCTCGATCGTCATCAGGCCCAGCGCCGTGGCGATGATGATCCACGGCACGCTGGCGAAGTAGTGATAGATGAACGTGAGGCGCGAGACGAGCACCCACGGCAGATAGCCGGAGAGGAAGGCCACGCAGATGACCGGCATCGCTCGATCCCGCTCGTCGTCGCGGCCCGGCAGCACGCCCAGCGCGGGCAGCGCATTGCGATAGACGCTGTAGCCCAGCACGAACAGGATGCCGATGAGGCCCGTCCACCAGACGGCGGGGTTGCCGAAGGAGAGGATGGAAGAGGCCATGCCCGCGCCCTTGAAGTCCGCGTTGTAATACCACATGGGCTTGATGATCAGCGGCCACTCGTACCACGGCGAGGCGAAGTAATGCTCTGCCACGAGGTTCTTGTGGTAGTCGAACATCAGCACCTGCGCGTCCCAGATGCGCGCAAACGTCTCCGCGTTCCACTCGATCTCGCCGTAGGCGCGCAGGTACGGGATGTAGCTGAGCACGTAGATCGTCACCGGCACGAGCACGAAGAACACGCAGCACGCCAGGCACGTGCGGATGGCCTTGCCCCGGAACGTGTCCGCCGCGCGCACGAACGTCGGGTCCTCGTCCCTGTGCGCATTCGCGTAGACGCTCTGACGCCAAAGGCCGTGGAGCCGCGCAAAGAACAGCACCGCCAGGCCGATCGCCCCGTAGCATCCGATCCACTTGCTGGCGATGGCCAGCCCCATGAACGCGCCGGAGAGCGCCAGCGGCACGAACGTGTCGCGCAGGCGCTGGTGGTAGAAGCTCATCTTCATCCAGCGCGCCATGAACAGGAACATGAGCATCATGAAGAGCACCGGGAACGAGTCGATCGTCGCGATGCGCGTCTGCGTGAAGTGCATGCAGTCGGCGCTCAGCAGCAGCGCGCACAGCCCCGCATAGAACGTGGAGCCCAGCAGCTGCTTGGCCAGCAGGTAGATCGCCGGCACCATCAGCACGCCGCACAGCGCGCCGGCAAAGCGCCAGGCAAACGGCGTCATGCCCATCAGGCGGATGCACCAGGACATGAACACCTTGCCCAGCGGCGGGTGCGTCGTCTCGTAGGTGTACTGCCCGTGCGCGTGCTCATAGCCGGTGCGCGCGTGGTAGATCTCGTCAAAGTACATGCTGTTGAGGTAACTCGGCTTGTCGGGCACGGTGTCCTGCTCGTCGATGAGCAGGCTCGCCTCGCTCATGCGGCCCTCGACGCCGCCTGCGCTTGCCGCGGAGACGGCCGGGATCACGACGCCGTTTTCGTCGACCGCGCCCACCTCCCAGAGCGAGGCCGCCGCGCCGTCAAACGTGATGCGGATATAGCGCCCGTCAAAGTCGAGCATGCCGCCGGAGACGCCATTCACCTCGCCGTCCTCGCCGTAGGTCGGGCTTCGCACCGCCAGCCACTTGTAGCACTCGCCGATGTCGAAGTACGCGTCCGTCTCCTGCGCATACGTCACGCCGTCGTCGGACGTGGCCACGGAAAACGCCGTGCTCGACACACCGCCGTAGTAATAGATGTGGAAATTCTCGTGGCGTTCGCCCAGATCGATGACGACCGTCTCGCCCGCCGCCGTGGAGGCATAGCCGGTCTGCGGCGCTTTCGTCACGCCCAGTTTGTAAAAGCCGACCACGCCGTATAGGAGCGTGATCACCGCCATGATCAGCACATCCCGGCGCGTCAGGTGCAGCCTGTAGTCGTTCCCGTGCAGGATCTCCCGGCGCATGCGCGCCTCCGCCGCGCCCGTCACGCCGTCCGCCGCGTGCGCATCGCCCTGCGTGCGCGTGCGCCGCTGGCGCAGGCGCATGGGCGCACGCCCCCGCGACAGATCGACCGCTGCCCAGACCGTCAGCGCAGCCGCGGCCAGCTGCGCCACGCCGATGACGTAGCCCAGCCACAGGTTCGGCGCGATCAGGTGCTCAAAGGCCAGCACAACGCCGATATTGACCGCCGAGAACGCGCTTGAAAGCGCAAAGGCCGCGAGCAGGCGCTTGTCGCCCGTCTCCAGCACGGCGAGCAGCAGCAGCACCAGCGCGGGCAGGATGTAGCGCTCGTGCATCTTCGTGCCCAGCACGAAGACGAGCTGCATCGTCACGGCGGCGGCGAGGAACAGCCGCTTGCGGTTGGCCCCGCGCAGGTACACATACAGGCCGAACGCAAAGGCGAACACCATCAGCACCGTGCCGAGCTGGCCGTATGTGATGCCGCCAAGCACCGCCTGCTCCGTCGGCGCCCAGTTGCCGCCCAGCAGGAACATCAGGTTGCCGGTGGAGAGCGTCGCATAAGCGTAACTGGAGAGCGTCTGCACGTATTGCTCGACGATCCAGAAGATCGAATCCTGATTCTTCGAGAAGGGCAGCACGATCGCCGCCGTCATGCCGACGCCCAGCAGCAGCCCGACGCCCGCGCGCTTGCGCGCAGGCGCGTCCACGCGCACGTCGCGCACGAGCGCCACGATGCCCAGCGGCGCGAGCAGGCCCGCCTGCGGCTTGGCCAGCACGGCCAGCGCGTAGAGCGGAATCGCCTCCTGCCACCTGCCCTTCCGGGCGAAGACGAGCACGGCGAGCAGCAGCGCGCAGAGCACGGCGTCGATCTGCCCCCAGCAGGCGCTGGTGACGATCAGCGCGGGATTCAGCGCGATGAGCGCCGCCATGCCCAGCGCGGCGCGCCGGTTGACGACGCGCTCCGTCGCCACATACAGCGCCACGGCCAGCAGCAGATCGCAGAAGATGGGCACGGACTTGAGCAGCATCTCCCCGTCCATCGTGCCCAGCGAGATGCCCAGCAGACCCGCGAGCTTGCCCAGCGCGCCCAGCACCAGCAGATACGCCGGCGGATAGTCGCAGAAATACCCTTCCTCATAGAAGTTCGCCGGGCCGCCCGTGGCCATCTTGCCGGCCCACGCGCCAAAGCAGCCCATGTCCACGCCGTAGCCCGGCACGCAGGCCGCCAGCACCAGGCGCAGCGCCAGCGCGCCGCCCAGCACGACCGCCAGGCTGATCCACGCCCGGCGCGTATCGATCCCGCGCCCGCCCGAAAGCAGCCCGCGCGTCACGCCAAAGCACAGCGCCAGATACGCCGCCGCGATCAGCAGCAGGCCTGGAATCACCGCGCCCTTGTCGCCATCCGACGCCTTCTGCTCCTGCTGCGGTTCGGGCGTCGTCAGGTCGAGCACGAACGCGCCCACCGGCACGTCCTCCACCTGCTCCAGGCACACGTCCGTGAAGTACGCCTTGCCCGTCGTCTCCGAGCCGTAGCCGCCCAGCCGCACGCAGACCGTCGCTTCCCGCTGCCCTTTGCCCGTCTGCGCGTAGAGCGTCAGCGTCTGCCAGGCGCCGTCCGTCTCATGCACGTCGTCGCTCGCGCCGTACACGCCCAGAAAGGACACGTTCGCGCCCATCTCCTGCGCATCGCAGCCCGCCGCCATGACGCGCGCGGTCAGCTTGTACGTCGCATTCTCGCGTACGGCGACCGTCTGTTCAAAGCGCGCGTCGTTCGCCGCGACGTTCTCCACCAGCACGGCTGTCTCCCCGTCTGCCGTCGTCACGGCCTCCAAATACGACGCGCCCGCGCTCGTCACCCACATGCCCGTGGTCCAGCCGTCTGGCATGCCGTCTGTCACGGCGGAGAAGTCGCCGTTTTGGAGCAGGTTGCCCTGCACGGCGGGCTGCTGCGCGCCGCGGCCGCCCAGCAGCGCCGCGCAGACGGCCAGCAGGGCGATCAGCCCCACGGCCACGGCGAGCGGTTTGATTCTGCGTTTCATCCTCGATGCCTCCGTTTCCGCCACGCGCATCAATACGCCGGCCCCTGATACGGGAACGCGTCGGCCAGATGCACCGCGCGCCCGTCCTGAATCTCGATCACATCAAACCGCACCTGCTGATTCATCAGGCCGTTTCGCATCAGATAGTACATCGCGCCCGCGCAGATGCGCCGCTGCTTGGCGGGCGTCACCGCCGCGCGGCCCGGCACGGAGCCGCCCGTGCGCGTCTTCACCTCGACGAACACGATCACCGCGCCGTCGCGGGCCACCAGATCGATCTCGCTGCCGCGACAGACGACGTTGCGCGCGAGAATCTCGTATCCCTTGTCCGCCAGCATCTGCTCCGCGCGCACCTCGCCCAGCCGGCCGCGCACGCCGCTTGGCGCGCTCATGCGCCGACGAAGTGCCCGATGAACGAGCGCCTGTGCGCCGGACACGGGCCGTAGGCCTTGAGCGCGGCGATGTGCTCCGCCGTGCCGTAGCCCTTGTTGCGCGCCAGACCGTACTGCGGATACTGCGCGTCCAGCTCGCGCATGAGCCTGTCCCGCGTCACCTTCGCCAGAATGGACGCCGCCGCGATCGAGTAGCACAGCGCGTCGCCATGCACGATGCCCCGCACCTCGCCGGGCACGTCCAGGTTGTCGATGGCGTCCACCAGAAACAGGTCGCACGGCGCGTCCTGGGCGGCCAGCGCCATGGCCCGCTTCGTCGCGTTCAGGATGTTCACCCGGTCGATCTCCTGCGGCGAGGCGAGGATCACCCTGGCGTAGACCGCCGTCTCCAGAATCTGCGCATAGAGCGCCTCGCGGCGCTTTTCCGTCAGCTTCTTGCTGTCCTCCACGTACAGCAGCAGCGGCGATTCCGGCATGACCACGCATGCCGCCGCCACCGGCCCGCACAGCGGGCCGCGGCCCGCCTCGTCGATGCCCGCAAACGCGCGGCCCGCCGCCCAGAGCGCGCGGTCCGTCCGGCTGATCTCCGTAAGTCTCGCATTCCAGTCCTTCTTCATGTCTCGCCCTTCTCCGTCTGCGGCGGGGTTTGCAGGGACAGCCGTCCCAGCTTGCCGCCCCGGAACTCGTCCAGAATCACCGCCGCGCCGCGATCCGTGTCCATCACGCCGCCGGGCAGCAGCCAGCCGCGCCCGCGGCATGCCGCCTCCAGCAGCGCCTCGCCGCTGAGCGACGCGTCCGCGAGCTTGAAGCGCTGCATCGCCGCCTGCGGCTTGGCGGAAAGCAGGTATTCCAGCAGCCGGATGGCCAGCATCTGCTGATCCATGATCTGATCGTTGATCGTGCCCACGAAGGCCAGCGCGCGCGCATCGGCCTGATCGTCGAGCTTCGGCCAGAGCAGGCCGGGCGTGTCCAGCAGCTCCAGATACGGCGTGACGCGCACCCACTGGTTGCTGCGCGTGACGCCGGGGCGGTCGCCCGTTCTGGCGATGGCCGCGCCGTTGACCTTGTTGGTGAACGTGGATTTGCCCACGTTGGGCACGCCGACGATCATCGCGCGCACGGTCTTCTTCACGCCGCGCGCCGCCATGCGCGCGACGATCTCGCTCGCCGCGCGCTCGATGCGCGCCGTCACGTCCTTGGCGCGGCCCTTCGTGCTGTCAAAGGGCATGCAGTCGATGCCCTGCGCGCGAAAGTGCGCCAGCCATCCGCGCGTGACGGCCTCTTCCGCCAGATCGGCCTTGTTGAGCACGAGCAGGCGCTTCTTGCCGCGCGTCAGTTCGCTCAAGTCCGGGTTGCGGCTTGCGCGCGGGATGCGTGCATCGCACAGTTCCACCACCACATCCACGCGGGAGAGCTGCTCCGCGAGCTTGCGTCTGGCGCGCGCCATGTGGCCCGGATACCAGTTGATCTTCTGATCCGCCGCGCGGAGGATGCCGTCCTTTTCTTCCATATTACTCCCTCTATGCTGTCGGCGCCGGGCGGCGCAAATAAACAAAAAGACCGCCGGAAGGCCGGCGGCCGGTAGCACAATTACTTTTCCTTAATCTTGGCGGCTTTGCCGGACAGATTACGCAGGTAGTACAGCTTGGCACGGCGAACCTTGCCGCGACGCAGCACCGTAATCTTATCAAGACGCGGAGAGTGCAGCGGGAACGTGCGCTCCACACCGATGCCGTAGGAAACACGGCGCAGGGTGAAAGTTTCACGGATGCTGCCATTGCGCTTGGCGATGCAGATGCCCTCGAACGCCTGAAGACGCTCGCGCTCGCCCTCGACGACCTTCACCATCACACGCAGGGTGTCGCCCACGTTGAACTTGGGAAGATCCTTCTTGAGCTGCTCGCTCTCGATCGCACGGATGATCTCGCTCATGGTCGATTTCTCCTTTCATCATAGACGCTCATGTGCAGCACGTCTTCGCTCACAGCGGAACGCCCGTTTCATACGGAGGCTATT
Source organism: uncultured Clostridia bacterium (assembly GCA_944333055.1). Lineage (GTDB taxonomy): Bacteria > Bacillota > Clostridia > Christensenellales > Aristaeellaceae > Ventricola. The sequence continues at coordinate 81,459 of CALVKT010000010.1, forward strand.
ATATCATCTTCTCCCCCCGTTTGGCAAGAGAGAAATTTCCCATTTTCCCGGTTTTTCCGGCGCTTTCAGCGTTTTTTCGGACGTCAATTGAGCGCGTCCATCGCCGCCTGCACCGTCGAAAGCGCAGTCTCCGCGTCCACGCCCTCCAGCATCACCCGGTTGAGCGCCTCGCAAAACAGGCTGCGCAGCGTCGCGCCGCGCTCGCCCACGTCCAGGCTCGGCAGCCAGATCGCATGATCCTGCCAGATGCCGCGGCTGCCCAGCAGGTTCTGCGCGTTTTCATGGATGAACGCCGCCGCCTGCACGCCGCGCGCATTGGCCGCCGCGTCGCCGGTGTCAAACGCGCACACGCCCGTCACCGCATAGGCGCGCACCGGCAAGCCGACGGCACAGGGATACGCCACCGTCTTCACGCGCACGCCGTTTTGCTCCAGCGCGTCCGCCTGGCCAGCCGCCTCCTGCGCCGTCCAATCCAGGAAGATCGCCGTCTCGCCCGATACGAAGCGCGCGAGCGCCTCCTCCCGGCTGACGCACAGGCCGATCAGCCCGCTCTCCACCGCGTCGCCCAGCCACTGCACGCCCGCGCGAATCTCCGCGCTCATCGCCTGGCAGCGCGTCCCGTCCTCGTCGAGCAGCGCCCCGCCGTAGATCGCCTGCACGAGCGCCTCCAGCGCCGCGCTCGTCTCCGGCTGCGCGCGCCACACGTCCATCGCCGCCTCTTCGGCGAGCATGAACTCCTCAAGGATCTGATAAAAGCCCGTCGGATACCAGACCGGCCACGTCATCTCGTCGAGCATGTACGTCAGCTGCTTCTCTTCAAACCGCCGCTCGTTGACGGCCATCTGCCTGTGGCGCGCGATGAGCGGCGCCATGAACAGCCGCTCCTCGAACACACAGCAGTCGAGCACCTCGCGCTGCATGCGCGTCTGCCCGCCGATGTGCGTGTGCAGATCGAGCAGCAGCCCCTCCTGCGCCCAGTGCAGCGCCTCGCCGGGCGCGCACACGGCCAGCGCGGGCGCGCGGTCGGCGAGCACGAGTTCGCGCAGGCTCTCGCCCGTCTCCGCCTGCGTCTGCACGTCCCAATGCGTCTGCGGAAATGCCGCCGAAAGCATGCCCGAAAGCCGGCGCGCCGTCTGCGCGTCCATCGCACCCTCGGCGACGTACACCCGCATCGTCTCCTGCGCCAGCGCGCCCGCCGCCGCAAGCATCAGCAGCGCGCAGAGCGCCGTGGCCGCCGCTCTCCTCCATAGCCCGTTCATCGTTCACCCTCCCGCTGTCCTCATGCTTCATGTATATACGGGAGAGGCGAAAGACATGCGCCGCGCGCAAAAAAAGCCGCCGTTTTCGATGGACCCGCCGAACGAAGCTGTTTTCCGTTTCGAATCATCGCCCCACAAAAAAGGCGACCGGTGCGATCGATCGCCTTTTACGCCGTTTACGCGCGCATGCGCCTTCTGCCCAGCGCGCACAGCGCCGCCCCGCAGACGGCCAGCAGCGCCGCGGACAAGCCCGGCCTGCCCGTGTCCCCGGTCATCGGGAGCGTCACGGCCTCGGTGACATACAGCGTGGCCGCCTCGCTGGTCAGCGCGCCGCCGTGCGCGTCGCGCACCTCGCAGCGATAGCGGAAGCCGCCGCACGCCGCGTCCACCGCGCCGGTCGTGTACGAGGCGTCCGTCGCGCCGGGGATCGCCTGCCAGCCCTCGCCCCGGTCGATATACCACTGATACGTCAGCCCCTCGCCCACGGCCTCCACCGTGAACGTGGCCCGCTCGCCCGCCATGACGTACTGATCCGCCGGCCAGGCGGTGATGGCCAACCCCTTCGCCCACACGGGATAGAGCGTAATCGGCGCGTCCGCGGTGTAGCTGCCGAACAGGTCATACGCCTTTGCGCCGCCGTCGGCCGTCGCCCAGCCGGTCTGCGCATAGCCCTCGCGCGTGAAGAGCGCGCCCGCGAGGGTCAGGGCTGCGCCCTGCGTCTTGGTGTCGGTCTGCTGCGCGCCCGTGCCGTTCGCGCCGGGGGCGTAGGTGACGGTGTAGGTCGGCGTGGGCGTGACCGCGATGGTAAACGCCTCGCTGTCGCTGCCGCTGCTATTGGTGGCGGTCACGGTGAAGTTGTACGTATTCGCCGTGGCCGGGGTGCCGGAGATTTCTCCGGTGTTTTCGTTCAGCGTCAGTCCATCGGGCAGGGCGCCGCCGGTGACGCTCCATGTGATCGGCGTATCGCCGGTGGCTTCAAGTGTGTGATGATACGCTGTGCCTGCCGTGCCGCCGGGCAGGCTTTGGGTGGTGATGGTCGGGGCATAATTGACCGTGCCGCCAGAGGGCGTGCCCTCCAGCTTGCCGCCGCTCTTGACGGTGATGGCATGACCGCCCATATCCAGCGAAGCTCCAGATGGGATCGTCAGGGTTTCGCCGCTCTCGATGGTGAGGTCAGCCTGCAAGGTCACATTGCCATACACGGCGCCCGCATTGCCGTCAAAGACGATGCCGGTGCCTGATGGTGTAGGTTTATCGATAGGATAACTGCCCTGATAAGCACTGATCCCGTTTTCCGCTCGTACAATGGCATGATTACTGACGGTCAGGCTGGGCGACGTACTACCCGTGCCAGTACCATAAAAATAGGTAATACTAATCTTCAAACAAAACACTAAACAAGAAGTGCCATCTGTGATATAATAATCCAGGTGATGAAAGATGGCAAAGATGTACGAGATTACAGAAAGTCAGCGAACCGAAATAGAAGAAGTACGGAAGAAGAATCGAAACAAGAACATCGAGAGAAAACTTCGGGCGCTTGTTTTGCAGAAAAAAAGGGGTTAAAAGAAATCTCTGAATTAACAGGGTATCTCATACCACAAGAGCCTCAGTCGATGACCACTTGGTTGTCGCCTGAGGCTCTTTTTTTCGTGACTTTTTCGTGAATTTTGGCCGGTACTATGTCGCTAATCCATAGAGTATGTGTTTTCGTTTCTGTATAACTATATCGCTTGTCCATATAATTACTATGAACGATGCAGAAAAGGACATGGTACTTGTCATGATTGATAAACGGATTGGTAAACGAATAAAGCAGTGCCGTGAACGCCTTGGTCTAACGCAAGAGGAATTTGCAGAGAAGACCGGATTTACGGCAAACTATATTTCTACTTTGGAACGGGGAGCCTCTTTTCCTCGATGCGAAAATCTCATACTTTTGCTTAACGCCCTTGAGGTATCTGCTGATGCCATCTTTTGCGATGTGCTCACGCATTCCACAGAGTATAAAGCAAATCAGCTTTCACAAGAGTTGAACGCTCTTCCTGTGGAAGCACAAAATCGTATTCTTCAAATATTGGAACTTCTGATCCGTCAGGAAAAAGAGAATGAAAAATGAGTTGATTTGTTGAACTGCGCTGTCTATGGCGCAGTTTTTTCTTTTATTACTTCTTTCGACTGACTTCTACATTTCTTCATGATATACTATGTATTAGCGTTAGAGACTAACGCTGAAATACATACTTGGAGAGATGAGATATGAAGAAAAAGAAATGTGCTTTTACTGGTCACAGGCCCCAGAGCCTCCCATTCGGATTCAATGAGTCAGACGAGAGATGTATTGCACTCAAGCAGAAGCTCAGAACCGAAATCATCAGGCAGATTGAAGAGAATGGGGTTACACATTTTATTTCCGGTATGGCTATCGGTGTCGATATGTATGCGGCGAAAATTGTTCTTGGCTTGAAATCAACCTATAATG